>NZNP01000077.1 GCA_002694945.1 Gammaproteobacteria bacterium
GTCTGATCTTAGGTGGTGCCTAGAGCGACGTCTGGACGGTGGTTGGGTATGGGTCACTGACGGTGAATTGCTATCTAAAGAAATGCGGAATTTTCTTGATAAATCTACTGACGATCTCCCTGCTGACGTGGAACGGATAGAAGAGTCCGGACATAAGATTTCCGTCTACTGGCATGAAAAAGCTGAGGGAGACGAAGATTATGTACTAAAATTTTTGCGACAGTGCGCCCACCTGCCGCTCCATGAGCAGCCGCCAGATAAAGGTCTGACAGCGAGAAAATAAGCGCTAGGAGTTGCCTCAATGAAATGGATCTCTATCGACATTGATAGGACCTGAAAACGACCTTGGCTCAATTTGCTGCTTGACCTTATTGGTTAATGACCTTATATATGTCGCCCGTTTAGCCCAGTTCAAACACGAAAAACCAACAAATTGAGATCGGATGGGTAAATCCTTAGTCATCGTTGAATCACCAGCCAAGGCAAAAACTATTAATCGTTACCTGGGTGACGACTATATAGTGAAGTCTAGTGTCGGTCACATTAGAGATTTGCCGGTCAGCGGCACCTCCAAGATTGACCCTAAAGCGAGAGCTAAAGAAGCAGCCAAAACTCGCAAAATGCCGCCCGAGAAAAAAGCTGCCTATAAAAAAGAGAAGGCCCGTAAACAACTCGTCTCGCGGATGGGTATTGACCCTTCTAATGACTGGGCAGCTAATTATCAGATACTCCCCGGTAAGGAAAAAGTCGTTTCAGAGCTAAAGAAGCTTGCTCGTGACGCGGATCAGATTTTTCTTGCAACGGATCTTGACCGCGAAGGCGAAGCAATAGCATGGCATCTGCAAGAAGCGATTGGTGGAGACACGGATCGCTACCGACGGGTTGTGTTTAATGAAATAACGAAGAACGCCGTTCAGGCAGCGTTCGAGGAACCTGGCCAGATCAATATGGATATGGTCAGCGCTCAGCAAGCGAGGCGATTCCTTGACCGTGTGGTTGGCTATATGGTTTCCCCGTTATTGTGGGCGAAGATAGCTAGGGGTCTTTCAGCCGGGCGCGTTCAGTCGGTAGCTGTCAAGCTGATTGTTGAACGAGAAAGGGAAATACGAGCATTTATACCGGAGGAATACTGGGAGGTTTTCGCAACTTTAAGCGAACAGCATGCGAAAGTTGGTTTAGGTGATTCGGTTAGGTTCCAGGTTACTAAGGAAAATGGGGGAAATTTCCGGCCCGTAAGCGAGGAGCAGACCCAGATAGTTCTGGCAAAATTGCGTGCTGCGGAGTTTAAGGTCTTGAGTCGGGAGGACAAGCCTACGCAGACTCGTCCGACAGCTCCCTACATAACTTCGACCTTGCAACAGGCGGCTAGTACGCGGCTTAGCTTTGGCGTTAAGAAAACCATGATGATGGCACAGCGGCTATACGAAGCTGGGTATATAACTTACATGCGAACTGACTCGACCAATTTGAGTAGCGAGGCCGTCGGTGCCTGTCGCGCTCTCATTCAGTCTGAATATGGTGATCGATATGTGCCGGAGCAGCCGCGCCTTTACTCGAGTAAGCAGGGCGCGCAGGAAGCACACGAAGCGATTAGACCGTCAGATGTAAAGGTCAAGGCAACAGCGTTGAAGGGCATGGAGCGGGATGCTGAACGCTTGTATGAGCTTATATGGCGCCAATTCGTGGCCTGTCAGATGCCAAACGCCGACTATATAAGTACCTCGGTAGTGGTGAATGCAGGCGAGTATGAATTGCGGGTTCGGGGTCGGATTTTGAAATTTGATGGCTATACTCGTGCACAGCCCCCAGCTGGTCGCAAAGATGAAGAACAACCGCTTCCAGAATATGCGGTTAATCAGGTTTTAAATCTTGATCAATTGCTGCCAAACCAGCACTTTACTAAGCCGCCGCCTCGTTACGGTGAAGCGAGCCTCGTTAGAGAGCTTGAAAAACGAGGTATAGGCCGCCCGTCGACTTATGCGTCGATTATTACCACTATTCAGGATCGGGGTTACGTTACCCTCCAGAGTAAACGCTTCTATGCTGAAAAGATCGGCGACGTTGTAACAGAAAGGCTCAGCGAAAGCTTTGATGACCTGTTGGATTATGGTTTTACTGCTCAACTGGAAGAGGGTCTAGACAAAGTCTCAGAAGGGCAGGTGCAGTGGCAAAATTTACTTAATGACTTTTACACCGACTTCGAGCAAAAGTTGGACATAGCCGGCGGTGAGGCCGGCATGCGTGCGAACGATCCGACTATGACGGATATCCAATGTGAGAAATGTGGGCGGGGTATGCAGATTCGGACGGCAAGCACGGGTGTTTTTCTTGGGTGCTCTGGATATGTGCTGCCGCCGAAAGAGAGATGTCGACATACCATTAATCTGATTCCAGGTGATGAAGTAGTCAGTGCTAATGGCGACGAGGAGGAAGAGTCTAGAATTTTAATTAACAAGCGTCGGTGCGAGAATTGTAACTCAGCCATGGATAGCTATTTGATTGACACGGAACGTAAATTACATGTTTGCGGTAATAACCCCGACTGTTCTGGATTTGGTATTGAGCGGGGAGAGTTCAAGATAAAGGGTTACGAAGGCCCTGTGCTCGATTGCGATAAGTGTGGTGCCGAAATGCAACTAAAGACGGGTAGATTTGGTAAATACTTTGGTTGCACCAGTGATGACTGTAAGAACACGCGTAAACTCCTCCGCAACGGTGAGCCAGCTCCACCGAAAATGGATCCTGTGCCTATGCCTGAGCTCCAATGCCAAAAGGTAGACGACACCTACGTGTTACGTGATGGTGCCGCAGGTATATTCCTTGCTGCCAGTCAATTCCCAAAGAACCGAGAAACTCGTGCGCCTTATCTGGATGAGATTCTGCCTCATCAAAACGAGATTGACCCGAAATACCAATTTTTAATGCGGGCTCCGGCAAAGGATTCGTTAGGGCAGCGTAGTTTGGTCAAATTTGCTCGTAAGACCAAAGAACATTACGTCATGACGGAGAATGACAAAGGTAAACCTTCCGGCTGGCGTGCAGACTACTTAGATGGCGAATGGGTAGTAACGGAAAAAACTCCCGCTAAGGCAAAAAGATAATCGGTTTGTTCTGTTTCCGATGTATTACTTTTCTAGTGCCTTAAGATCCCTACGCCTAGTCCTTCGATATTGAACTCCTGATCACGTAAGTCTACCTCAATCACTGAGTAGTCTTTGTTTTCAGGTTCAAGGGTTACTTGGTGTTTGCTGCGTCCCTTGCGATATCTTTTTACAGTGACCTCATCCTCTATACGGGCGACGACGATATCGCCATTTTGTACGTTAGTCGTCCTGTGGACCGCTAGAAGGTCACCATCTAATATCCCTACCTCNATCATGCTGTCACCGCGTACCTCAAGTAGATAGTCTGCGGCAGGTTTAAAGAAAGATGCCGGNAGTTCGCAATAATCNTCGATGTGCTCTTCGGCTAAAATAGGATTACCTGCAGCAACTCGACCNACTATCGGGATGCCATCATTTTTGTTGTCTGGTAGCTTAATACCCCTCGAAGTTCCTGGGATCATCTCAATTGCGCCTTTCTTAGCTAAAGCTTTTAGGTGCTCTTCCGATGCATTGGCGCTCTTAAAACCAAGTTCTTTGGCAATGTCTGCCCTTGTGGGTGGATAACCTGTCTCGTCGATATGGTTTTTTATGAAACCTAGCACTTCGCTTTGTCGTTGCGTTAACTTATTCATAAGAACTGATGTTTTTTTATACAGTAACTGGAATTATATACAGCAAATAGCTGCAGGCAACACTTTTTTCAACACCTGGCTCTAACCTTCTTCAGGTATAATTGGAGCCCGTCTTGCCTAACGCTGGAGCAGAGAATAACTCGATGATATGTCTAAACGGCAATGATCGATCTCAAATGAGCGGTTTTTCCCCGTTCTGCAGAGCGACTGCTATTGCATTTTTGTTCTTGACTCCTTTTTTTGCGAGTGCCAACAGCTATTGGTTAATTGGCAGTTTCCCTGATCGTTCTTTAGCTTTGTCGGAAGCCGAACGAATAAGCTCATCTTTAGTTAGAGAGGTCTATCTGCGTGATGACGGAGAGCGGTACCAGGTATTAATAGATGTGACAGAAAACTTTTCGGATCAAGAAGTCCTTCGTCGACGATTAAGGGCTGCCGGCATAGAGAAGTTTTCGCCAGTTGATTATAGCGATAATAGTACGCAATTGGAGATGATCTTCAACTTACTGGATGATGATGGTGACTTTGCTGAGTTAGATGGCGTAGCCGACGATTTAATAGAAGAACTTGATAGACAAGATATTGCAGAGATTGATGCGATGCTGGCTGGTTACGATTTTGATGTTCCGTTGTCGACAGGCGATGAAGAATTATCTATAGGAACCGAGGACGAAGTTTTATTTGATGGTCTCTCTGTGAGCAGCGATTCTTTACATAAGGCAGACGCTGTTAGCAGAGGTGGGGTCTATGTTTGCGCTGCCAGTTTTTTGTCTGAGGTTAAAGCAAATTCGATGGCGGGTCATCTGGAGGTATCTGGATATGATGTTCTAGTGCACGCTGTTTCTGTAAATGGATCTGAATTTTTTCGTGTTTTGGTAGGTGCTGTTCGTCCCTCAGACGAAGAAGGACTAATGGCAGACCTTAAGGATATGGGCTATTTGGATGCTTGGCTGGTCAAAGCTGAAGTCGCTGTGGCTTTGCCAAGAACCCCGGAACTCGGAGGCGAGCTAACATTTGAAGATGAACCGGTTGTAATTAAAAAAACGCATCTGACGCCTCCGGCAATATCTAATGAAGCCTATCCGGGCGATGATAGCGACTATAATTTGGCTCGTTTGCGTCGAGATTGAGCGGCTATTAGCCCGATAACCGGAGATATTTCATGGATGGAATACTGATTGAACTGGAACAATTGATCTATCGACCCGACGTAATATGGTTGTTTTTGATTGTTCTCGCGACCGTGACGATCAATTATGGCGCTAAAAGGCTGCTTCTGGAGTTACAGAAACAGACAACGAGAACGAAAACCATTTGGGACGACGCATTGGTCAGCAGCGCGAGACGGCCTCTGGCATGGTTGATCTGGGTGCTGGGTATTGGATTCGCTGCAGATGTGATTACTGCTGACACAGGGTCAACTTTAGCCCAACTCACCGACCCTGTCCGGTTTATAGCTGTTATCTTTCTTTTTACTTTTTTTCTCTACAGGTTCATTACTGAAGCTGAGTTTGCTTTCATTGCCGATGGTGCCGATCGTACAACCGCGAATGCCGTGGGTAAACTTTTACGTGTGTCAGTTGTTATCACTGCCGTTTTGACGGTCCTGCAAACCTTAGGGGTCAGCGTTAGTGGTGTGCTTGCTTTTGGTGGCATCGGCGGCATAGCGGTGGGTTTCGCAGCTAAGGACCTGCTAGCTAATTTCTTTGGTGGCTTGATGGTATATCTTGATCGGCCTTTTGCGGTAGGTGATTGGATTCGTAGCCCGGACCGAGAAATAGAAGGTACGGTCGAGGAAATTGGATGGAGATTAACCGTAATTCGAACCTTCGACCAGCGGCCTCTGTATATTCCTAACTCAGTGTTCGCGACTGTTTCTCTAGAAAACCCCTCCCGCATGCTTAATCGTCGGATACACGAGACCATAGGTCTTAGATACGATGACATCTCAAAGGTTCAGGTTATCGTAGATGACGTCAGGCAAATGTTGCGGACGCATCCGGACATCGATGCTGATAAAACGTTGATGGTTAACTTTAACGCTTTTGGAGCATCATCTCTCGATTTCTTTGTATACACATTTACCCGGACGACTGACTGGGTAGCCTACCATGGCATCAAAGAGCTTGTGTTACTCCGCATTTATGAAATTATTGAGAAACATGGGGCTGAAATAGCTTTTCCATCACATACTCTTTACATCGAACCTGAACCCCAACCTTCAGCTAGATGTTAGCCCAGAGGGGCAAATGAGTTAGAGGATCTTTAACTTTTTCCTTGAATCGTCATTCCCTTTTGAACAAGGGGTGAGGCTGAATAAAGAGCCACGACCGTTTCGGGGCAATATGTCGCTATGTTTCTAAATCAGCTAGACTATCTGCTGATAAATTTCTGTTTTAGCTATGTCGAATCTGATGTTCTATAAGCAGCCCGTTCCGCTGAATAAAGCTACTCACAAAGACAAGAAGATTCGTTCGCAAAATCGAACTTTTGAGTTTTCAGCACGGACGAATTCGGTGATTCTTGCTGGAGTAGAATTTAGTGAGGCTAGTAAAGAATATCCTATTGTCTTTGCTGAGGCTGGTAAGAATATTGTTCCTGTCGCGATGCTTGGTCTGCGTAATGGAGAAAACCTCTTTGTTGATGAATCAGGCCTGTGGGATGCGCATTATATTCCAGCATTTGTGCGTCGTTACCCCTTTGTATTAGCCGATACCCCAGAGAGTGATCAACGAGTTGTTTGCATAGATGAAGCCTATGAAGGGTTCACTGATCGGGATGGAGAGCCTCTATTCGATGGAGAGGAACCGTCTCCCTTGCTTAAACAGGCGCTTGACTTTCTGGAACAGTATCAGAAGCAATATGTGCGAACCGAATCTTTCGTCAAACGGCTTCGGGACAATGAACTCCTGATGGCTCTTAATGCCAAGGTCGATGTCTTGAATGGGCAACAGTTCGGTCTGACAGGATTGTTAGCAGTTGACGAAAGAAAGTTAGTGGAACTAAGCGATTCAAAGGCCATCGAGCTATTCCGCACCGGTGAACTTAGTTGGATTTATTTCCACTTAACGTCGTTGGGCTGTATGGGGAGGATAATCGAACGTATGGCTGCCCGTCATGGTGGAGAGAAAGCTAAGCAATAATCAACATGACATAAGGCCTAGTAAAATTTTTATAGATATTCTTCGGTATGTGACTAGTCGTTCTCAGTTGTCCCAGACATGTATCGATTAATGCGGACGATTACACCAAACAAGGGGTGATCAAGGTAGTGTAATTCATTGCTACGCATGCGCCGTGATTGAACCATGCGATAGGTTTCGTGTAGGTAAAAAAGGCCCCAATTCTCTTCTAGTTTGATTAGATCCTGATAGTCCAACAACATCTCTTCAGGGAGGTCTATGTTCGCGGATTTAGGGCGATTGAAACCACCTGCATTGATGTCAGTTCGCGGTTTGAAATTGCTATACCAGAGGTCAGACTGGACATGCAGATAGCGGCCGCGACTGAATCCGAGAGTCCCTTCAATCTCATGGCGATCGTTATAACGTTGGCCTGCTTGAAACAGAATGAAGGAGGGATCGTCTTGGATAGGTTGTAACCATGACTGGTGACTCAAGACACTGAAACGAGAGGATCGGTTTAATCTTCTAAGGATACCCTTTAGTGTGGAATCTTCCAGAGTCCTCTTGAAAGCCCGATTGCCCGCACTGTTTGGATTCTGAGGTGGTAATTGGAAAGTTTCATTGAAAGCCNCTGACTCTGTTTGCGTTGACANCTGATTGCTGTTTGTAGTCGCAGGTCCTTTTATTTTCATAGTTTTTTTTGAGCCTTTTTCATCGCTCTTCGTCAGCGCGTCTAGGATGAGTTGGTTGCGCGTGCTATTGCCTTCGTCTTCGAAGAGAAAATTGTTAGGACTAAAAAAGGTTTCGACGGATTCTTTGATTCCAAACTTTTTCTGGGCTTCAAAATGTCTTAGTTGTGAAAGATTCGAGACACGAGGTTCCGTTACCGCGATTGTGCTGTGCGGGTAAGATGGCACGAATTCGGACCATGTTTCTGTGTCCGTTATTGTCTCGTTTGGCTTAAAGAGAATAACGTCGATCTGATACCAGCCCTCGAAAGAGTTTGCCTGGGCGAGAGTTGCTAAGGTCAGCAATGAAGCCAGTNAGGCAAAACTAATGGGGCTATAAATCTTTGGAAGCAACCCTTTTTTCATCCAATCGTTCAAGGAGTCGCTCCATTTTACTGAAGCGGGCCTCCGCTTTCTCCATTTTTTCGTCGATAACTAATTGATTTGGNGCGCCCAGTCGATAACGGTGAGGTTNTGANTGAACTAAGCTGACAATAGTTCCTGGGTCGACCAAGGTTTCCTGGTCAAAGTCTATTTTGCCTCCAGTATTGTTGGCAGTGAGTTTTTTGATTCCAAGGTCCATTGCCTGTAGTTTGATCTGTGTCAGTCTGAATAGATTTTTTACTGACTCAGGCAGCAGACCAAAACGATCTATCATCTCAACCTGTAATTCACGCAATTGTTCTTCGGATTTCGCGTTTGCAATTCTCTTGTAAAGGACGAGTCGCATATGTACATCTGGCAGATAGTTTTCGGGAATCAGGGCGGGCAGATGAAGNTTGATCTCGGCGCCTTCCTTGAAAGGACGATCTAAGTTAGGGGTTTTACCGTCTTTTATGGCCTTGACTGCTCGATCTAGCATTTCCATATAAAGTGAATAACCAATGGTATGTAAGTTGCCAGTTTGGCCGTCTCCTAGTAATTCACCGGCCCCNCGAATTTCCAGATCGTGAGTCGCAAGAATGAAACCTGCNCCTAGGTCCTGGGCATCCGCTATCGCCTCTANCCGTTTCTCAGCGTCAGATGTCATCGCCTGAGGATGAGGTGTTAGAAGGTAAGCATATGCTTGGTGGTGCGAGCGGCCGACACGACCACGAAGTTGATGTATCTGAGCAAGACCGAACTTGTCGGCTCGGTCCATGATGATTGTGTTGGCGTTTGGTATATCGATGCCGGTTTCGATGATTGTTGTGCAGACGAGGACGTTAGAGCGCTTGTGATAAAAATCGCTCATGATCTGTTCCAGTTCTCTTTCTCTCATTTGTCCGTGACCAATCGCGATCATTGCTTGGGGTACTAGTTTATGCAGAGCATCTGCTGTTTTCTCTATACTGCTAACCTCATTATGTAGGTAATAAACCTGGCCTCCGCGCATTAGTTCGCGCTGGATTGCCTCACGCACCAGTGCATCATCTTTCTCACGCACAAATGTTCTAATAGATAGACGTTTGGCAGGTGGCGTCGCGATGATCGAAAGATCCCTCATGCCGGACATAGCCATATTGAGGGTTCGCGGTATTGGCGTTGCTGTCAGCGTGAGGATGTCGACTTCGGCTCTTAGTGATTTAAGCTTTTCTTTCTGACGNACTCCGAACCGATGTTCTTCATCAATGACCAGNAGTCCCAGGTTNTTGAAATCAATGTCGTCTTGAAGCAAGGCGTGAGTGCCAATAACGATATCNAGAAGACCTCTCTTTATCTTGTCGATAGTTCCTGCTTGTTCTTTGCGAGTCNTAAACCTGGATATAGTGTCGATAGTTACGGGCCATTCAGCGAAGCGGTCGCGGAATGTTTCAGTATGCTGTTGGGCTAGCAGTGTGGTGGGTACCAATACAGCCACCTGCTTGCCTGCTTGAACTGCAAGGAATGCGGCTCGCATGGCCACTTCNGTCTTGCCAAAACCTACGTCGCCGCAGATCAGCCGGTCCATTGCTTTTGATGCTGTCATATCCCCGATGACATTAAGAATGGCTGATTCCTGATCTACGGTTTCCTCGAATGGAAAAGCTTGGGCAAACTGGTCGTAATTTTCATCTGGAACTGGGTAAGAGAAGCCTGTTTTTGCCTCGCGCCTGGCGTAAATGCTCAATAGCTCGGCAGCTACGTCATGAATCTGCTCAGCCGCTTTTCTTTTAGCCTTTTCCCACGTGTCGCCACCTAATCTGTGCAGCGGTGCNAGTGATTCCTCGGAGCCNGTATAACGAGAGATTAGGTCTAGCGAAGCGACAGGGACATACAGTGTAGCCTCATCCTGATACACCAAAGTTAAAAATTCCGCTTCTTGCCCATCGACTGAGAGGATCTGCANACCGCGGTATCGGCCCACGCCATGNTCAATATGAACGACNGGNGCATCGATTCGCAATTCCGTTAGACTCTTGATAGCTAATTCAGTGAAGTTGTCCCGCTCTCGGTTGCGGCGACGTTCCTGTAGAACCCGTTCTCCAAATAGCTGCTGTTCCGTGAACATTATTAGGTCGTCTGTGACCAGACTTCGCTCAAGTGGTGCCACTGCAATAGAAAGTCGATTTTCGTTTTCTATGTAAGTTTGCCATCCATCTACACTGACCCCTCGCAGACCATTTTGGGTCAGTAGTCCATCGACAACTTCGCGGCGGCCATTCGACTCAGCGACGATTAAAATTCTCTTCTGTTGTTTTTCGACAAAGTCCGCTAGTGCGACTAGTGGTTGAGCTGTGCGTTGGTTNGCAGCAAGGTTTGGCAGTTGTTCGTAGCTGAATACATGGTGCGCGTTTGCATTCGCTTCCCGAAAATCTATGCGGGTATAGTTTTTGAAATAGGAGAACAACGCGTCTTTCTTCAGGAGGAGGTCTGTTGGTGGNAGGATCGGCCTTTCTCTGTCGTAACGGAGACTTTCGTAACGAGCCTCCGCCTCTACCCAGTATTCGTCAATTCTAGACTCGATGTCGGCGCAGAAAATTCGGGTGNCGTCGGGGAGATAATCAAACAGAGTTGCCATCTCAGTGAAAAACAATGGCAGGTAGTATTCGATTCCAGCAGGCGCTATTCCTGAACTCACATCACGATAAATGGGGCAGTTTCTGCCCTCGCTATCGAAACGCATATACCAGTTGTTTTGAAAGTGTTTTNTTGTCCTGTCGTCAAGCGGGAACTCTCTTGCGGGTAGTAATGCTATTTGCTCTACCTGTTGGATTGAGCGTTGCGTTTCGGGGTCAAATGTTCTCAGCGAGTCGATTTCATCGTCAAAAAGATCGATCCTATAGGGGATCGCGGATCCCATCGGGAAAATATCCATGATAGAGCCCCTGACTGCATATTCNCCATGCTCTATTACAGTCTCAACACTAAGATAAGCAGCTTCCTGTAGTTTTCGACGCATTTGGTTAATGTCGAATTTTTGGGATGTNTCCAGAACCAAACTATTGCCGAGGATAAATTCAGGAGGAGCCAAACGCTGCAATAGGGTAGTAGCTGGAATCACTAGTAAGCCGCGCTCGGACATAACGAGTTGATTAAGGACGCCTAGGCGCTCAGAGATGATATCTTGGTGAGGTGAGAATTTGTCATANATAAGTGTTTCCCAGTCAGGCAGGCTTAGAATGGTTAGTTCATCCGATAGNAAAAATTTCAACTCGTTGGTTATTTGCNCNGCGCCNTGTGTGTCGGCNGCGATGACAAGATTGAAACCTGTCAGATCGCGCACGGTGTTTGCAATAGCGTGTGTTGCTCCGGCTCCTGGCAGGTTNGCCCAAAGTTGTCTGTCCCCGGGTCGGCTGGGTAGAGCAGGTGTCGGCATGTGAAGAGATTTTGCCTGCGAAAAGATGGCAAGATTATCCTTACCCTCCTCTGATGGGAAGTCATGAATTTTGTCTGCGGTCAGTTTCTTAGTCTGGCAAAACAATTGTCAGGGTAAATATTGCTAAGCCGCTAAGAATTTGTTGGTCATTAGGNGAATTAGTTGAATCTGAGTAGCCGACGAATCATAATTCGCNGGCTNTAAATGCCTCTATTTCAGCGCATATCGAAGAGTAGTTAAAAAAGTAGCATTCACATAGGAGAATCGCTAGTGGCTAAACCTGGTTTAGACGGCGTATTTGCAGATTTTAAGGAGCGAGAAGCTCTTGCCGAAGCAATGATCCCCATGATTGGCGGATTGTATCGCCGAAATGTAGTGATCTACATACATGGTGTTCCGCTATATAACCAGGCGGTGATNGAGTTAATGAAAGCCCATCGTTTCGTTCGCCAAATAGAAAAAAATGAGATGTCGGAATTTGAAACGCATCCCTTACTCGAAATTCTCTGTCAACTTGATCTAGGTCCCGCTCACATTGACATCGGAAAGCTAACATCTAATTTCATGGCCGATAATGAAGGCTTATCACTCGACAGCTATGTCGAGCGAGCCTGCGCTGAGATCATTGGCCGTCATGACACCGTAAGTCATGAGCCCAGGGACGTAGTTGTTTATGGCTTTGGACGAATAGGCAGATTGCTAACTCGTTTGTTGGTTGAAAAAGCCGCAGGCGGACAAAATCTAGTTCAGCGCGCTGTTGTTTTGCGTCCTCCTAAACACCCAGTNGAAGATCTTTACAAACGAGCTAGTCTTCTGCGTCGGGACTCGGTTCATGGCTCATTTAAGGGTACGATTCGGGTGGATGAAGAAAGTCATGTCCTGATCTGTAATGGTAATGCAATTCGATTCATCTATGCCTCAGATCCGTCGGCAATTGATTACACTCAATATGGAATAGATAAGGCGCTGATTATCGATTCGACCGGTGTTTGGAGAGACCGTCAGGGGCTCGAACTGCATCTTCAAGCCAAGGGCGCCGATAAAGTTCTCCTGACGACCTCTGGCAAGGGTGATGTCGTGAATATAGTTTCGGGCGCAAACTCGGACCTGTTGACTCCGGAAGACAATATAGTTGCGGCTGCTTCCTGTACCACTAACGCAATCGTTCCGGTTTTGAAGTGTATTAATGATCATTTTGGTATTGTTCACGGTCACATGGAGACNGTGCACGCGTATACTGATGACCAGAATTTGCACGACAATACACATAGCAAAGAGCGGCGGGGCCGCTCAGCACCNCTTAACATGGTGTTGACCGAAACCAATGCGACCAAGTCGATTGGGAAATTATTGCCCGAATTAGATGGGAAGCTAACCGGTAATTCCATTAGAGTTCCAGTGCCTAATGTTTCCATGGCAATACTCAATCTTACACTAGAGAACGAAACCACGGTCGAGGTGGTAAACGACTATCTCCGGGACGTATCACTCAATAGTGCAATGACCCGACAGATAGACTTNACTATTTCGAAGGAAGTTGTCTCTACAGACTTTATTGGTAACCGGCACGCGGGGATTNTNGACTCGCATGCGACGATTGTTCAGGGAAATCAGGTCATTCTGTACGTTTGGTACGATAATGAGTTNGGATATTCATGNCAGGTCGTCCGTGTTGGTCAGAAAATGGCTGGAATCAAATACCCGGTTATTCCAGCTCAACCTTCGACTGGAGAACCTTTGTCCAAAGAAGTGACTACGCTNAAGGTGGCNCAGTAGTCCCTCTTTTCTGGCGTTCAGACTTCTGAGTGCTTATAATTAGCGCCGAATTTTTGATGCCACAGCGGGCTTCGCTAGCAAAACTTCGTCGAAACCTGTTCTCTAAAAGAAGTAGCGATTTAGGGCAGTTCCAAAAAGTATGATAAAGATAAAACGCGGACTTGAACTTCCGATCACAGGGAACCCNACGCANGAACTCGCCGNGGGTCCCGAAATACGTCAGGTAGCGCTGGTNGGCNATGACTATCCTGGTCTTAAGCCCACCATGGAAGTGCGCGAAGGTGATCTAGTTAAAGCAGGTCAACTAGTTTTTTCAGACAAGAAAACTAAAGGTGTCCGNTTTACTGCTCCGGGCAGTGGGAAAGTGCTTGCTATAAACAGGGGGCCGAAGCGAGTTTTCGAATCGTTGGTGATCGAGCTGGATGATAGTCCGGCATTGAACTTCACAAGTCACAGGCTCGACAAGATTGCAACGTTGAATCGCAGCGAGGTCGTTGAGATTCTGATTGAAAGTGGCCAATGGCCAGCGTTTCGGACGAGACCTTTTAGCAAAGTGCCTGATCCAGAAGACGGAGAAGCTGATGCGATATTNATCACAGCTTCTGATACGAAGCCTCTAGCACCAGAGCCGGCACTCTGGATCAACGAGCACACTGAAGCTTATCTCGCNGGCATAGATGTATTGTCNACGCTGACAGCGGGCCGAGTTTATGTTTGTTCGATGTCTGGAACATCATTACCTGACTCAGAAAACCCGAAAGTTAAAAACGAAACCTTTTTTGGGCCGCACCCGGCGGGTAATGCNGGCACCCACATTCATTTCCTTCATCCTGTTCATCTGAATCGTAGTGTCTGGCACATTGGTTACCAGGATGTTATTGCGATCGGTCATCTATTTCTCACAGGTGAACTTTTTTTCGATCGCATGGTTTCTTTAGCAGGACCCACGGTCAGTGAACCTNGAGTAATGCGGACACGCCTAGGCGCTAGCACTNATGAAATTACTGAAGGCGGGCTAATCGGGACAAATAATCGAGTCATCAGTGGATCTGTCCTAGATGGCAGAACTGCAATTGATGGTACGGCTTTCTTAGGCAGATTTCATAATCAAGTATCTGCGCTTGCGGAAGGCACTGAACGCGAGTTGCTCGAATTTGTAATGCCTGGGACTAAGAAGTTCTCGCTGACACGTCTTTACTTCGGCTTTTGGGGCCGCAAGAAATTCGATTTGACAACCTCTACAGGGGGTAGTGAACGGTCGATCATCCCTCTAGGCACATACGAACAAGTCATGCCAATGGACATTTTGGCGACCCAACTTCTACGNGCACTGGTTGTTGAAGATTTCGATTCTTCGATAGANCTGGGGTGTCTTGAGCTTGATGAGGAAGACCTGGCTTTATGCACATTTGCATGTCCTGGAAAATATGAATACGGGCCCTACCTTCGGCATATGTTGACGCGGATTGAAAAAGAGAGCTAGAGAAATGTCTTTACGCACTGTATTGGATGGAATTCAGCCGCACTTTGAAAAAGGCGGAAGGTTGGAAAAGTACTACGCCGTCTATGAGATGGTAGACACCATTTTCTACTCGCCTGGTTACGTAACTAAGACCTCATCACACGTTAGGGACGCGGTCGACATGAAGCGCGTTATGACAACGGTGTGGTGGTGCGCCTTCTTACCCATGTTAGCGGGAATGTACCATGTTGGTTGGCAGGCAAACGTTGCTATGGATCAAATGGGTGTCGAAGGTCTTGAAGGTTGGCGAGGTGCAATTGTTGAGCTGATTGCTGGGTACGATAAAAATTCGATCTGGGACTGCCTGATTTATGGTGCGGTATTTTACGTGCCGATCTATATCGTTGTTTTTATAGTCGGTGGCATGTGGGAAGTTCTTTTTGCGGTCACACGGGGTCATGAGGTTAACGAGGGATTTTTTGTTACCAGCATTCTTTTCTCGCTTACCCTGCCTGCAACCTTGCCTCTTTGGCAGGCGGCGCTCGGTATTTCTTTTGGTGTTGTTATCGGAAAAGAAATATTTGGAGGTACTGGTAAGAATTTCCTTAACCCGGCACTGACAGGGCGAGCCTTCCTCTATTTTGCTTACCCAGCGGACATATCAGGTGACGCTGTATGGACGGCGGTAGACGGTTTCAGCGGTGCGACCCCGCTCGGTATTGCCGCGATGGAAGGGATAAGAGATGGTATGGTCGGCGGTCTTACCTGGATGGATGCGTTCTTGGGAAGAATGCAGGGATCCATTGGCGAAACCTCGACGATCGCTATTATTATGGGTGGCGCGATTCTCGTTTTCCTTAAAGTGGCGTCTTGGCGAATTATTTCGGGTGTTATGCTTGGGATGGTTAGCACATCCTTATTATTCAACTTTATCGGTTCCGAGACCAATCCTATGTTTGCTTTGCCCTGGCACTGGCATCTGGTGATCGGAGGGTTCGCATTTGGCATGTTTTATATGGCTACCGATCCTGTCTCTGCATCAATGACTAACACCGGTAAATGGTGGTATGGCGCGCTGATAGGTTCGATGTGCGTTTTGATCAGGGTCGTTAATCCCGCGTTTCCGGAAGGAATGATGTTGGCTATTCTTTTTGCGAACTTGTTTGCCCCACTTTTTGACTGGGCGGTGGTACGAGCCAATGTGAAGAGGAGGCTTGCTCGTGTCGGAATCTGAACAACAACCGTCAAAAAATAAAGACTCAATCAGAAATATTNTNNNGGTATCGCTGATGGTNTGTCTTNTCTGCTCTATAGTNGTNGCNGGNGCAGCAGTTGCGCTNAAGCCTCAGCGNTTAGCCAACAANGACTTAGANCGAAACAAGAACATCCTTGAGGCGGCCGGACTCTATGCGAAAGATTCGTCATCAGCCAGCCTAAATATTGCGGAACTATTTGAAAATTTCGAGATACGACTGGTCGATCTTGAAGAGAAGCGGTTGTTGAGTGATCTTGAAGCTTCTGATCTTGGGTTTGATCCCGCTAAATATGATCAGAGGAAAAGTGCTAAGGATCCAGGATTGTCTCGTGCGCTTTCGAAANAGGAGGATATCGCATCTATNTCAAGACGGGCACGTTACAGTGTCGTTTATATTTTGCGCTATGAAGGTGTCCTCGATAAGGTTGTGATTCCCATTCATGGATACGGCCTCTGGTCAACACTCTATGGATTCCTTGCGTTGGAAAGTGATCTGCGGACGATTTCAGGCATCACATTTTATGAGCACGGCGAGACTGCTGGCCTAGGCGGAGAGGTGGATAACCCTGCTTGGAAAAGCCAATGGCAGGGGAAAACTTTATATGANGCTGGTGAAGTGCGGCTTGAGGTGCTTAAGGGNGCCGTAAATCCGGCATCTGCTGATGCTAAGTATCAAGTTGATGGTTTATCCGGTGCAACTTTGACAAGCCGCGGGGTAAATAACCTCATAAGCTATTGGATGGGTGAAGACGGTTTCGGCCCTGTTTTACAGGATATTCGAGGATAAATAGCAATGAATTCTAAAGAAGTCTTGATGAACCCTGTGTTCAATAACAATCCTATCGGCCTCCAAATTTTGGGAATTTGCTCAGCGCTCGCGGTTACTACTAAGATGAGCGTGGCGTTGGTCATGTGTCTAGCCCTGACAGCTGTCTGCGCCTTCTCAAACCTGTTTATTTCGATGATTCGTCACCATATTCCAAGCAGCATTCGCATTATTGTCCAGATGACAATTATTGCCTCTTTGGTGATTGTGGTTGACCAAGTGCTGGGGGCGGTAGCCTATGAAATCAGCAAGCAGTTGACTGTCTTTGTTGGTCTCATTATCACAAACTGTATTGTTATGGGCCGTGCTGAGGCCTTTGCCATGCAAAACCCACCTGGCCTGAGTTTTATCGATGGCCTAGGTAATGGTCTGGGTTATAGCGTGGTTTTGATGCTGGTTGCTACGATCAGAGAATTTTTCGGCTCAGGAAGCCTTTTTGGGTACCAAATTATGCCGATCGTTACAAATGGTGGTTGGTATTCCCCGATGGGTCTTATGCTTCTTGCCCCTAGTGCGTTTTTCATTATCGGTCTGCTGATCTGGGCTCTCCGTGCATGGAAGACAGAGCAGATTGAGGAGGTAGAGTACGAAATTGGCGGTCATACGGCGATGACGAGGGTCTGATTATGCTGGAATATTACCTTAGTCTTTTTGTTCGAGCCGTTTTCATTGAGAACATGGCGCTCGTGTTCTTCCTTGGTATGTGCACTTTCATCGCGATTTCGAAGAAAGTTGAAACTTCATTTGGTCTCGGTATTGCCGTTGTAGTGGTCCTCACCATAACTGTGCCGGTGAACAACATGATTTACCAATACCTTCTTGCTCCTGGCGCGCTGGCTTGGGCGGGACTTCCGGAGGTAGACCTCAGTTTTTTGGCTTTCCTTTCTTATATCGGTGTGATCGCCGCTATGGTTCAGATGTTGGAAATGTTCCTCGACAAGTACTTGCCAGCTCTCTATAACGCCCTCGGCGTTTTTTTACCTCTAATCACTGTCAACTGCGCAATCCTTGGAGCATCGCTGTTTATGATGAATCGCGACTACAACCTTGCCGAGAGCGTTGTATACGGTTTTGGCTCTGGGGTGGGCTGGGCGATCGCTATTGTCGTATTAGCTGGTATTCGCGAGAAAATGAAATACAGTGATGTCCCTGAAGGCCTTCGAGGGCTTGGAATAACGTTTGTTACTGTTGGATTAATGTCGTTGGGTTTTATGTCCTTCGGCGGTATTGCGCTTTAAAGGCAGTAGGCTATGAATTATATGGAAATCGTTCTTGGTGTAACCATGTTCACGACCGTCATTATGTTACTCGTGTTCGTTATTCTTTACGCCCGAAAAATGATGGTGTCTAGTGGTGATGTAACGATAGAAATCAACGGTGATCCGGAAAAGACAATCGTCGCTCAGGCTGGAGGCAAGTTACTCAATACTCTCGCGGACGCCGGTATTTTTCTCTCGTCGGCATGCGGCGGAGGGGGTACCTGCGCGCAGTGTCGTTGTAAAGTCAAGGAGGGTGGAGGATCGATGCTGTCCACCGAAGAGGGTCATTTCACACGAGGGGAGGCGAAAGAAGGATGGCGCCTGTCCTGCCAGACAGCTGTAAAACAGGATTTAAAAATAGAAGTTCCTGCTGAGTTCTTCGGCGTTAAAAGGTGGGAATGCGAAGTAATCTCCAACGATAACGTTGCCACCTTCATAAAAGAACTAATCCTTAAGCTGCCTGAAGGAGAAGAGGTCGACTTCCGAGCAGGTGGTTATGTGCAGTTCGAAATACCTCCATATGAGATGGATTATAAAGACATTGAAGTCGATGAAGAATACAGAGGCGACTGGGAAAAATTCAGTGTTTTTGACCACTTATCAAAAGTAGACGAGACCACGATTCGGGCATACTCGATGGCGAACTACCCGGAAGAGAAAGGCATTATGAAATTTAATATTCGTATTGCGTCGCCGCCACCAGGCACTGATTTTCCACCTGGTCATATGTCTTCCTACATATTTTCCTTGAAGCCTGGGGACAAGGTTACAATTTTTGGGCCCTATGGGGAGTTTTTTGCGAAGGAAACAGATGCGGAAATGGTCTTTGTTGGCGGTGGCGCTGGTATGGCTCCAATGCGTGCTCATATCTTTGACCAATTGAAGCGGCTTGGTACTGATCGAAAAATTAGTTTCTGGTATGGCGGTCGTAATCAACGGGAGCTTTTCTATGTTGACGAATACGATAAGCTCGCTGAAGAAAACGAAAATTTTGACTGGCACATCGCTCTTTCCGATCAAAATCTCGAAGATTGGGATGGTTTAACAGGATTTATTCATAATGTGCTTTACGACGAGTATTTGAAAGATCACCCAGCGCCAGAGGATTGTGAATATTATATGTGTGGACCGCCCATGATGAATGCGGCGGTTATTGGGATGTTAGAAGATCTCGGCGTAGAAAGAGAGAACATTTTCTTAGATGATTTTGGTGGCTAAAGTAGTACTAGTCAGGAAGCCGTTGTTCGCTGTATGGATATCCTGCCTCCGGAGGAATGCAAATAAAGTTGCCTTCCTCTCTCTTTTCAGTCCAGGGTAGGATTTCGGCAACATCGCGCGCTCGAGCCAAAGACATTGCTGTTTCAACGTCGTGGCTCTGCCCTAGTAACTCGACATTCAGCAGGGTTGGGAAGATTATTGTGTAGAGTCCATCGCTGGCGCCTTTGACGGCAGCTTTGGGCGTTATCCATTTAGAATCTA
>NZNP01000078.1 GCA_002694945.1 Gammaproteobacteria bacterium
GACCTTATGTCTTTTAGATGGCCGGTCACCGCCATCGCTTCGATCGCTCATCGCGTAGCTGGCGGCGTGCTCTTTGTAGGGGTAGCGTTTATGCTATACGCCTTTGACCTTTCATTATCCAGTGCAGCTGGATTTGGTGCTCTCCAATCCTTAGTGGTCTCGCCTGTCGGCAAAGTTGTTACCTGGGCACTTTTGGCAGCGTTAGCGTATCACCTTGTGGCGGGCATTAAGCACCTTTTTATGGACATGGGCTTCGGGGAAACTCTAGAAGGGGGAGTATTTGCCGCTCGGTTAACAATAATTTTATCTGCTGTCTTAATCGCCCTCGCAGCTATTTGGGTATTTGGGGGGTAAGTATGGTCAGCCAAGCAACAGCGCTCAGCCGCAATGGGGTCACGGACTGGTTGATCCAACGGGTCAGTGCTCTAATCTTAGTTCTCTATACTCTATGCCTGCTGGTATTTTTGGCTCTTAATCCCAATCTTGGTTACCAGACATGGGTTGCATTCTTCGATCTCCCTGCAATGCAGGTATTCACTATGTTGGCCCTCATCTCTATATGCGCACATGCCTGGATAGGGATGTGGGCGATAGGTTCTGATTATTTGCGGCCCCATTTGATGGGTTCATTAGCAAACCCCTTGCGCTTTATCTACCAGATTGGATGTATTTTGGTCACGATCGCGTACCTCTTGTGGGGCATCAATATTATCTGGGGTAGTTAGATCATGAGCGATATACCGGTTTTAGATTTTGATGCCATCATTATTGGTGGAGGTGGTTCCGGCATGAGGGCGGGCTTGCAGTTGGCTGAATCAGGTAGCAGAACGGCTGTAATATCGAAGGTGTTTCCCACTCGCTCTCACACTGTCTCAGCCCAAGGCGGAATTACTTGTGCTATCGCTAGTGAAGACCCTAACGATGATTGGCGCTGGCACATGTATGACACCATCAAAGGCTCTGATTACATTGGTGATCAAGATGCGATTGAGTACATGTGCAGTGTCGGACCAAAAGCGGTCTTCGAGCTTGAGCACATGGGCTTACCTTTTTCGCGCAAAGATAATGGACGTATCTACCAGCGGCCTTTCGGAGGGCAGTCGAAAGATTATGGGAAAGGTGGGCAGGCAGCGAGAACGTGCGCTGCGGCAGACCGGACAGGGCATGCGCTACTTCACACTTTGTATCAAGGTAATCTCAAAGCGGGCACCGTATTTTTTAGCGAATGGTTCGCCGTTGATTTGGTCAAGAATGCCAATGGAGCTGTTGTAGGTGTTACAGCAATTTGTATGGAAACTGGAGAGGTCCACTACATTAAAGCCAAGGCGACGGTGCTTGCTACCGGCGGTGCAGGTCGTATTTACCAGTCTACGACTAATGCGCTGATGAATACTGGNGATGGTACTGGCATGGCTTTGCGCGCCGGCTTTGATGTTCAAGACATGGAGATGTGGCAGTTTCATCCAACGGGCATTGCTGGCGCAGGTGTCTTGGTTACGGAGGGGTGCCGAGGCGAGGGCGGTTACCTTATCAATAAAGATGGTGAACGTTTCATGGAACGTTATGCGCCAACAGCGAAAGATCTTGCTGGCCGTGACGTTGTTGCTCGGAGTATGGTCCTTGAAATCCTCGAGGGTAGAGGATGTGGTGAGAGCGCGGATCACGTTTTTCTGAAGCTAGACCATCTGGGTGAGGAAATTCTTCATTCTCGATTGCCAGGAATCACGGAGTTATCGAAGACTTTCGCTCACGTTGACCCAGTTAAGGAGCCTATACCAGTCGTACCAACTTGCCACTACATGATGGGAGGCACGGCGACAAACATCCATGGCCAATGCATTACTCTCAATGAAGATGGTAGCGACCGAATTATAGAAGGGCTCTACGCGGTGGGTGAGGCAGCAAATGTTTCTGTTCACGGAGCGAATCGGTTAGGTGGTAACTCGTTGCTTGATCTTGTCGTATTCGGACGAGCAGCCGGCTTGCACATTACTGATGCCCTAAAAGAGGGTATGGATTCGGCAGAGGCTTCTGATTCAGATCTCGATGCAGCTATGGACCGACTAAACCGCTGGGATAACTCAGCAGGGGACGGTGAATCNCCAGCAGAATTAAAGCGCGAGCTGCAGGAGTGTATGCAGCTTAATTTTGGTGTCTTCCGAAAAGAGGAGCCGATGCTGGCAGGGATCGAAAAGCTTAACGAACTTCGTGAACGTATTAATCGTGCGTCNCTGAATGATTCTTCTAAAGCTTTTAATACAGCAAGGCTTGAAGCTCTCGAACTCGATAATTTGCTAGAAATTGCCGAAGCAACTGCTATCAGCGCGGAAGGCAGAAAAGAAAGCAGGGGAGCACATGCGAGAGATGACTACCAGGTCAGAGATGATGAAAACTGGCTGTGTCATTCAATTTATGATCCTAAGGTCAAGGAGCTTCGTAAGAGAGCTGTAAATTTTCAACCGAAGTCAGTACCGACTTTTGAGCCCAAGGAAAGGACTTACTAATGCAGGTTAGCGTTTACCGATACAACCCCGATGTGGATAGCGATCCNTACATACAGGATTTNGATCTGGACATTCCCGGGGGCCGNGATCTGATGGTACTCGACGTGCTTGAATTACTGAAGGAAAAGGATCCGTCGGTGACCTACCGAAGATCATGCCGCGAGGGGGTCTGCGGTTCCGATGGACTCAACATGAATGGAAGAAACGGCTTAGCATGTGTAACGCCTCTGTCTGAAGTTGTCAAAAAAGATAAATTGACCATTAAGCCTTTACCAGGCTTACCGGTTATCAGAGATCTCGTAGTTGACATGGAGTTGTTTTATAAGCAGTTTGAAAAAGTCAAACCTTATCTTGTCAATGACGAGCAGCTTCCGTCAAAAGAGCGTTTGCAGTCACCCGAAGATCGCGAAAAGCTCGACGGCCTTTACGAATGTATNCTATGTGCGTGCTGTTCTACCTCCTGTCCCTCTTTTTGGTGGAATCCAGATAAATTTATAGGGCCAGCTGGACTACTGCAAGCTTACCGCTTCATTGCGGATAGCAGAGATACNGCGACTGAAGATAGATTGTCGGCCTTGGAAGATCCTTTCAGCGTCTTTCGTTGCAAAGGCATCATGAATTGTGTTTCTGTCTGTCCGAAGGGACTAAACCCTACCAAGGCGATCGGACATATTAGGAGTATGCTGCTGGAGCGAGCTCTTTAGTTGATTGGCCCTAAGATCTAATAATCTTTAGACCCGAGTATTCAAAACGCCTTTGCGTTTAGTGGTATCCGGAGTTACCTGTAAAGCTCGGCTGCTGTACAATTTCTGATTTCGTTTGACGGAGAAGGGTTTGTCCGACAGTAGCATGGAGCGAATGTGGCGATCAGCCCATATTTCCGCTGAAAACGCCTCATATGTTGAAGACCTATACGAAAGGTACCTCCGGGATCCTTCGGATATCCCTGATCAATGGCGGAGCTATTTTGGAACCTTGCCCCTCTTGGAGGGAGCTAGAGNAGCAGATATTTCCCATGCCACGGTTCAGGACCACTTTTTGTTGCTAGCCAAGAACCAAGCCCGCGTGGTGCCGGTTTCCGCTTCCAGCATTAACTCTGAACATGAAAGAAAACAATTCGCGGTTGGCGAGCTAATAAACGGTTATCGTCGTCGTGGCCACCTTAAAGCTGTCCTGGACCCTTTAGGTTTGGAAGAGGCGCGAATTGTTCCTGCGCTTCAGCTCGAACAACATAGTCTTTCAGTTGCTGATCTGGATACCCTTTTTCAGACCGGAGATCTTTTTTTCGGCCAGAANGAATCTTCTCTACGTGAAATAGTAGATGCGCTAGAAAGCACCTACTGCGGTTCTATCGGCTCTGAGTATATGCACATCACGGACGAGGCAGAAAAAATGTGGGTGCAGCAGCGTTTGGAGAGTACTCGCTCTAAACCTTCGTTTGAGGCCAGTTTTAAATTGAGGATCCTGGATCGCCTTATTGCTGCCGAAGGATTGGAAAAGTACTTGGGTTCAAAGTATCCAGGAACCAAGAGATTTGGATTAGAGGGCGGTGAGTCCTTCATTCCTTGTTTAGCCGAATTAATTCACAGAGCAGGCTCATCCGGAGTTGTCGAGACGGTTATTGGCATGGCGCATCGAGGGCGTATCAATGTCCTGGTCAACCTGCTGGGGAAAGACCCTGCTGATCTTTTCGATGAGTTCGAAGGTCGTTATGAACCTGGTTTTGGTTCGGGAGACGTCAAATACCATCAGGGTTTTTCATCTAATCTGATGACTCCGGGCGGTGAGATGCATCTGGCGCTGGGCTTTAATCCTTCGCATCTCGAGATAGCTGCACCAGTTATTGTCGGGTCTGTGCGAGCGAGAATGGATCGTCGTGGTGATGAGAAAGGCGACAAGGTGTTGGCGATTAATGTTCANGGAGATGCCGCATTTGCAGGTCAGGGTGTCGTCATGGAAACNTTCCAGGCTTCCCAAACCCGCGGTTTTTATACAGGCGGGACTGTCCACATCGTCATTAATAATCAGATCGGCTATACGGTTAGCAATCNAGNTGACGCAAGGTCGACGCATTATTGTACCGAAGTTGCGAAAATGGTTCAGGCGCCGGTGTTCCACGTGAATGGTGATGATCCTGAGGCGGTTGTATTTGTCTCGCAGTTGGCGATGGATTACCGCATGGAATTTAAGAAAGATGTCATNATAGATATCGTTTGTTATCGGCGACGTGGCCACAATGAAGGAGATGAGCCCGCNATCACTCAGCCGATCATGTATCAGAAGATTCGGCATCATCCGACTACGCTAGAGATCTACGCAAAGAAAATGATTACCGAAGCAGTCATCAGTGAGACGGGCTTTCGTGCTGGGGAAGAGTCGTATCGAGCGTCGCTGGATCGTGGAAATGCTGTAGCCTCAGATTTTCTTAAAGAGCCTGATACCTCTTTGCATGTAGATTGGAGGCCTTACCTTGGACATGACTGGGACGCGCCGGGCGATACGACCTACGACATGAAAAGCTTCCAAGAACTTTCGGAAAAAATTCATGAAACGCCTGATGGGTTCGTCCTTTTGAAGCAAGTCCGAAAGATTATCGAAGATAGACGCANGATGGCTGCGGGTGCTCAAGGGATTAACTGGGGTTTCGGGGAAATAATGGCGTATGCCACGTTGCTAGATCAGGGGTTCAGTATCCGATTGACGGGTCAGGACGTCGGACGCGGTACGTTCTCTCATCGACATGCTGTTCTTCATGATCAGAGGGCTGGCGAAACATTAGTACCCCTGCGTCGCGTCCAGAGAGAGGTTAGTCGTTTCGATTTATTCGATTCTTTTCTTTCGGAAGAAGCAGTGCTCGCATTTGAATACGGTTACTCCGCCACTAGTCCAAATACACTGGTNATTTGGGAGGCACAGTTCGGCGACTTTGCTAACGGAGCACAGGTTGTAATTGACCAGTTCATCACGTCTGGTGAACACAAGTGGGCTCGATTATCCGGGCTNACGATGCTTCTACCGCACGGATACGAGGGTGCGGGACCGGAGCACAGCTCTGCAAGGCTTGAGAGGTATCTGCAACTGTGTGCTGAGCATAATATTCAGGTATGTGTCCCAACGACGCCTGCGCAGATTTTTCACCTTCTGCGACGCCAGGCCATCCGGCCATTGCGTAGACCACTAGTAGTAATGACCCCGAAGAGCTTGTTGCGTCACAAAAAGGCTGTCTCCCAACTCGAAGAACTGACTGGGGGGTCATTTGAGACTGTCATCGATTGTCAATATATCGATAACCCATCACAGGTTGAAAGAGTAGTCTTCTGCAGTGGTAAGGTCTTTTACGATTTACTCGCAAAACGAGCAGAGGATGAGATCGAAAATGTGGCGATTGTTCGGATCGAGCAACTCTACCCATTTCCGGAATATGACATGGAAGTTGCCTTGAAGAGATACCCTAATGTGACGGCGGCTATCTGGTGCCAGGAGGAGCCCAAGAATCAGGGTGCCTGGTACTCTAGCCAGCATCACCTTAGACGTGTTGTTGATAGAGCATATCCAAACCTATACCTTAGTTATGCCGGTCGACCGGCCAGCGCAGCGGCAGCAGCAGGATACATGTCGTTACACATTGAGCAACAAGAACAGCTTGTTGTGGACGCTTTATATGGTAGTGGAGAGGAAGAGGGATAGGAATAGGAATAGGAATAGGAATAGCTCATGATTGAGATAAAGGCCCCGCAGTTTCCCGAATCTATAGCAGATGGAGAAGTTGCAACTTGGCATGTTGATATTGGTGAACAAGTTAGGCGTGATCAAGTACTAGTAGACATTGAGACAGATAAAGTTGTGCTTGAGGTGGTTGCGCCGTCTGATGGAACTTTAACTGCTATATATAAAAGAGAAGGTAGTACCGTCATGGCAGAAGAGGTCTTGGGAGATTTCGAGCCTGGCGAAGTCTCGCACGATGAGACTCCTTCAAGTTCGAAGAGCTCTTCTGCGACTGAATCTGTTTTAGAATCCGTCGAACNGGCAACTATTCCTCGGGAAGAGACAATGANTCTTTCTGATGGGACTAATGAGGTCTTGGCTAGCCCNGCTGCGAGAAAGATGGCGAGCGAGCATAACATTGATATTTCTAGAATTAAGGGTACCGGNAAGGGCGGTCGAATTACGAAAGAGGATGTACTGAAGGCTGTTGCGATTGAGGAAGGGCAGGTGTCGCAAGCTACAGCGAGTGATAATAATCATGTCGCTATGGAAGTCGTGTCAGGAGAGCGAATTGAGCGTCGAGTGCCAATGACAAGGCTTCGCGCCAGTATTGCTCGTCGCATGGTGGAATCGCAGCAGACAGCCGCCATGCTGACAACATTCAATGAAATTGATATGCAGGGGATTATGGACTTAAGGGCGCGGTATAAAGATGAGTTTGCTGCGGCTCACAATGGTACTCGCCTTGGCTTCATGTCTTTCTTCATTAGAGCCAGCGTCGAGGCACTAAAGCGGTTCCCTGCGGTCAATGCGTCAATTGACGGTAACGATGTTGTTTACCATGGCTATCAGGATGTCAGTGTTGCNGTGAGTACGCCTAGGGGATTGGTAGCACCTGTAATCAGGGAAGCTGACAGTTTGACTATTGCNGAATTGGAGGATCAGGTTCGTGAATTTGGCGAAAAGGCTCAGGCGGGAAAGCTGACGATCGATGACATGANCGGCGGTACNTTTACGGTATCTAATGGCGGAGTTTTTGGGTCTCTGTTATCTACTCCTATACTGAATCCTCCCCAGACTGGTATTTTGGGTATGCATAAAATTCAAGATAGGCCGGTTGCGATTAACGGAGAAATTGTTATTCGGCCAATGATGTATGTTGCTCTCTCCTACGACCATCGTTTAATCGACGGACAGGAAGCGGTTCGCTTTCTGGTCACAATAAAAGATTTCCTTGAGGAACCAGCGCGCATCCTGCTGGATATCTAAGGACGGATTATGAGTGATTATGATGTCATTGTTATTGGTGCAGGACCAGCTGGGTATCATGCTGCGATAAGGGCGTCTCAGCTTGGCCTTAAAACTGCTGTGATAGACAAATGGATCGATAAACAGGGTGAGCCTGCGTTTGGTGGAACCTGCCTAAATGTTGGTTGTATTCCGTCTAAAGCACTGCTTGAAGCATCTCATAAATTTGTCGATGCCCGCGATAATTTCACCGATATAGGTATCAAGATACAAAAGATAGAAGCAGACGTTCCTGCCATTGTCAGCAAGAAAGATCAGGTGGTTGCTANTCTAACCAAGGGGGTTGCGGGCCTTCTAAAAGGAAATGGAGTGGCGACNTATGACGGTGCTGCCAAACTACATGCTGGTCGGCGGGTGGTTATCAGTGCTCACGATGGTAGCGTGTATGACCTTGAGGCCGAAAATGTGATTCTTGCCTCTGGNTCGGTTCCCGTTGAAATTCCACCGTGTCCCCTGACAGACGACATTATTGTTGATTCTTCAGGGGCATTGGATTTTCAGGCTCCGCCAGAGCGTCTAGGAGTCATTGGTGCAGGCATTATCGGTCTTGAACTTGGCAGCGTATGGTCTCGCTTAGGGTCTAAGGTTGTTTTGCTAGAAGCAATGGAAGATTTTTTACCGGCTGCGGATAAGCACGTTGCTAAAGAGGCAGTTAAACTCTTTAGGAATCAGGGCCTGGATATACGCCTTGGAACAAGGGTTACCGGTGCCGATATTGAGAATGGCGGCGTGGTGGTCCGTTATTCAGATACTGATGGTGAACAGCAGGAAGAATTCGATAAAGTTATTGTNGCTGTAGGGCGACGACCTTATACCGAGGANCTTCTCGCCGCAGACTCTGGCGTTAATCTCGACGAACGAGGTTTTATCTTTGTTAATGAACACTGTCTTTCCGATGCGCCGGGAGTTTATGCGGTCGGTGATGTTGTTCGCGGTCTGATGTTGGCGCACAAAGGCATGGAGGAGGGGATTATGGTTGCCGAGAGAATTGCAGGACAAATGCCGGTGGTCAACTATGACCTAGTTCCATCAGTGATCTACACCCATCCGGAGATTGCCTGGGTTGGTATGACTGAGCAGGACTCAAAAGCAGCAGGCATTGATTATAACGTTGGTAGCTTCCCGATGGCGGCAAGTGGCAGAGCCATGGCAAACAACGATACAACGGGTATGATAAAGGTATTAGCTGATCGCACGAATGACCGTATACTTGGCGTGCATATTATCGGAAATCATGCGTCCGAATTAATAGCCGAAGCTGTAATTGCTATGGAATTTGGGTCTTCCGCGGAAGACTTAGGACTGACTATGTTTGCTCATCCAACGTTGTCTGAGGGACTCCACGAAGCGGCGCTGGCGGTATCGGGTCATGCCATCCACATCGCTAATAGAAAACAAAAAAAGAAATAGGTTTTTTGTTGCTAAACTAGATCAAAATACCAACGCTACAAAACAAATAATAGAAAGCTGGTACCAGTATAATCGGATTTTTCCCCTGCAGTACTTATAACGACAGGATTGACTCAAATTAAACGAAACAGGATCTTGATAAGATGAATCTCCATGAATATCAGGCGAAGCAACTCTTTGCCAAATACGGATTGCCGGTCTCCAATGGGATTGCGGTCGACACCGCTGATGAAGCTGTCGCCGCAGCTAGGGAAATAGGTGGCAGTCGATGGGTAGTTAAAGCGCAAGTGCATGCTGGTGGTCGTGGCAAGGCAGGTGGAGTCAAGCTCGTCGACAGTGAGGATGAGATTCGAGAATTTTCAAACCGTCATATTGGCACGAACCTAGTAACCTTTCAGACAGATGAGCAGGGCCAGCCTGTCTCCAAGATATTCGTAGAAGAATGCACGGATATTGAACGAGAGCTGTATCTTGGGGCCGTGATCGATCGATCGAGCAGGCGTATAACCTTTATGGCCTCGACGGAAGGTGGCGTTGAAATTGAGAAAGTAGCAGAGGAAACACCGGAAAAAATCTTGCAAGCGACGATAGATCCAACCACTGGTCCCTGCTCCTACCAGGGGCGTGACTTGGCGTTTGCTCTTGGACTTGAAGGAAAGCAGGTGAATCAGTTTGCTACCGTGTTCATGGGACTCGCTAAATTGTTCAATGATTGTGATTTAACTTTGATAGAAATTAACCCGCTGGTCGTAACGAAAGAAGGTGATATTCATTGCTTGGATGCGAAGCTGTCAGTGGATAGTAACGCGCTGTATCGGCAGAAAGAACTGTCAAAGATGAGAGACCACAGCCAGGAAGATGAGCTCGAAAACCAGGCGTCAGAGTTTAATCTGAATTATGTTGCTCTCGACGGCAATATCGGTTGCATGGTCAATGGTGCTGGTCTTGCTATGGGCACGATGGATTTAGTCAAATATCATGGTGGAGAGCCTGCGAACTTCTTAGACGTCGGCGGTACCGCGACATAAGAGACGGTTGCTGAAGCCTTCAAGATTATTCTTTCCGACAAGGGCGTGAAGGCTGTGCTCATTAATATTTTCGGTGGGATCGTTCGTTGCGACATCATTGCCGAAGGCATTATCGGGGCGGTGAAAGAAGTTGGTGTTGAAGTTCCTGTTGTTGTTAGATTTGAAGGTAATAATGCATCTGTCGGTGCGGAAACATTACAAGCCAGTGACGTGGATATTATTGCGGCGACCAGCCTCACTGATGCTGTTCAGCAAGCCGTCAAAGCAGCGGGAGGTGCAGCGTGAGTATTCTAGTAGACGCAAATACTAAAGTCATATGTCAAGGGTTCACTGGTTCTCAGGGAACATTACATTCAGAACAGGCTTTAGCTTATGGGACGAAACTTGTAGGGGGGATTACGCCCGGGAAAGGGGGGCAGGAGCATCTTGGCTTGCCCGTTTTTGATACGGTGCAACAAGCTGTAGAGGAAACCGGAGCAGACGCCTCCGTTATTTATGTGCCAGCGCCGTTTGCCAAGGACGGTATCTTAGAAGCTGCAGCCGCTGGCATTAGCCTTATCGTCTGCATTACTGAAGGTTTGCCAACTCTGGATATGTTAGTAGTAAAGGCTCATCTGGATTCTATCGGCGCGCGACTGATTGGACCGAACTGTCCTGGNGTTATTACACCAGGNGAATGCAAGATAGGTATCATGCCGGGTGAGATNNATTTACCCGGTAAAGTTGGNATTGTNTCAAGATCTGGGACACTCACGTATGAAGCNGTCAAGCAGACCACTGACATGGGATATGGTCAAAGCAGTTGCGTTGGAATCGGTGGGGACCCTATCCCGGGCAGCAACTTTATNGACATACTAGAGATGTTTGAAGAAGACCCTGCCACTGAAGCAATCGTGATGGTCGGTGAGATAGGCGGTACAGCGGAAGAAGAAGCCGCGGATTTTATTCAATCTCATGTGACCAAGCCNGTTGTNGGCTATATCGCGGGAGTGACAGCACCTCCGGGTAAACGAATGGGNCATGCTGGAGCNATTATTGCGGGCGGGAAAGGCACNGCAGACGAAAAATTCGCGTCTCTGGAAGCCGCAGGGGTTGCGACGGTTAAGAGTCTTGCAGATATTGGTTCAACGTTGCAGGAANTAACTGGCTGGTAGGTGTCTNCGCCTGCCAGGTTTTAGCGGATCGCTTCCTGCGTTGTCTAGACTGAGAAACAGCGTTTGAGCAGGGAATAGAGTTCGTTTGTTTGCAAAATCGAACTTTCGTTGTGATTTTAATCTGGCTCGACGCAGTTATATACGCCGTTACCGTCAAACCAGATGCTGAATGAACTTGAACTAAAACTCACGTTGTAAAGTGTTTCGTGTCTACTTGATATCGGTTGTCTTCTATCGTTTGAAAAGATTCCTTCCTACATAACATGCGAGGATCTAAGTATTCTCGAGGAAAACATGACTATGCCTCCGGGTCTGTTTTAAAGAGTAGCCTTCATACCTAATGGCTGAGAACTAGACTTGAAATAGCGTGTTCGAGCCCCCACTTCCTTANCTATATAGACGCAGTACGGAGGTCCTTTATGTCAGCAACCAAAAAAGAGACGTTAGGTTTTCAATCAGAAGCGAAGCAGCTTTTGCATTTNATGATTCACTCGCTTTANAGCAATAAGGANATTTTCCTTAGGGAGCTGGTCTCAAATGCNAATGATGCTATCGATAAACTGCGTTTCCGCGCTCTTTCCGATCCCGCCTTGATGGAGGAAGGCGTTGAACTGGCTATTCAGATAGATATCGATGAGGAAGCAGGCACCATTACTGTCGCTGATAATGGAATAGGAATGAGTCGGGAAGAGGCTATTGAAAACTTGGGAACAATAGCCAAATCAGGGACTTCCCAATTCCTCGAATCTTTAACAGGTGATCAACAGAAAGATGCACAGCTNATAGGCCAGTTTGGAGTTGGGTTCTACTCGTCTTTTATAGTGGCAGATCAGGTTGTAGTAGATACCAGAGCCGCAGGTGCAGCGGCGAAAGAGGGTATTCGCTGGACGTCCAGCGGTGAAGCCGATTTCGATATTGAGTCCATAACAAAAGACACTCCGGGCACGTCGGTGACNCTGTATCTGAAAGCTGACGACAANGAATTTGCTGATGGATGGCGGTTGCGGTCAATAGTTAAAAAGTACGCTGATCACGTTTCTGTCCCCGTTAAGATGCTTCAAACTAGTACTGAAGATGATAAAGAGCCCGAGCTTGAAGTCGTCAACACAGCTAAAGCACTTTGGACTCGATCGCGAGCAGAAGTCTCCGACGAGGAGTATCAGGAATTTTATAAGGCGATATCTCACGATTTTGCTGATCCGATGACTTGGAGCCACAATCGAGTCGAAGGAAAGCTGGAATATACTTCTTTGCTGTACATTCCAGCCTCTGCACCTTTTGATCTATGGAACCGTGAATCTCCCCGCGGATTGAAGCTCTATGTCCAGCGCGTCTTTATTATGGATGAGGCCGAACAGTTTCTTCCACTTTATCTCCGTTTCGTTAGAGGTATTGTGGATTCGAATGATCTCTCGTTGAATGTTTCAAGAGAAATTCTTCAAAAAGATCCTGCTATAGACTCGATGCGCAGTGCCCTAACCAAGAGGGTCTTAGACATGATCGAAAAAATGGCAGCAGACGACGAGAAGTACCAGGCCTTCTGGAGTGAATTCGGACAGGTTTTGAAAGAAGGTCCGGCGGAAGATTTTTCGAACAAGGAAAAAATTGCAGGATTGCTGCGATTCGCCACCACTGAGTCTGGTAGTGCAGAACAGACACAGTCGCTTGCGGCGTACATAGAGCGTATGCAGCCAGAGCAGGAAAAAATCTACTATGTTGCGGCGGAGAATTATCACACTGCGGCCAATAGTCCTCACCTAGAAATTTTTCGTAAGAAAGAAATCGAAGTGATACTTCTGTTCGATCGTATAGATGAATGGTTAGTCAGTCATCTGATGGANTTCGGCGGTAAGCAGTTTCAAGACGTTGCTCGCGGTCAGTTAGATCTCGGGGAATTGGAGGATAAAGACGAAGAAACTCACCACAAAGACAATGAGAAGGAATATAAAAGCCTCGTGGANAAAGTGGGCGAACTTCTTGGGGANGGGGTGTCTGAAGTCAGAATTACCTACCGACTGACAGATTCTCCTGCCTGTCTAGTGGTCAGTGAAGACGACATGGGTATGCAGATGCGTCGTATTCTTGAGTCGGCAGGACAATCGGTACCGGATACGAAGCGAATCTTTGAAATAAACCCGGACCATCCACTTGTTAAAAAGCTTAACGATGAAGCTGACGTAGACCGATTTAACGATTTGACGATGGTGCTTTACGATCAGGCGAAGTTGGCTGAAGGAACACAACTGCCGGAGCCGGCATCATATGTGGCGAGACTAAACAGGTTGTTGCTAGACCTTACGGGATGACAAAAAGTAATGAGGTTGTGCAAGGTAAAACAATTTGGATAATTTGTGACGGTCGATCCCGANCACAACGTTTCATTAAAGCTGCTATTGATGCGGCATGGGGATGCAGAAGCGCACGCTAGTCTGGATNCTGAACGTACTTTGAGTTCTGGCGGAAGGGAAACCGTAGCTTTGCGAGCTNAACAATTGCGGAGTAATGGTTATCAAATTGATTACCTCGTATCCTCCCCTTATGTCAGAACTGTAGAAACTGCATCGATCATTGCGGAGAAGGTGGGTATAAAAGAAGTTTTGATTTCAGAGGCGCTAACGCCAGGACGTGAGCCCGATGAAGCGATCACCGCACTAGAGCCGATTTGTAATCGTGATAACATTGTTATGGCTGTGTTGCACCAGCCTTTGATATCGCGACTGATTGAGTATCTGTCAGAGGTAGATCAGCCTATTTCAACGGCCGACATCGCCGTGATTGAGGCACCCGTATTGGCGAAAGGATGTTGTCGATTAATATGTATGCTCTAATAAAACCGTTAATGGTGCTCTTTTTGCTTCATGCTTCGTTTGCCAAGGCTTCAATATTAGACGAATTAATCGTCTTCCGCGGAGCAGAAGTCGTAGATGTATCAGACGATAGGAATATCCAGCAGCACCTTATCGTCTTAGGTGCTTTGGAAAAAATCAATCACGAACTNGAGCCTGAACGCTCAACGTTTTTGGTGGGTAAGAAATCGACAAGAACCTACTACCTACCANTTGCTAGGAAGACAGGTGACGTCGAGCAATTCTATGGGCTTCAGCTAGCNGACATTGGAACACTTGTATTTAGTTGTNCAGGCAGGACCTGTGGTAGCAGCAGTTATTGGGCAAATAAAATTCTTAATNAAGCTATCCTNTATGGACCAGAGCAATTCCAACGCTATGGGATCTATGAGCTCCCTGATGGTGCAGGTTATGTCAGTTTCTATGCTAGCCAAAGGGCGACTCGAAAGATTTATGTGCACATAGAAGCATTTACTGCAGTATCTGATCAGATAGATAAATAGTTAAGGCCCTGCAAGGAAATGTCGCGGCGNACTATTTACTTTGTGNTGCGCCAGTTTATTTCGAAAGCTTTGTATTACNCCGAGGTGAAAAGTGGTNGATAACATGTCCAAACGCGGGTTCGATCCGCTTACTTACCGGTACCAAGGAGAAGAACCTGATCCGGGNGACCTCAAGGAAGTAGCCGACGGTGTCTTTTGGGCTCGTATGCCTATGTGGGGTAGGTTGAATCATATCAATGTATGGCTGCTACGCGATAACGAGGCCTGGACTATCGTTGATACGGGCTTAAATCGCGATGATGTTCAGGATTGCTGGAACAAAATTTTTGATAGTTGCCTGGAAGGAAAGCCTGTCACCCGGGTGATCGCGACACATCTTCATGGCGACCATACCGGCAATGCTGGCTGGCTCTGCAGGAAATGGGGAGCTGAACTTTGGATGTCCCGGAGCGATTTTTACATGTGTAAAGTAATGGCNGCGGACGGGCCNAACGACGTGCCAGATGATGCGATCAAATTTTATAAACGAGCAGGATTTGACGAGGCGAGACTCGATAGGTATAGGCAAAGGTTCGGTCAATTCGGCGCCAATATCAGCGAGTTGCCGGCTGGTTATCGCCGTATTACCGATAGCCAGTATCTCCAAATCGGTGGCAGAGAGTGGCGGGCGATGATAGGGCACGGTCACGCGCCAGAGCATGTCTGTTTATATTGTCCCGAACTGAAAGTGATTATTGCCGGAGATCAGATCCTGCCAAAAATCACACCTAACATCAGCGTCAATCCTTCTGAGCCCAACGCTAATCCATTGAGAGACTTTATTAATTCTTGTACTCGTTTCAGGGAGCAGTTACCGCCTGACTTGTTGGTCCTGCCAGCCCATGAGAGTCTCTACGAAGGCGTCCATGAGCGGTTGACTGAATTGATTGATTGGCACGAAGTCGCCCTAGAGAAGTTGTATGAATTGTGCGCTGAGCCCAAAAGGGCCGTGGATGTCTTTCCTGCTCTATTTAAGAGTCAGATAACTGATACAAGTTTTTTCCCAGCTACGGGCGAGTCAATAGCTCATCTGCATTGCGCTCTTGAACGTCGTATCGTGAAGGTGACAGAAGACCAAGATGGTGTTGCTTGGTGGCAGCAAGCGTAGATTATGCTAGCGCGTACCAAATTTAATATTCAACGGCGCTATGTTGAAAATCAAAACCGTCCGGGGACATGATCAGACGGTGAGTCTCGTCCGACTGTGTCGCGTCCCAATCCTCATAGCCTGAATCGCCAGCCCACATAGTTATGCGGGCGCCGTCGGTGTCTTTACCAAGGTGAGTTTCGTAGGTCCGCGTTGCACGAGATTTCAGTGTTGTTAGCGTCTCCTCGACAGATGCAAATTGAGCGAGCGTGTAAAGGGTCACCCAGGTGGGAGGCACCACATCGATTTCTCCACTCGAATGTCGTTGCAAGGCATGCCTTGGATTGATCCATTGATGGTTTTGTATTTCTTGGCCGTCTACGCGTATCTCATGTTCGTCTTCTGTGCTAGTTAAGAAAAACCAGGTAGCATATCGCCTACCTTCTCTAGGTGGTGGCGTCCAGTGACTAAACCAGATGAAGTCGTCGCTGGGAATCTCTATGCCGGCTTCTTCAATGGTTTCCCTCACGGCGGCGTTTCTGGCAGCGATATTAAGATCGCTAGTGCCATTGAAGTCGTCATTATCGATGCGTCCACCCGGAAAGACCCAAAGCCCTCCAAAATCGATCTCCTGATTTTTGTGTAGCATCAGAACTTCAGGTTCGCTATGGTTCTGTCTCAGCAGAACCACAGTCGCCGCAGGGATAGCAGGGGGGAAGTCCGACGATTCTTGTCTCTCTACAGTGCCGTAACCATCGTTCGGATGCTTCATTGAATCTGATCCACCAGAAATGTCGGCGCCTCGATGTGCTTGGCTCGCAGATATTCCCCCAGTGATTTCGCTTGTCCGTCTATGCGGTGATTACTTGAGACCCCTTCGCCAAGGACATCATGAATATAAAAGTTAAGTGCTCTAAGGTTTGGCATTTCAAATCGCTCAATTTTGTATTGCGCCATGTCTGGTGCAAGTTCCTTGAACTTTTCGATAGTTAGAAATTCGAAGAGGAAGCTATAGGCTTCGTCAGTTTTTGCCCAGACACCGCAGTTAGCGGCTCCTCCCTTATCCCCTGAGCGGGTTCCATAAAGACGTCCAAATGGGATAATTGTCGTGTCACCGCTTGGCGCCTGAGCGATGCTGACGGGTTCTTTCTGATAATACATCTCCTCTAATCCAAGTCTTTGAGTCGGTAAAACGTCGATCGATTGCCCCTCAAAGTGAACTGTTTCGGTAACGCGCTTGCTATCTATCACTGTAGGCCAATAGGCGATGACTCTATCGCCGTTGTAGCCAGCAGCGCCACGTCCAGTGTTACCGGGAATGGCGGCGAGAGCAAGTTCCGTTATTTGAGCTTGCATCAGTCGTCCGAGTTTTGTTGGATCGCTCGCCGTTACCGTTATTCTTAGAGCAGCGTGTGCTTCTTCGTTGGTTTCAGGGTTTTCCTTATCGCTTCGAATCAATTGCACATCAACATCGTCGAATTGTTCCATGCCCCCTAGGTTGTGGAAGATTTGATCAACATATATTTCAGCTTTTTTCTCTATATCGAGCCCGGTTAACAAAACTTCGAAGCTTTGTTTGTGTGCGCCCAAGGAGTTGACACAAACCTTATGAGTTGGAGGAGGGCTGGAGCCTCTAGTTCCTGTTACCCTGACCCGGTCTTCGCCTGTTTGCTCAATCTTCATAGTGTCAAAATGCGCAATAACATCAGGGTTATAATAAGCTGGCGCTTTTATTTCATATAATAGCTGGGCGGTGATTGTACCTACCGATATCAAGCCACCGGTACCAGGGTGTTTGGACACGGTGAAGCTACCGTCGGCTTCGATTTCAGCTATTGGGTAACCGACATTGCGAAAGCTGGGAACTTCCTCAAAAAATGAATAGTTCCCGCCACAACATTGCGCCCCACATTCGATGATGTGACCTGCTGCAAGAGCTCCCGCCAGAGCATCGTAGTCGTTCCGTCGCCAGTTAAATTTCCAAGCCGCTGGACCAATGACGACCGCCGCATCTGTAACTCGAGGGCATATGACAATATCGGCACCTTGGTCTAGCGCTTCCTTAATACCCCAGGCGCCGAAATATGTGTTGGCGGTGACTATTGTGTTGGAGGATTCTGACAACGGGATACCGCGATCAATATTTATAAATTGTTCGCCGTCTTTCTGAAATTCTTCGATATCTTCTTTGATATCATCGCCATCGATATAAGCAACTTTAAGATCTAATCCTAGGTCAGAAAGTATACTTTCAACCTTGGCAGCCATGGATTTAGGGTTTAGCCCGCCGGCGTTTGAGACAATTTTGATATTCTTTTCCTGACAGTCTTTGGCGACGTCTTTAATTTGTTTCAAGAAGGTGCCAACATAACCCATGTTTTCGCCACGGGTCTGCATTTGGTTGTATAGGATAGTCATTGTTAGTTCTGCCAGATAGTCTCCTGTCAGGACATCAATGGGGCCACCGTCTATCAGTTCCTTGGCGGCTGCGAGTCTGTCACCATAAAAACCGCTGCAGTTACCAATTCGAATAACTTCTTCCATGGATACTTCTCCTTAGTTCTACTTTACCCAGTTTGGTTGGCGTTTTTCCCTAAAGGCGGTTATGCCTTCCTGACCTTCTTCAGATTCGAATAGTCGTCTGCTCCATGGGCCAGTTTCTGCAAACCCTGCTTCTATCGATAGCTCACTAACTCGACGCACAAGTTTTTTTGCTTCTCGCACGGCAATTGGACCTCCAAGATTAATCGCATCAATCTCCTCTCGTACGGCGGTTGCTAATTCATCTGCGGCGACGGCCCTATGAGCAAAGCCCATATCTACAGCTTGAGAACCAGTAAATCGTTCTCCGGTCAGGAACAGCTTCATGCCATGATGTTTCCCTAGTTTAGGTAAGCAGACAACGGAAATCACAGCGGGTATGACCCCTATCCGGACTTCGCTAAAGCTGAATTGAGCATCATCTACTGTGATAACGATATCTGCGGCACCAACTAACCCTAGACCGCCGGCAAAAGCGGCACCATTGATTGCCGCAATCACCGGTTTTGAGCTTTCAATAATTGAAGTCAGAACGTCGGGGTAAGCGATAGCTCTGTCTTGACCGTCGACGATTTGTCCTGGCGGACTTTTTAAATCAGCGCCAGCGCAAAACGCTGGACCATTTCCGGTAATTACCATACATCGTACATCGGGATTGTCGTTAGATTGATTAATGTGGTCGTATAGTTCGTTGACCAATGATGCCGATAGAGCATTTCGGGCTGCTGGTCTGTTCAGGCGAATCCAAGCAGCACCATTATCGATCTCGTATTCTGTCGCCTCTAATGTCATGCTTTTCTCCTAATTTTCTTCTACTAGCGTGACTAACAATTGATCGGTTTCTACTTGGTCACCGGCCGCAACGTGAACGTTTTCTATTTTGCCGTCTCTGGGGGCGGTGATGCGATGCTCCATCTTCATCGCTTCAAGCGTCACCAATAGATCGCCTTTGCCGACATTATCGCCGGTCGTGATCTCAGTCGACAAAACAGTTCCAGGCATCGGGGCGACCAAGCCCCCTCTTTGCTCTTCCCCTTCCTGTAGTGGATACCTAGGCAACTGCGTTAGGCTAAGGTCACCTTTGCTGGTATGAATGTGCCACTCATCCAATCGATGATGAACCCAAAAATTCAGTCGTTTACCATCGATATCGAGGCTCAGGGANTCTGCGTCGACATTGAGAACTCGCACGATAATTTCATTGCCAGCAATCCTGACTTTGAAACTACCATCACGTTGAGATCGGTACTCTACGTGCCAGATAGTTCCCTGGTGAGNGAAGTNGAGTAGTTNAAACGGCAGCATGGTATTTCGCCAGCCGCTACGTATAGATTTTAGGACCTTCGCGTTAGTTCGATTCTTTGCTTGTGATGCCAACGCAGCGGCAATGACTGCTTCANTGAGTTCATCNTCGCTGATTTTGCGTACTCTAGCCGGGTTAACGCGTTCGATAAAATCAGTTGTAGTGTCACCAGCCAGATATGCCTCGCTTCGCAATGTTGATACTAGAAAATCACGATTGGTGGTTAGTCCCTGTATGCTTGTTGTTTCAAGTGCCCTGGCTAGCTTCATTGCGGCTTCTCGTCTCGTCGGTGCGTGAGCGATAACCTTGGCGATCATGGCGTCAAATTCCATAGCAATTATGCTGCCGCTTTCAACGCCTGAGTCGAANCTTACATTGCCTGCTGCCGATGTTTCCCAAACGTTTACAGGTCCAGGAGATGGTAAGAAGTNATTATTTGGGTCTTCTGCGCAAAGCCTTGCCTCGATAGCATGGCCATTGATTGATAGATCTTCTTGCGNGAACGATAGGCACTCGCCCTCAGCGACTCTTATTTGTTCTCGAACTAAATCGAAGCCAATTATCTCTTCAGTAACCGGATGCTCGACCTGNAAGCGAGCGTTAACTTCNAAGAAATAGAACTCGGAATCCTGTAGTAGAAATTCGACTGTGCCAGCGGAGGCGTAGCCGAGTGATTTCGCAGCTTTGACAGCTGCTTCGCCCATGGCAGCTCTGATCTCAGGGCTNACTGCANGAGAGGGGGCCTCTTCGATTAGTTTTTGGTGTCGGCGTTGTATCGAACATTCTCGTTCAAAGCAATGTGTTAGGTTCCCGTGTTTGTCGCCTATTATCTGTATCTCTATGTGTCGAGATCGGTCTAGCCACTTCTCCAGAAACACTGTGTCGTCGCCAAACGATGATGCAGCNTCACGTTTTGCACTCTTGATGGCGCTGGCCAAGTCTGATTTGTTCTGAACAACACGCATACCGCGACCACCTCCGCCTGCGGAGGCTTTGACTAAAACTGGGTAGCCTATGTCGTTGGCGGCGCTGTTGATGTCAAGATGATCAGTGACTTCGATGGCAGGCAGCGTTGGCACATCAGCTTTTTGCATTAGTTTTTTTGCCGACAGTTTATCTCCCATGGAACTGATGACCTCCGGACTGGGGCCGATCCAGGTAAACCCGGCGTCAATTACAGCCTTTGCAAATTCGGCATTCTCCGACAGAAAACCGTAGCCTGGGTGAACAGCGTCNGCGCCGGATCTTTTGCAGGTGTCGATGATCTTTTCAATAACGAGATAACTCTCAGCGGAAGTTCGTCCATTCAACGCAAAGGCGGCATCTGCTTCTTTGACAAATGGCGCGTCCTGATCGCCGTCTGCGTATACAGCGACGGTCTGAATGCCCATATCGCGAGCAGTTCGCATAATCCGTCGAGCAATTTCTCCACGATTGGCCACCAGAATGGATGTGATAGGTTTAACTGTTACATCCGCCATGTGCCGTACTCCTTGGTGCCTTCTACCTTGTTGTTGTATGCAGCCGATAGTGACATAGCGATAACTTCCCGGGTGTCTCTCGGGTCGATCATGCCATCGTCGGATACCCTTGACGTTGCGAACAAACCTTTTGATCTCTCTTCTGCCCAATGCTCTGCAACGGNCGCGCGACTAGCGTCGGCTTCCTCATCGAATNCAATCCCGCGTCGTTCTGCGGCAGCACGTCCGACAATACTCATCACTCCCGCCATTTGTTTTGGTCCCATAACGGCAATTTTTGCGAATGGCCAGGTATAGGTGAAACGGGGTCCGAAGGCTCGGCCACTCATGCCGTAGTTGCCGGCTCCATAGCTTGAGGCCAGGATAACGCTGATATGAGGAACCGTTGAATTCGATACAGCGTTAATGAGTTTCGATCCATTCTTTGTGATGCCACCTTGCTCGAACTCAGTGCCGACGATAAAACCTGTGATGTTGTGTAAAAAAATAAGAGGGATATCGATTTGATTGCATAGTTGAATAAACTGAGCTCCTTTNTCGGCNGCCTCAGAGAAAAGCGCCCCATTGTTACCCANNACNCCAACGGGATATCCATGGATGCTGGCCCAGCCCGCAATCAGAGTAGGGCCGTAGAGNGGTTTGAATTCTTCGAAGTAAGAACTGTCNGCNATNCGCATGATTACCTCTCGGACATCAAATGGCGACTTCAGATCCTCTGAGACAAGTCCTAACATGTCCTCACAGTTGTGTATCGGTTCCTCAAATTCTGGNTTCGGTTCGGGGCCTAATTTCCGCCAGTTCAGGTGCCGCATCACTTCTCGACACATACGGATNCCATCCATTTCATCTCTTGCGAGATAGTCGCCTAGGCCANAGACNGAGNTATGCATGTCTGCGCCACCCAAGTCCTCTTCATTGGCATCCTCACCAGTTGCCATCTTGGTCAACGCAACGCCCCCAAGAAAAACCTTTGACTGGTTTTTGATGAAAATGTTGTAGTCGCTCATACCGGGTTGATAAGCCCCTCCTGCCGTTGAGGCCCCGAACACAACTGAGATAGTTGGNATCCGCATCTTGGATAGTTCAGTGATTTCATAAAATAACCTCCCACTTTCTGCAAAATGACCTGTCTCTCGTCTTATAGCAGCCTCTGGATCTTCCCCGGCTTCCCCGCGTAAATCAGCGCCAGCGGACTCAACAAACTGAACATATGGCAGGCGATTAACGCGTGCTATTTCTAGGCCTCGCATTAATTTTTTTGAATTGAATTCGTTAAAAGCGCCGGCTCTTACGGAAGGATCATGGCCTAGAATTACGCACTCCACGTTTTCTATAACACCAATGCCAACAACAAACCCTGAGCCGATAGCATAAGCCGACCGCCATGCAGCCAATGGACTAATTTCCAAGAAGGGTGAGTCACGATCAAGGGCATGGGAAATGCGTTCTCTGATCGGCATTTTTTCCCGCGAACGGAGCCGTGCTGTAGCCTCCTCGCCTCCACCTCGGGACGCTTCCTCTAGCAGTTCGTTGAGGTATTCCAACATTTTTAGCATGTCGGACTTGTTTTGTTGGAATACTTCTGACCGAGTGTCGAGCTTTGAATCGAGGATCGGCATGGTTTCCCTCCTCAGTTAATTATTTACCATAAATGAAAAGTATCACAGAAAGGATGGCTTTGGTTTGTGTTAGATTGAAATCAGTCAACGCGATGAGGGCTAATAATGAGCAACGTAACTGATCAGGAATTGCGCGAATTTCGAAGCGAGGCCGCGGCTTGGTTCAACGATAATGCGCCAAGCGATCCCGGTTTTCTCTTGCCGGAAACTTTTATGGAAGTAGGCTCGGATCAGCAGTTTGAATTTCTGCGTGATTGGCAGCGCCAAGTTTATGAAGCAGGTTATCTAGGCATGGCGTGGCCGTCAGAATATGGAGGCGGCGGAAAGCCGCAGGTGTTTCAGGACATTGCTACGCAGGAAATGGCGAAGGCCAGAGTACCCTTTATGACTAACACTATAGGTTTGAATTGGGCAGGACCACTCATTCTAAAAATGGGCAGGGATGCGGACAAGCAACGCTACATTAAGAATATCCTCAGTGCAGAAGATATATGGTGTCAAGGTTTTTCAGAACCTGAAGCAGGTTCAGATCTTGGTAACTCCCAGTGTCGCGCGGTAAGAGATGGGGACGATTACGTGATAAACGGTTCAAAGATTTGGACAAGCCTAGGCAGTTATGCGAAGTACATGATCCTTCTTGCCAGAACTTCAACTGAGGGTGCGAGCAAATATGCAGGTCTAAGTTATTTTTTGGCTCCAATGGATGCGACAGGTATCGATCCTAGGCCTATTAAGAAATTGACCGGCGAATATGGTTTTTGTCAGACCTATTTTGATGATGCTCGAATACCTGCCGATTGCCTGATGGGTAAGGAGGGCGAAGGTTGGAATATTGCAATGATTACGCTGACTTTCGAGCGCGGGGCAACCGGTGGCCAAGCCGGGGGCATCGCCTCTATGGAATTGAATGTCGATGATGTTGTGGAACTGTCGAGGCGAGCCAAAAGAAATGGTAAGCCAGCGATAGAGGATCCTGCTATTCGTCGTCAATTGGTCGATGTCATAATGGAATCCCGCAGTAACCAGCTTATGGCAGCGCGAGCAAAAATCCCTACACTTGCTTCGGATTGGCCCTCAGCGATCGCGATGTCAGGTAAATTGCGTGGTAGCGAGTTAAAGCGACGATTGTGTCGGTTGGCAGTGACGCTGCAGGGAACTAACGCGACGCGCTTTGTCTCGGATGAAGCCCTTGATGGGGGGAGATGGCAACGCTCCTACTTTAATGCTTTTTCGGGAACCATCGGTGGTGGAACTAGCCAGATACAGAAGAACATCATTGGTGAGCGGGTTCTTGGCCTGCCAAAGGATTAGTGATGGCCATTTCTTTTAGTGACGAACAAGCCATGTTGCTGGAGACGGCCACTGATTTCTGTCGGAAGCGATCCCCAATGCAAGCTGTCAGAGGTGCCCTAGACGCGACTAATGTGAACCGCGAACTCTGGTCTGAGATGGCCGGGTTAGGATGGTTGGGCATAAATATACCTGAATCATTAGGCGGCCTTGGTCTTGGCGTGGATAGCTTAGTGCCTATCGTTGAAGCTATGGGACGCCACCTCATGGGGTCACCATACTTCGGGTCCGTTTTGGCAGCCGAAACATTGGTGCGTGACGGAACTGAGGAGCAGAAGGGAAAGTGGCTGCCCGCCTTGGCAAGTGGCTCTGTCGCGACGCTTGCCCTTTCAGAGGAAGATGGAAGTTGGTTGCTGGAAAACGTGAATGTCGCCGCCGCAAATAATAAAGCAGGATCGCTTACCCTCAAGGGTCGTAAATGCTTTGTTACGGACGCCGATATAGCTGAATTTATGTTAGTCAGTGTGATGCTGGAAGGCAAAGCGGTGCTAGTACTTGTACAACGGGATCAGCTCTCTGATTCTGCTATTCGGCGAGAAACGGTTATTGATCAAACCAGGCGTAGTTTTCAGGTTGATTTTGCTGGGGTGGAAATACCTATTAACCAGGTATTAGAGGCAGCTGACTTTGGGCATTTGGAGCAGGTTGCTATGCTGCTTCTGTCCGCGGAAATGTCGGGGGGACTGTCTGGTGTGTTGCATCTGATTGTCGACTATCTCACCACTCGCAAAGCCTTCGGCCGCTACATTGGAAGCTACCAGTCTTTGAAACATCCTGCCTCCGATATTTTGCTTAGTTTAGAGGCAGTCAGATCTCATCTGTATCATGCAGCGACAAAGATCAATGCTGGCGGCGCTGAGAGCGAAACTGCTGTATTGATGACAAAATCCATTGCTTCAGAGGCATACGCTTTCGCTGGCGATCGGGCCGTTCAGTTTCACGGGGGATTTGGATTTACCTTTGATTGTGATGCACAGTTGTTTCTTCGCCGAGCTCTTTGGTGTCAACATCAGTTTGGCGATGAAAGTTATCTACGACAAAGACTCGAACCCCTGTTGCTAGATAGAGTAGTCTAAATCGGATGGTTCAAATAAATCTTGAAAGTCCGGCTGCTGTGACGAAACCTGTTCAAGTTACCCTGGATTTAACGTCCAGCTGAAAGAGGGAGTCTTTTGCGAGTTCTAACATCCATATCGGGTCACAAGCTTAACGAGGTAGGACGAATCTCAGCCTCTCTGGAAAAAGCAGGATTCACGGGAGTAACTTCTCAGGAGAATCGCCAGGATGCATTCCTGCCGCTAGCCATGGCGGCGACTGCGACATCCAAACTGGAATTGCGCACGAGTATTTCCATTGCCTTTGCAAGGTCGCCGATGTCTAGCGCGATGATGGCTTGGGACATCCAGCAATCTGCACCGGGAAGATTCACTCTGGGTTTAGGTTCTCAGGTCAAGGGTCACAATATTCGTCGTTTCAGCGTGCCCTGGAGTCCTCCGGCACCGCGCATGCGTGAATACGTTCAAGCTATCCGTGCAATATGGGATTGCTGGCAGCGCGGCACAAAACTTGACTACCAGGGTGAGCACTACCAGTTCACCCTCATGACACCCAACTTTACCCCGGATAGACTTGAAGGGGGCTTGCCACGTATTGAGATCGCAGCAGTTGGCCCTGTCATGTTGAAAGTAGCGGCGGAAGAGTGTGACGGCGTTATGTTGCATGGTTTCTGTACAAAAAAGTACCTTGAAGACGTAGTTATCCCCAGACTAAAAACGGGTTTAGAGCGTACCGGGCGAGATCGCAAAGCTTTTGAAATTTCGGGGGGCGGTTTCGTTGCAACCGGCGAAGATGATGAGGCTGTAGCAAAGATGTTTGAGTGGATTCGAATGCGAGTGGGTTTTTATGGCTCGACGCCTGCTTACTGGCCTGTCTTTGAAAGCCACGGTCTTGAAGATCTTGGCCATAAGCTTAACGACATGTCAAAGCAGGGTCGTTGGGATGAAATGACCCAAGAAGTTTCAGACGATGTAGTGAGCTTGTTTGCCGCCGTAGGTCGTCACGATGAGCTTGTGAAGGTCTTAACGGAAAGGTTTAGTAAACTTGTTGATGTCGTTTCCTTACCGATTGGAACACCTCCTGACTTGATTAAGGAAGTACGAACGATAGTAACCCCAGGGGATTGTTAGCCTATAGATAAAGTTTGTTTTATCAGTACGGCTAGCTTGAGATTAAGGACAGGAACTCCACTCGTGTTGCTGGTTGATCTCTCAGAGTTCCCAGCATCACCGATGTTTTCATTAACGAATTCTGCTTTTCCACTCCCCGCATCATCATGCACATGTGTTTCGCTTCTATAATTACGCCTACCCCCGAGGCGCCAATCACCCCCTCAATAGCGTCTGCTATCTCTTTCGTTAGGTTTTCCTGTATCTGGAGCCGACGCGCATACATGTCGACTATTCTCGCTACTTTGGACAGGCCCAGAACTTTCCCAGTAGGCACGTAGGCAACGTGACATTTGCCAATAAATGGCAGCATGTGATGCTCACACATCGAATACAGTTCAATATCCTGGACCACAATCATCTCTGAACTCTCGGAGTCGAATAAAGCATTGTTCACAACTTGATGGAGGGTTTGTTTATAACCGCGAGTAAGAAACTCCATGGCCTTGGCAGCTCGTGAAGGGGTATCTAAAAGTCCCTCTCTCGTTGGATCCTCGCCAATTTGTTCTAGGATAGAACGAAATTCATGTTCCATATCTGAGTCGCCTATCGACGGTTATTGAAAAGAAAAACTACACTAAGGTATTGGCCCCTGTAGGTAAAGCAATCGTATATAATGCGTTCGGCAGTTGATTGGAGGACGCATGCCGGGAAGCACCATAGGAGAAATGTTCAGAGTGACTACCTTTGGGGAA
>NZNP01000079.1 GCA_002694945.1 Gammaproteobacteria bacterium
CTTTGTCCGATTGATTAATGTTGGCGTTGAGCCTCTAGGCCAGATCCGTGGTTCATTATTCGATAGTGGAGGATCAGTCATTGGAAAATCGTCAGAGGTCTTACTGAAAGGATTATCTGCTAAAGAACAGGTTTGGCTGAATCGGAACCACTTCGCGGATATTTTTGGCGGCTGGAACGGCGAAGCTATGCTACACATTGATGATAGTGAAGATCTCAGATTGATCAATCTGAATTTTATCAATGATGAAACTTTTTTTAATTTCTCCTGTTACGAAGCTTCTCGATGAAAGAATCAATAGTCGTGTGATTAGTCTCCGTCGAAGTTTTAGAGCGATAACTTGGAGAAATACTGATAGACGACCGGTGCTTTTAGAAAAGGTTTAGCTGCCCAGGGGTAGACCTGAATAAAGTAGTATCGAATTTATGACGTTTCTTGATACTTTCAGGAAAACCTAGTTTTCGGTGGCTGATTTGCCAGCGTTGATGCAAAAGTTCCGCAAATTTTCCGACACCCCTCATGCGTTCGCCAAATGCGCTTTGGTAATTTTTCCCCCCTCGGCTCTCCCGGATAACGGTCATCACTTTTTTCGATCGACAGGGAAAGTGGGCTTTTAACCAATCTTGGAACATCGGGCTGATTTCATGAGGTAACCTAATCAATATGTAGCGCGCATCTATCGCACCTGAAGACTTGCCTTCTTCAAGGAGGCTCTCGAGTTCGTTGTCGTTTAGGTATGGAATAATGGGAGCCGCCATCATCGTGACGTTTACGCCGTGCTCGCTGAGTTTGCGGATAGTGTTTAGTCGCTTCAAGCCGTCAGGTGCTCTTGGTTCTAGCAATCTTTTGAGGTCTCGGTTCAGGGTTGTTACGGTGACGGCGACATTACACAGTTTTTGCTCTGCAAGAGGCACAATCAAATCCAGATCGCGCTCGATGAGATGACTCTTTGTGATGATTGAAAATGGATGTTTGAATTCTTTAAATACCTCAATGACTGATCGGGTGATCTTTAGTTGTGACTCTGCTGGCTGATAGGGATCAGTATTTGCGCCGATACAGATCGGACTTACTCTGTAACCTGGTTTCGATAATGTCTTTCGTAATTGCTCAGCTGCGTTTTCCTTTATAACGATGTGGGTTTCAAAATCGAGNCCNGGNGACATNTCCCAGTAGGCNTGGGTNGGTCTTGCATAGCAGTAGATGCAGCCGTGCTCGCAGCCACGGTATGGGTTAATNGATTGATCAAACCCGATGTCGGGCGAATTATTGCTGGAGACGATNGTTTTTGCGGNTTCTCGTATTAATATCGTTTTGGGCGCTGGCTCGNTGNACTCAAAGGTTTCCCATTCGTCATGAAATTTTTCGNGGTNCTTGGTTGTGAANCTATNCTTAGGGTTGNCTATCGCGCCTCTGCCTTTTATNGNCTTTNGCTTTGCGGTGTTTTCAGTTGCTGTCTGGTTTTCTGTTTTGGTGCTCGGCGGTTCAATAAACATAGCGAATTATAAAACTGGATATATATACAGTATACAATAGGAGGCGGTTTTGTGAACTCCTATTGCGGACTTTGTTATGCTTGTACTTTCTTTTGTATAGAGAGACAGATATGTCCCAGACTCACGATCACGAAATTGTTTCCATCTATCCGTTTACTGATGAGCAAGTTGACCAGTTGATGGACAACTCAATGGAGTGTGTCCTNATGTGGGGAACAAAAGATGGATGGCCNGTGGGAGTGACNCATGCCTATGTGTGGCATGANGGAAAGATCTGGATCACCTTTTCAGAGCATCGTCACCGAACGGCCGCGATCCGACGCGATAATCGAGTTTCAGTTAACGTTAGTAGCGCCGGCTACAATCCAGATGCATCGGCTAGTCTNCCCCGNGGCGCNATNACTTTTAAAGGCACTGGTGAGTTTTTCCAAGATGATGCGACAAAGGAGTGGTTTTATTCGGCNNTGTCACAAAAATTGAACCCAAGCAATAAAGATGGTGAGGAATTTTTCTATAATCTCCTGGACTCTCCTTTGAGAATTATTTTGGCGGTGACACCGACCAAAAAAATTATGTATAACGCTGGTACAGCAGGACGCCATATGGCAGGCACGATAGAGGAAGAAGAGTTGGGAGAGCGGCTTGCTGGCGATAAGGAGCGCATGAACAAGTATCGAGCGGAGAAGGGTCTCGAGCCTCGATAAAATCTCTAGTTGACTAGCTCGGAACATCACCTGAATTGCCTTCTGGGTAATTCAGGCTNGAGCTAGTTGCGAGCAACGAACATTTGATTCAGGTGATCCTCAGGTAGAGGCTGAGTCAATTTTGACACCAGTACTGTCAATGCTATTGAGATGATCTCGCCCATCACGGCGCACGAATAAGGGTTTGGACCTTCGTTGAACAGCCACGTAACCACATCTTTTAATGCNCCGTCTGAGAACCAGCCAGGGTTAAGTAGTTGTGCGTGCAGAATTACAAAGGTGCCTATACCACCGATTAGACCAGCATAAGCGCCGTTGCGTGTTACGCCGCGCCAAAGAGCTCCAACTACTAACGGTCCAGCGAAAGCTGCCATCATGCCTCCGACACCGATCCAGACGATTAGCGCTACGTTTGTTTCCATAAGCGACCAAGCCATNACCATACATAAGATTAGAATAATGACCGTAGATATTCTGGAAATTAGTAGGACCCTGCGATCCAATTCCTGTTCTGAGAGGTTTTTAGTAAGGCCCGTGAAGGTCCTTCGATATAGGTCATTGGCAATAATTTGAGACGAAGAAACGACNAGACCATCTGCCGTGCTCATTACAGCAGATAAAACACCAACGCCAATTAGTGCTGCGAGCCAGGTCGGGAATAGCTCTATAAATAGCAGGGGTAAAGATTGATTAGGATTTGCCCCATCCATGTAAAGTGAGTCGCCAAAGTGTGCTCGAGCAAGCAGACCACCCACACCTAGCATCCCAAGAGTGATGCCGAAGAATGCGGCAAGCTTAATGAACTGAAAGCGATCACCCTCGCTTTTAAGAGCCCAGAGTTTATTGCCTAAGTGTGGAAGCAGGCCAAGCGGCATATGTGCAAACGCGATGACAAAAATTGACCACCAGGAATGGTAAAGTGGTGTTTTTGGATTTATCGGTGCCATTAGGTTTTCGTCTTGCTCCTTGAGATTATCTAGCATGCCATTGAATCCACCCTCGATCCCAAAACCAACAGCCGTTAGTATTATCACGACGACTGCCAAGATGAGCATCATTGCACCCTGGGCACCATCGGTCAGGATGTCGGCATGTGCTCCTCCAAGCACAACATAAAACAATAAAACTGCGGTCGTTATTATTAAGGCCCAATCAGCATCTAGACCAAGCATGAGCTGGAACATGACTACACCTGATACCAGTTGCCCCGCTAGGTAAAAAAACAAGACTAAAGATAAAAGCGAAACAAGTATTCTTATTCCTTCGGACTGATAGCGGTCACCAAGATATTCAGGAATAGATCGATTGCCAAAACGATTGCCTGAATTGGCGATTAATCGCATCGAGATCAGAATGCCGAAGTAAACGCCTATTGGATAAAGGAAATTACCCCAGTTAGCGGCGAGTCCCCATTCGTAAGAAAGTGCAGGTGTCCCCAAGAAAGTGGCGCCGCTAGCCGTTGATGCGGCGAATGCCAATGCAAGGAAGAAAGGCCCGTAAGCGCCACGCGCTGTTGCAAAATCGTCGGCATGTTTTATTTTGCGTTGCGCGAACAGTCCGATGCCGATCATGAAAGAAATATAAAAGACGAGAAAAATCCAGGACCAAGTGATAAGGCTCATTGCAATTGTCTATCGTTGTTTGTTTAAGTAAGGCTTCGTATGAGGTATTAACGCAAGGATTGGCATGCTAAACAAGTTAGATGACTTCCCCATTCATCAGACTCCAGAACCCATCGCGCATCCTGCGACCAGTGATCGTAATGTTTACGATAGAACCTGGTTTAATGGTTATGCGCCGGACGGCTCCTATTACTTTGGCATTGGNATAGCGACNTACCCCTATCGANATGTTATGGACTGTGCCTTTTCCGTTGTCCAGCCCGATATGCGTCAGCATTGTTTTTATGGTTCCCGTCGAGCTCCTATAGAGAGAATGGAGATGGATGTGGGACCCTTTAAACTGGAGGTTTTGGAACCTATGCGAAGTCATCGTCTTATCCTGGAAGACAATGAGAGCGGCCTTAGTTGTGATCTAACTTTCTCAGCCAGGACGGCATCAATTCAGGAAGCAAGGCAGATTCTTTATTCGGGGACACGTAGAGTTATGGATTCGACGCGTTTCGATCAATTTGGGCGTTGGAGTGGCGTGGTGAATACGCCTGATGGTGAAATCAGAGTTGATCCCTCTGTCTGTCTCGGTACTAAGGACCGGTCATGGGGTGTACGAGGGGTAGGTGAGCCAGAGCCAGCTGGAGCGCCGCGGAGCCCGGCCGGTATCTGTTTCATCTGGGCCCCACTATTTTGGGATGATCACGTTTCCCACGCTATTTTTTTTGATGGCTCGAGGGGAGAGCCATTGGTGCGTGAGGGCCTCGAAGCTCGTCTATATGAATTGGAAGAGGAAATCCCTGGCGTCGAAGATGGCTCAGTGGATCGCAAACTTACCGCCAGACACCGGATCGATTATCACGAGGGTACGCGTCTTGCCAAGGCGGCTGAAATTGATTTGGTGGCATTAGATGACGGAGTTCGCACTATCAAATTAGAACCCAAGCTGAAATTCATGATGAAGGGTTTGGGCTATGGACACCCTGAGTGGCGCCAGGGCGCATGGAAAGGCGAGCTGGCTCTTGGCCACGAATCGTTTGATCCTCGGCAATTAGATCATGAAGCGCCAGAAAACCTTCATACCCAACAAGTAGTAACGGCGACGGATGGAGAACGTCAGGGGGTGGGCGTGCTCGAGCAGATCGTCATAGGTCCATACGAACCCGCTGGCTTTAAAGGGCTGTTCGACGGCTACAAGCCCTAAAAACTGTTTATATTGTTAAACGATAGTTGCCAGTGCGTCCAATACAGCGTTGGGTTGCTCTACCATCATCGAATGACCACAACGATCAAGCTCTACCAGACGAGCACCGTCAATTGCTGCTGCTGCTGCTCGCGCTTTAATAGGTGAAGTCATCTTGTCTTGCTTGCCTGAAATAATCAGCGTTGGCCGGTTGATATTATTTAAATAAACCTCGGCGTCCTCGAAGGCGTTACAGGCATTCAAGTCATTGAACAACACGTTATCGTCTGATCTTTCCAAGAGCCGCTGCCCGCTAATAGTCATGCACCGACCGGGATCAGCATTGCCTCCGGTCAGGGCGAAATCGCTGTGGCTCCAGATATTTGTCATATCAATGGCGTCATGCTCATTGGCCTCTGCCGAAGACAAAAGTTGCTCGGTGACTGGCATAGGTGTGGACGTTCCCAACAGGGCTAAGCAGCGTGTTAGCTCTGGATATTTCGCTGAAAAGCATATGCTGACCAATGAACCCATACTATGGCCAACCATAGCAGCTTTATCAATATTTAGGACATCCATCGCTGACTTCAACCATTCTGCNAGAGACTCAATTGAGGTGATAGGTTCACCGTCGCTCCGACCGTGCCCGGGCAGATCGAANGCGTAAACGTTGTACCTATGTCGAGCAAAGTATCGTGCGGGAAGGGTCCAAACAGTATGGTCCATCGCAGCCCCGTGAATAAAGACAACGCTTGGTTGATTGCGTGATAGCTCACCGTTTCCGTGACTGAAAAATGTCTTGTTTCCGTTAACTTCTGTATACATCTCTGCTACCTCTGGCTAGCACGTAGCCCACGTCGTAAGTCTGCGGTCAGATCAGCGGGGTCTTCAAGACCAATCGAAAGACGGATCAGGCCCTCGGATATACCGGCTGCCCCCAGTGCATCATTATCCATGCGATGATGAGTTGTACTGGCTGGATGAATGATTAGTGATTTGGCGTCACCGACGTTTGCGAGGTGAGAAAACACCGATAGATTTTCAATTAATTTGATGCCCGCTTCACGCCCACCTTTGATACCAAAACTGAAGACGGCGCCACAGCCTTTAGGAAGAAGTTGTTTGGCGAGATGGTGGTCGGGGTGNTCAGGTAACAGCGGATGATTAACCCACTCNACTTGTTCCTGGCCCATTAGAAATTCGACCACTTTCTCTGTGTTGGCGACGTGTTTATCCATCCGCAAAGATAGGGTTTCCATGCCTTGTAGGATTTGGAAGGCAGTTGTTGGACTCATGCAGGCACCAAAGTCACGCAGTCCTTCTTTCCTGGCCCGGGTAATAAATGCNGCTGGACCAAACTCTTCGGCGAAATTAAGGTTATGAAACCCAGTATAGGGTTCGGTCAAGGTTGGAAATTTACCTGAAGCCTCCCAGTCGAAGGTGCCACCGTCAACGAGCAGGCCGCCGATGACAACACCATGGCCAGAGAGGAATTTGGTTGCAGAGTGCATGACAATATCCGCCCCTAAGTCTATTGGACGACAGAGATAGGGTGTGGTGAAGGTCGCATCGACCATAAGGGGCAGGCCGGCCGCATGCGCAAGTTNAGCGACNACAGGGACGTTCAGCACTTCAAGGCCAGGATTACCAAGTATCTCTGAAAATATAAGACGCGTGTTGTCTTGGATCGCCGCTTCGAAAGATTTAGGGTCTCTCGGATCTACAAATGTTGTATCGATGCCAAAGCGACGAAGAGTGTAATCCAGTAAATTGTGTGTGCCGCCATAAATGCTCCTAGACGCGACGATNTGTTCACCGGCGCTTACTATGGTACCGACAGCCAGATGCATTGCCGCCTGACCGCTTGCTGTCGAGACGGCGCCGACNCCATTATCGAGTAGAGNGATACGCTCCTCTAAAACTGCATTGGTGGGGTTTGAAAGTCTTGAATAAACGTGCCCTGCACGTTCTATGTTGAAAAGGCCAACAGCGCTATCGGTATCTTTGAAGACGTAAGATGCAGTCTGGTAGATTGGTGTTGCNCGGGCGCCGGTTGTTGGATCGGGCTGTTGGCCGCCGTGTAGACTAATAGTGTCGAAATTTGGAGTAGGCGGTTTTGGCATTTGAAAATTCCGCAAAAGGAGAAGCGTGATGGTACGGCAAAATGAGTGGCAATGCCCGTGCGAATCTGGCCTTGNTTATCTGGCATGTTGCGGNCCGCTGCTCTCTCGTNCGACCCATGCAGAGACCGCCGAGGCACTAATGCGTTCGCGCTACACTGCATATGTGAGGAATGACTTGGACTATCTTCAGTCGACCTGGCACCCAGAATATCGCCCTGAAAAGCTTCCAGATATCGATAACCAAAAGTGGCTTGGCCTTAAAATAAGGAGAGTTGAGGGCGGTGATAAAGGCTCGTTGGAGGGGATAGTTGAATTCGTAGCGCGTTTTAAAAGCGGTAGNATGNGGAGCAGGCTTCATGAAATTAGCCGATTCGTGTGGGAANCAGATCGCTGGTATTACACGACGGGCGAGTTCGTCGAATAATTACCAGCCTGTCTCATATTTTGCGCTCATAGTAGGTGGTTCGACCTTTAAGTGCTTAATTTTCCATTCACCGGAGGTCCGCTCGTATTTTTCGTGATAGCGCGCTGCTTGCCAACGTCTCGTGTTGTTTCGGTAGAATTTAAACATGCCGAAGAAATACCAGCGGGCAGATGCATTGTTGCCCTGCACATTAATAATGGGGTTCTGTACCATATGTTGTGAAAAACTGATGGTCTCCTGAAAAGTTTGGAATAACGCTTTGATCTCATTGTGCCCCTCCGCCCTTCCGATGCCCTCTCCTTCCCAGATCCCTCCTTCGGCGAAGATGCTGATAATGTCATTAGGGTTGTGGTTGTTATCACAAATTTCACAATACCGGGCTTTAAGTTGTCTGATGGCCTCGATGGATTCTAGTGTTTCAATTCGNCTCTCAAGTTCCGACATGANGCGCCTCCTTCATGATTGATATGACCGAGATTGTCATTTTCGCCAATCATTAAGGATGATGCTATGGACGTAGCACAATGAGACGAGAATAATGCGCGGCATGAGATTCCAGCTGGTATTACTTGTGTGGCTTCAGGTTGGCCTGCAGATGTCGGCGGCAGAGGGAAGCTTCGATCAGGTGGTTGTCAAGGATGTCTTTGATGGGGTTGAGGTTCACGAGATAAATGTTAGAACCCTGGACCATGATGAGGTCGGCATCACAATTGACGGAATAGTTGATGAACCTGTCTGGCAGGCGATACCGGCCTTTGATCAGATGATCGTCACGACTCCTGATCTGCGTCAGCCCTCCGATTTTCCCACGGCCACTCGCTTTATTGCGACGGAACAGGGCCTTTATGTNAGTAGTGTGATGGANCAACCAAAGGANTTGCTNCAGATGCGCATGTCTCGTCGTGATTGGTTGAGTGAAGGNGATCGTTGGGGNTTTACATTGGACCCTGGCGGACAGGGTACTTTTGCTTACTGGTTTGGCGTTGCGTTGGGTGACTCGATTCAGGATGGGAAGGTTTTACCCGAGCGACGATTTAGCAGTGACTGGGACGGTCCCTGGTACTACAAGTCAGCGGTGACGAAAAGCGGTTGGAGCGTAGAAACATTTTACCCTTGGTCTATTTTCAGTCTGCCTGAGCAAGANGGACCGCGTCAGATTGGTTTTGCCGTGAACCGCTCAGTTGCATTNAAGGATCAGCGGTTCTATTGGCCAGGACATCCTTATTCATCATCTCAGTTTGTGACAGTGCTGAACACGATGTCGATTGAGGGGGTAAAGCCAAGACCGCTTTTAGCAGCGATTCCATATGTATCGTCAACTGCTGACTCAGCGCGCGATGATCATGAATTACGGGCCGGTGTGGATATCACATGGAAACCTCTGTCAGAAGCAGCTGTCACCGCCAGTATCTATCCAGATTTCGGTGCGGTTGAAGCTGANGACGTGGTATTGAATCTGAGCGCCCGCGAAACCTTTTTCCCNGAAAAGCGTTTATTTTTCCTTGAGGGAAATGAAGTTTTTGAAACGACACCAAGATCTAGTGCTGGGAATATTCTTAGAGAGCTGACAAACGAGGACTTTGCGGTTACGTCGCGTCGTAGTTTTATGTACGATTATATGACCCCACCTATCTCATTACTAAACACGCGTCGAATTGGAGGTGCTGCTAGGCAGGTTCGGATACCCGATGGCTTGACGCCGGCACGTGGTGAAAGTGGGATCCCGACTGAGTTATTCGGTGCATTGAAATTGACTGGTCAGGCCAGAAGTCTTAGCTATGGCGTGTTCGGTGTGGCTGAAGACGAAGTTGAATGGCGAGCCTTCGATGCCAGTGGACAGAAGGCCAAAATCAGGGAGGATGGGCGTAACTTTGGTATCGTGCGACTAAATTACGAGCGTTCAGCAGGTGATCGATTTGCCTTTGGCTATTTAGGCACATTGGTAGACGGTCCAGTCTATCAAGCTCGGGTGCATGGTGTGGATGCCCACTTTGCTAAGCAAAATGGGCTCTGGTCGTCGGACTTGCAACTGATCCGGAGCANAGTAGCAAATGTCTCTGGCACAGGTGCAATGCTGAATTTTGATTATGCTGTTAGTTCTCGATTTCAGCATCACCTTCGTCTGGATTATTTTGACGAAGATGTTGACATCAATGATCTGGGTTTCCTTCAACGTAATGATTTTCGTGGGCTGCAATATATTTTTCGGTACGCTTTGCCAAACTCTGATGGTTTCGTTAGGCGCACCAGGGGCGCGATAAGTATGGAACGTCGAGAAAACATCAGCGCAGGCCAGTTAGTAGATGGTGGTATCTATTGGCGTAATACCATGGAGCTAACTGGNCGCAATACTTTGCGGACAGGTCTTGCTTGGTTCCCAGAACGATTCGAAGATCTGGACTCTCGAGGCAATGGTTCCTACAAAGCAGAAGATCGTGTCTGGTGGCAGACAATGTTGAACACAGACAGCAGTAAGATGTTTAGTTGGACCTTTCTTGTAGGAGGGGTTCAAGAGGACCTTGGGGACTGGACTCAGATATATCGGGTTGGCGTGACTGCTCGGCCTATGAGTCGAATTATCTTTAACGCTGATATCAACTACAGGCGTCGTGATGGTTGGCTGGTTTATCAGGGTGCACGAAATTTTGGCGCCTATAACGGCATTGAATGGCAGCCGAGTATCCAGCTCGACTGGTTTATCAAGCCGAGACACCAGTTGCGCTTTTCTCTTCAGTGGGTCGGAGTTCGCGCAGATGGTCAGGAGTTTTACGCTGTGCCAGCTCAGGGTGGCGAATTGTTGCCGGNGGTGCGAGAGCGGACTGATTTTGATTTTACTGTCAGTATTCTGACTACCCAGCTTCGCTACCGTTGGGAAATTGCACCNCTGACAGACCTTTACGTTGTCTACAATCGTGGTAACAGGCTGCCTTATCGGGCGAAAGACAGTTTTTTAGGTCTTTTTCAGGACGCATTTGATGACCCTTTGGTTAATTCGTTTATCATAAAGTTGAGATATCGTTTCGGTAACTAAAGACTATATGCCTGATTTATCAGCGCTGTTTGATTGAGCTGCTCGAATTGCTCTGTCCTGATACTGAAGACTGCGGGCAATTAAGAAGGCGCCAGAAGAGTTATTGCGCCGAGTTTGCGCTTTTGATTTTGAAATGATTTTGGGGGTGAGGGTATAAACACTGATGAAACGTTTTTTTCTAGAGGCTAGCGATGGNCATCAAGTAGCATGCTATTCTTGGCCGTCGTCCTCACCAAAAGCCGCCATTCAAATCGCCCATGGCATGGGAGAGCATGCTGAACGTTACGATTGGGTAGCTCGCTGCTTAAATGAGAAGGGTTACTCCGTCTATGCCAGCGACCACCGTGGACATGGTGCGACCACGAACGAACATTTGGGTTACATGGGTCCAGATGGCTGGAACCGTACCCTTGCTGACATGTACGAGCTAAACCGTCATTTTCGATCCTTGCACCCTAACCTTGAAATTTGTTTGCTGGGCCATAGCATGGGAGCCCTTCTGGCTCAGCAATACACTACCCGTCACGGCCGGACTATTGATGCTATGGTCCTTTCGGGATCGCCGGGATTCAAGGATCAGCAATTTTCGTTTATTGGACAATGGCTTTTGAAATTCGAAGTCTGGCGTTTAGAGCCCTGGGAGCAAAGCAAGCTGATGCAGAGGGCCTTGTTTGGTCGTGCTAATTCTGCCTTTGATGATCCCGATTCGACGGGATACGAATGGTTATCTCGTGATCCCTCATCTGTTGCTAAGTATGTGACAGATGAAAAGTGTGGGTTCGTCCTTGCTGCTGGTTCATTGATAGATATGTTCGAGGGAATACCGCAAGCACAGTCTCCATGGGCTATTGCAAAGATTCCGGATGTCTTACCAATTTATATTTTCTCTGGTGATGACGACCCTCTGCACGGTGAGCGTCAAGACTTAGATAGAATGATAACGGCATATCAAGATCGCGGAATTTCAAATATAGAGCATCGTTTTTACAGCGATGGCCGGCATGAGATGTTTAATGAAATCAATAAGGAGTCTGTTATGGAAGACCTTATTGAGTGGTTGGAACGTCGATGGCACCCAAACAAAAAAGGTAGAAATCAGACCATGTTCAATAGGATAAGAAAGTGAAAAAGGTATGAAGCGAATAGCGGTAATGGGTCTTGGTAACTTCGGCACCGCGCTGGCTCGTAATTGGATCCTTGCGGGTCATGATGTGAGGGGTTGGACCGTTGAGCAAGAAGTTTACGACAGTATCTCTTCAGAGGGGAATAATGAAAAATATCTGAGTGATGTGTCGCTTTTGGGGATGGAAGTTTCTATGGACCCGACTGAGATAATTTCTGGTGCCGAGATTGTTGTGCTGGCGCTACCCTCTGGGGTAGTTCTAAGTGTCGTTGATGATCTCCTGCCGCATCTGACTGACCACCAGATTTTGTTGGATCTGGCCAAGGGCCTTGCTCCGGGTGAAGAGATGATATCTGATGTTATTGAAGCCAAGCTGCAAGCTGCAGGCGTGAAATGTGGTTTGTGTGTCATGATGGGTCCTACTATTGCTCCTGAGCTGGCTCGTGGCGTTTTCACCACAGCGCTGATTACCAGTAAAAAACTCATATTGGCAGAGGAAATTGCAGAGCATCTAACGACGAGTACTCTGAGATTATCTGCCGCAACGGACTCCCTAGGTGCAGAATACTGGGGGGCTTTTAAGAATGTAATCGCTTTGGCGTGTGGTGTTGTTGATGGTTTGAAACAGGATGGCCGAGGCGGTGATAATCTAAAAGCTGCGGTCTTCACGTCGGGTTACAGAGAGGCCGTCAAACTGTTACCCGAGTTGGGCGCAGATCCTGAAACGGCATTTTCAGCCGCAGGTATCGGGGACCTTTTTGTAACAGCCACTTCACCTCACGGTCGAAACCGTGAAATGGGCGAGCGGCTAGGCCTAGGCCAGACGCTTGCGGCAGCGGAAAAAGATATGGTGATGGTCAGTGAAGGTGTGCGTGCGGCCCGCCTGTTTAGGACGCTATTCGCTAGTAAAGCAATAGCGGCACCTTTTGTGGATGCGGTTTGCGCATTGCTCGATGAAGGCACCACTATCGAGGAATTTATAGACAAAGTCGTGGCTTAGACGGTAAAACTGACACATGCAAAACTCCGTAAAACCCGAAAAACTTCTCTTTATGATAGCTGCAATTGCTATCGTGTTGGGTGCGATGAGGGTTGCCTCTGGTGTCCTTGTGCCTGGTTTGCTGGCGTTATTCATTGCCATTGTCTGTACCGAACCCATGTATTGGCTGACTGAAAAAGGACTACCGAGGTGGCTTGCTATTTTATTGGTNGTCATTGTTCTGCTTGGAGTGTCATCGACAATTCCCNTAGTAGTCAGCGGTTCAATCGTCCAGTTCAATCAGCAGTTACCGATTTACCAGGAAAGACTAGATGAGCTTATGNTCCAGTCTTCGGGGTGGCTTCAGCAGTTTGGTTATACGGCGGAGAGCTTNCAGACAATCTTCGATCCGTCAGCCCTTTTGGGCTACGTGCAGTTNGTGCTAGGTGCCCTCGGCGGTATCCTATCGAGCTATCTGCTNATTATGTTATTGGTCATCTTCATCCTCGTTGACGTGCCGAGGTCATTGGCCGCNGGGGCTTCAACATCGGGGCAAATTATTCGNACCGTTCANCATTACTTTGCTATCAAGACGTTCACTAGCCTGCTTACCGGTGTCATCATTTCGGTCTGGTGCATGTTGATGGATGTCCAGTATCCCTTTCTTTGGGGATTTATTGCCTTTCTACTTAACTTCATCCCTACCATTGGCTCTGTAATCGCCGCTATACCAGCGGTCTTGCTTGCATTGATGTTCAATGGAGCTGTATCAGCNCTTGTTGTTATGTTGGGATATGTGATNATTAATTTCGGTATCAGTAATGGTCTTGAGCCTCGAATCATGGGCCAGCAACTGGGCATTCGGTTTGTCTGGATCTTTGTGTCTCTGGTTGCATGGGGTTGGATTTTGGGCCCGGTGGGCATGTTGTTGNCTGTGCCTCTGACGATGACTTTTCGTATTATGTTTGACAATCATGANGATACACGATGGATTGCGAATATCTTAGTTCCTGAAANCCACCGAGCCGAATTGAGCAAAGAGTAAGATTAATTAGCTCGTTGCCAGCNGGTCGCCTGATAANAAAAACAAAAGAAGGGGGATGAGAATGGACACCATTAACACGGTAACTGGGANGATCTCGCCGGATGAACTTGGCTTCACATTGATGCATGAGCATGTGATGGTCAGTGCCAGCGGGCTTTATGATCACTATCCGGATCTGCTGGGAGAAGAACGAGAAGCCAAAGCTATAGCGACGCTGAAAGAAGCCAAGGCNAATGGGATAGATACCATTGTTGATGCAACGACTTTCGATCTTGGGAGGAAGCCGGAGTTATTGAGAACGGTATCTTTGGANTCAGGCGTCAACATCATTAATGTCACTGGCTGGTGGCTTGATGTTCCACGTTTTTTAGTTGGAGTGTCCCCGAATCAGATGGCAAGAGAGTTCATACGCGATATTGAAGAGGGGTTTCGCGGTACTGAGATTAAGGCCGGTATACTNAAGTGCGCAGCTGACTTTGAGAACGTAACGCCGCCTCTTGAGGTGATGACGCGTGCTGTCGCAAGAGCTCACCGCGAGACCGGATTACCTATCATGGTGCACTCCTACCCGACAGGTCAGGTGGCGCGTCAACAGATTCAGATATTTCGCGAAGAGGGGGTTGATCTGACTCGGGTAAAAATTGACCACTCNAACGATACTACTGATATTGAATACCTGAAGTGGATTCTTGANCAAGGCTGCTATCTTGGTCTTGATCGATACCCGGGTCGTTTGGTNAGTCCGCANATGCGCACCGTGACACTAAAGTNCCTGATTGATNAAGGTTTTGGCGACAGGCTGTGCCCGTCTCACGACTGCATTTGCTTAGCGGTCATGAAGGAGAGTGCTGATGGCAGTATGCCGGATATGCACGAATTTGCGCGCGGCAATCATCATGCCTTTTTGTACATAAATCGTGAAGTTATCCCTGACCTCAAAGAAATGGGAGTACCGGATAGCGCTATAGAGGACCTCTTTGTTAATAATCCGCGNCGCTTTTTCGCTGGTCAGTGATGCCAACGAAAGCAGTTTTAGGCGACTGCAGCGAGATATCATTCGCGCCGTATTTTAGTGAACGCGCAGTAACTTATTCCAAGCATTTGCAATGACGACATTTGGCAGTCAGAAGGAGACCATTGAGTTACCAAGCGTTACTCGGTCAAAAGCATGGATTTATGGATCGCTCAGTCTGCCAATAGCTATGCTTGGTTACCCTCTTGGAGCTTACATTCCTAGGCTCTATTCTACCGAGATGGGCATTAGCCTGACGATGATTGGGTTGGTTATTACAGCAGCAGCTATATTCGATGCGATTACTGATCCTTTGATGGGGCATTTCAGTGATCGCTGGAGGACTCGATGGGGTCGTCGGCGACCGTGGATGGTTCTTGGGATTCCGCTCTGGTTGTTTGCGGTTTACATGCTACTCAATCCGTCTGTTGGTATCACAGTGGTATATCTCGCTTTTTTCTATGTCTTTATGCGCGGGGCATCAACTATCTTTGGTTTGCCTTANGCAGCATGGGGTGTCGAACTATCAAGTGATTATCATTCACGGACTATGATCCAGTCCGCACGAGAAAAATACGTGCTTGCTGGCCTCATTTTGTCGGCGGCAATGGTGGCCTTTTCCGAGGAGATATTTGGTCGTACCGAAGCGAGTTTTATTCTTTCTAATATCTCGTTGATAGTTGTCATTATGGTTCCCTTCGTCGCTATGTTGGTGCTGTTTAAGGTGCCCGAGGTACCAACTTTTAATGCGCCGCCGGTTTCTCTCAGGGCAGGAATAGAGCGTATGCTTAGGAATAAGCTGTTCTTTCGGCTTTTGCTTATCGAATTGCTTATTGCTGGGGGGGAGAACTTTCGGAATACGTTATCATTACTTTTCTTGCAGGACTATATCGGCATGACAGGTATAGGGAGGGCACTGGTCCTTTATTTTGGCGCGGGTTTATTAGCAATACCTTTTTGGGATTTGTTGGCGCGTCGTTTCGGTAAACACTTTTCTCTGGCCTCAGCTATGGTGTTGGTGGGCGCTGTATCATTAGGTGTGCTTACTCAGATGAGTAGTCCTGGTCCGTTTTTCTATTTGTTATTTGGTCTTAAAGGATTCTGTTTCGGCGCATTTGCCTACCTGCCTCGGGCGATGCTGGCAGATGTAGTAGATCTAGATACCTTGCGATCTGGTTCTGCACGGCCTGCAAGTTACTTTGCCATACTTGGATTTGTTACGAAATGCGCAGCTTCTTTTGGTGGGCTGTCACTACCGATACTCGCCGCCTTTGGCTATTCCGCTGCCGCTGGAGCAAGCAATGGTCCTGATGAACTGTTCTGGCTCGGTATGCTGTATGGTGCTGTTCCGACAGCGGTGTTTGTTTTGGCCTTTTATTTGTGTTCAACGTGGCCGCTTACGGACAAATTGCATGAGAAAGTTGTTAGGATTGTGGGCAAGCGTTATGCGCGTCAGGTAGCTAGGGCCAGCGATGGGTTTGAATAATTTGCAGATAGAAAAAGCAAAAATTGGGTCTTTAGTTAATCAGCTCATTCATGCGATTGTGAAAGTGCTGTACTCGCATTTCATCCTCATTGAGATAGACCTGATTGAAACCGCTGGACTGCATACCTCGCTGCACACCGGACAGTAGTTCTACGTCCTGATCGATGGTATCTGTCATTGTTTTCTCACCTTTAATTACTGCGTCGTAGTGAAAAATATCTCGCTTGGGTCGCTGGTAATCATCAGGAAGATAAGCGCTGGTTTTCCTTGTCTGTCTATGTCCCGGTCCGCGTATCTCCTCGGCCGATTCTGCGAGTTTTGGATCAGCGTACATTTCCAGACTGATCTTATCGAATAAGCATTTCGATGCGTCTGTAGGATGCGGCCTTGGCCTTAGCAGCCAGCAATGCTCAGGAGTAAACGACAAAATTGAATTAGGGAAGATATTGTACTGCCATACATCGGAAAGTTGATCGTCATTAAAAGCTGAATAGTCCATACCCCTGGATCGACCAATAGCTCTCTTTTGGAGTTGAATGGCTCGTCTGACTTCTACGACTCTTCCTTGGAAGTCCTCCGGATCAAGGTCCAGCGACCGCAATTGCATAGTCTGAATATCTGTTGGCATTTCGGGGATAGGGAATCTTGGGCTGACAGTGCTACCAGGTACCGCAAGTCCTGTGTGACCGTTTGGGAACAGGTGCACAGTATCATTGCAGCAGTCCACCATTCGTTTATGTTGAGGATGCAGAAAATCTACGTGGTACAGTTCACTAAAGTTGTCCACCACGGCTTTCCAATTACAATCCAATTGGACTGTCTGGTCCTCCGTCAGAACCATTTTGTGGAAGCTATAGGGTGTCAGATGCTCAGCCAAGGGCCCGAGGAATTCCAGAAGTGGCTGAGGTGATTCCGCCAGGTTGACAAAAACAAATCCGTTCCAAGTGTCTGTGTGGACTTTGCGCAAAGACAGATCCTTACAGGGTACACCGTTAAGGAATCGCTCTTCATACGGCACGATTTTCAGTTCTCCGTCGATGTCATATGTCCAAGCGTGATAGGCGCAGCGAAAAGCGGAAGCCTTCCCGTGTTCCTCCGTCACCAATAAATTTCCTCGGTGCTGGCAGACGTTGTAGAACCCTTGGATTATATTTTGATTCGTCCTCGTAAGCAGAATTTGTTCGCGCCCTAAGTCAAAGACAAAAAAACAGCCAGGCTGTTGGACATCGCTTTCCAAGCCAGCGAGCAGCCAGGTTTCCTTCCAAACCTTTTGCCACTCCAGCTCCATGTATGTGTTATCAACGTATCTGGACTTGGAGAAATTTTCTATTCGAGTCTGTGCGTCGGTATGGTTGATAATTTCAATAGTCATGGTTTCAGATTAAGCTATCCTTGATTCGGTGTCATTCTCTCGGTTTTATTTCGTAAACGATTTAGCACTGCGATTTTATACCTTGTTGCAATGATTCAATATGGTTGTAACTGACAGCTTGCTACAATCTTTCTCGTAAGTTTTATTTGATAATCCGTCTGGGTATCTGGTTNTATACGTTTTGACAGTCGAGCCCTTGATTTTTTGGGAAAGTGGGCCGTTTTCCTCTGGCGTTATTTTGCTGGCCGGTGCAAAGGGGGCGGGCGATCTTGTCACNGAGANTTTCGATATTNACCGGTGCCNACACGTGTTGCTCCCTGCAANTACATTATGCTATNCCTTAAGATAGTCGATATTTCAGAGTGGTCAGTATGGCAAAACATTTTACTTTGGCACCTCTATCNGTCAGCTTCGGTGCAATAGTGACTGGATTGGATCTAAGGAGGATGAGCGATGACGNTTTTGAAGAACTCTATGACTCTTGGCTNGAATATGGGTTGTTNATTTTTTCAGGTCAGTTCCTTGATAACGGNGAACAAAGCGTATTTGCAAGGCGCTTTGGTGAACTCGAATTTGATACCACGCCTATTAGTAACGTTACCAAGAATGGTTCAGTTCGTATTGCTGACGAAACAGACAAAGTCATCCAAATATTGAAAGGCAACATGGGTTGGCATTGCGACAGTACCTATATGCCTGTTCAAGCAAAGGGTGCTATTTTTACCGCGCATGTTCTTCCAAGTCAGGGTGGTGAGACTGGTTGGGCCGATCTATGTGCGGGGTACGATGNGCTAGATCCTGCTAGGCAGAAAGCAATTGAGGGTCTTTCTGCGTACCATTCACTCTATCATTCGCAGGCTAAAGCAGGTTACGAAGTAGATGGCTTTGGGGAGGATGAGGGCTACGGTTTTTTTGATCAGGAGCCTCCACTGCGACCTTTGGTCAAAATTCATCCAGAAACTGGTCGAAAGAGCCTTTTGATTGGTCGTCATGCCTATGGAATTCCAGGCATGTCACCATNTGCCTCAGANGCGCTCTTGCAAGAGCTTCTCGAAATCACTTGTCAGCCNTCCCGTGTGTACTATCACCGTTGGAGCAAGGGAGATGCCGTGGTCTGGGATAACCGTCGTCTTCTGCATCGTGCTTGCCCTTGGGATATGGCAGAGCCACGGATCATGTATCACACGCGACTCGCAGGTAATCAAGTATCGGAGTATGCCGCACCAAGGTAATCGACTTTTCTGCAAACTCAATCTAGCTGAATCTTACCTATATAGGGCAAATTGCGATTCCGTTGAGCGTAGTCGATACCATAACCGACCACGAATTCATCCGGAATTTCGAAGCCGACCCAAGTCGCCTCGATGTTCACCTCTCGGCGAGAAGGTTTATCAAGNAGCGTTGCGACCTCGAGTCGTTTTGGCCGTCGACTGCTGAGCAAAGTTAGGACATGCGCCATTGTGTGCCCAGTATCGATGATGTCTTCCACCACGAGTACGTCNAGACCTTCTATCTCGCCGCGAATGTCTTTCATAATTCTTGCCTCACGTGAGGATTCCATGGCGTCGCCGTATGAGGAGACTTCTAGGAAGTCGACCTCAACGGGCAGCTCCAGTTCTCGAACAAGATCGGCGATGAAAATGAATGACCCGCGAAGTAAACCGACTACAACAAGCTTATCGGCGTCCGTAAAATGGTAGGAAATGTCTTTTGCGAGCGCTTCAACGCGAGCAGCGATGGACTTGGCGGAGATCATCTCGATGATCTTGTAGGAATTATGGTCGACAATCACAAAATTAACTCGGGAGCGTGTGGAGAGAAGTGTGCCGCACTCTCTTGGAAAAGATCAATGACCTCTTTGGCACTAGCTTACGGATCACGGTCTAGATCAATCCGATCATCCGAGTGTATGCTTGAAGTTCAAGTTTGCTATCGGCTTGCCCTGACTTTTCTTTTCGCATCAAAAATTTGCGCGACTAAAAGTCGGTATTTAGTTTTTAAATGAATGGCTGGGTCATATCGTGGCACCTGCTTCTTTTGTTCGCCTAGAAAAAAACTAGGCGCGTTGATATTGATATCGGTTGTCAAGCTATCGATGATAAAATTTTTATAGGCCAAGCTAGTTTGCAATCAACTAGGTTCACCTCTACTGGATTCNCTATAGTTNGATTCTGTCGAGGCAGGTGACGAANTCAAGGCTAAGCNGCTCCAGAAATCAGGTCTGTTTTATTTTTTGGTTGTGATAGTCTCGTNCGAAATATCAAAGAGGAAAACGTTATGCCTGACCTTGAAGCGGATCTGTTCAATCTAGCCATGTCAGAACAAGCTCAGCCACTGATGGATGCNGTGCAAAAACATATCTCGGAGAATGTTGCCCCCATCACAGAGGAATTTTTTTCACTCGATAAGGAGAAGGAAGACCGTTGGTCATGGCACCCGAGACAGCTTGAATTGCTNGAAGGGGCAAAGGATAAGGCTAAAGNGTCCGGTTTGTGGAACTTTTTCCTTCCGGGGTATTCNGAAATAGGCGAGGGGCTGACTAACCTGGATTATGCATATATCGCCACTGAGCTTGGAAAGTGGGCGCTTGCTTCGGAATCACTAAATTGCAGTGCACCCGACACGGGTAATATGGAAGTGCTTGAGAGGGTGGGGACTCCCGAACAGCAGGAAAAATGGCTGAAGCCNCTNCTAAATGGGGAAATNAGATCGGCTTACGCAATGACAGAACCTGGCCTGCCTTCCTCTGACGCAAAAAACATATCAACCAGTGCGGTCCTTGATGGGGATGATTGGCTCATTAACGGTGAGAAATTTTATATATCTGGTGCTGGAGATCCTCGATGTAAAATCATGATAACTATGGTGAAAACAGATCCTGATGCGCCGCCCTCAAAACAACAATCCCAAATCCTTGTCCCTACTGATACGCCGGGGGTAGAGATTTTGGAGGGTATGGAAGTTTTTGGTCATGATCATGCCCCGCGTGGACATATGCATATTAAGTTCAATAATGTGCGAGTTCCGAAGGAAAATATTCTGTTAGGCGAGGGGCGTGGTTTTGAAATCTCCCAAGTGAGGCTNGGTCCNGGNAGGATTCATCATTGCATGAGATCCATAGGCAAGGCGGAAAAGGCGCTGGAGCTAATGGTTAAACGCTCTGCNACGCGAGAGGCATTTGGCAAGCCGATCGCCAAGCTTGGNAAAAATTTGGAGGTGATTTCCCGGGCACGAATAGAGATCAACGCAATGAAACTCGCTGTGCTGCAAGCTGCTAAGGCAATGGACGTACTTGGCAACAAAGAAGCTCGCGTCTACGTTAGTGCGGTGAAAGCCATGGTTCCAGAAAAGGTTTGTCTGATTATTGATCAAGCGATACAGATGCATGGTGCGGCTGGTATCTCTCAATGGACACCCCTTGCATCGATGTACACTGACCTGCGACACCTTCGTTTTGCTGATGGTCCTGACGAGGTTCACCATATGGTTGTAGGGCGTGCAGAGTTGCAGAAATATGACCTTTGGTAAATTTTGCTTCCGATCTCTTGGTGCTCATTGAGTGGCTACCACCTGATCTGTTCTTGTAGAATTTCTCATCTTTCAGCGGTGTCGTTCGGNATTTAAGGATACCGAACGCTCGCAGCGCGTCACTGCAGTGTGTAAGGCTACCTATGACTGCGCTCAAAAGGGGATCCTTAAACGNCCGGCCAAAGTAAAAAAACAAGATCCAGACCCTCGTGGAAATACTCCAGACTAATNAAGTCTATATGTGAAATAAGAATTTACTGAAGCAACTTGGCGGTGGTTGACATAGGGCTGATAAGTCCTTCGCCGTATATAGGGTCTCTTCCCGCATGTCCAAGGTCAACTGCGATCCTGTTCAACCGAGCTCTAATTTCAGCAATNGTCATTTTGGATTGTGGCCACTGTGACGCGATTAATCCGGTAAGTTGCGCTGACGCAAAAGANGTTCCGCTTGACTGACGGAAGGTACCGCTGTCTGACGCATGGTAAACGTTAACGCCTGGTAAGGCGTAATCGATATGATCACCTCTGTTAGCTCGGTGGTAAGTTATACCTCTATCCCCTACTGCGGTTACTGCTAGTGTACATTCGTAGGCGGCAGGATANAGAGGTTTGGCAGCGGGTCCGGCGTTTCCAGCCGCCGTGATAATTAGAATGTTTTGGTTGCAAGCCGCCGTTATGGCCTGCCTAAGTACAGCATTATCAGGACCAGCCAGNCTCATATTAATNAGTTTAACGTTATTGNTAGCTAGCCAGTTTATCGCGCGNACGATGGAAGAAGTGGTGGAAAANTCTCTACCTTGATCGTCAGTTGCGAAGACAACACCATTGAAAAGATGGCTGTCGGGAGAGTGACCTGTAAAATCTGCTGATTGACCAACCAGCAATGATGCGATGGCAGTGCCGTGATGCATTGAGCGGACGCCCTTTTTGGGAGTAAAAGTCCGCTCTTTGATCACGCTTTTCGTAAAAACTGGATGGCTGGTGTCGATTCCCGAGTCGATCATGCCAATTTTCCCCCAGATGCCGGTGTTGATTTGTGCTAGGCCCTCGGATGAGCTTCTGGGTTTCAAACGAATTTTGGTGTCGCTAGTTGCCTTAATTTTTGTTGCTGTTCTTCTGGGTGGGTTTTGGGGCAGATAAACGTGGTTGAGATCCACTACTATCTGAGGGTCATCGACAATCTGGACAGCAGACGACAGCGCTTTCGGAGAGAAGCTTCTGGGAGCTTGCACGGTCCCNAGCACATAGCCCAGGCCGCTTAGTTTTTCNACATCTTTGACCAGATAACCTTGCTCTTTTAAAGCTGCTAGCGAAAGCTCGTCCGTCATGATAAGCCACTCATCTGCNAAAGCGGCATTTCCAGCGTCGTCCTCCACTGTAGAGAGTTTCGCATGAATATNTGCATGCACTCGGTCNAGCTGAATATCGAANAGACGATCAATNTCTAAAGGCTCGTCCTCTAAGATGCTGGCTTCTCTAATTTTTGCTTNTACGCGTTTGGGTNNAGTGATTTCGGATCTTACTTCGTCAGGGCGAGTCGATTTTGCATTAATGTGTGAACTGATTTGATCGCTGATATTGTTTTCGATTGTGTCGCTGACTCGATTCTCAATAGAACTCTTGGCTCGAGCCCGAACATTGCTGCTAATGCGTTCCTCAACTCGAGTGCTTAATCGCTCTTTAATGCGCTCACGGATGTCCTCGTCGATATCTATGTACTCGAATTCCCGTGCGTCTGCGTTCAGACTGCAGGCGAGGAGGAGTGAGCTCAGCAGATTCGCTGAACGTGCCACTTTCATCCTGCAACGAATTGAAAAATTAACGAACATTATTATTTTTGGACTTGGTTTTTGTTTAGCGCTAGCCGGTTCTGTCTTATGGCGACCCTGTTTATTTCAAGCCGTAATGAGGAAACATTTACTCTTGGAGCACTCGAAAAAAATCAATATCGCGTAAGATATACGATCATACAGGAAATCTATGCAGTAATGGGA
>NZNP01000080.1 GCA_002694945.1 Gammaproteobacteria bacterium
GGATAGAGCTGGCAGGACAATCGAATGCATTGAAGTTATGCACAGTCTCTGGTGCGATGAAATATCAAGTTATGATGGTAAGTACTACAAGGTTAAAGCTGCTTATCAGAATCCTAAGCCTGTTCAGAAGCCTCATCCGCCAGTTCTCTTTGGCGGCGAGAGTGATGCGGCGTTAAGGAGAGTCGCGACCATAGGTCAAGGTTGGTACGGCTTTAATCTTTATCCTGATGCCCTTGAAGAAAGATTGGAGTTTTTGCAGGCTCGTCTAGCGGAAAATGGCCGCAGCCTATCAGACATCAAGATATACGCCGGCATGCATCCAAGTGTCAGAGGACCCTCTGAGATGGCTAGGGTGGAGGCGATGGGCGTAGAACAAGTCATACTCGGGGTTATGGCAGGAAAAATGGAAACACTCGAAGTTCGCGCTCAGAAAGCAATGGCTGCCGTGCATGGGTAAATACCGAAGTCTCGCCAATAAGCGGCATAGCAAGGTTTGAGACTGTTTTTATGGGGTTATTTCGGAACTCCAATATACCCGTTGGGCTGCTGCTATTTTAGATTCAATAGGTTGAAGATATAGGATGTGAGGTTTACGCTGGTATACGTTGTTGAGAAAAGGGTTCGATTTCGAGCAAGTGAGGAACATCAAAGACATAAGAATGTTCGAAAAAGTTGTTAGTTGAATGAATCTAGGAGATCTATTGCCCACCTCAGGGCTTACGGGTTTTTCATAATTATGAAACATCCCATATCTTTGGATTGAACATCTAAGAATTATAATGGTTAATAAGCGCAATCCTGACAGAGTAGAATCCAGTTATTATAAACAGCAGGTATAGAGGAAGGAGAAAATAAAGAATGTCGGAAGGACCATTGCCAGTGGTGGACTGGCTAAAAGGTGCAGCTACGAATGACCCTTATCTCGAGGGACATAAGTGTGGAGCCTGCGGAGCGGTATTTCTGGGAGAGCGCGACAACTGCTCAAGTTGTGGTGCGAGAGATCAGATGAGTGCGGTCAGGTTATCGACCAAAGGGAAACTCTATTCCTACAGTATTGTCCATCGAAGCTTCCCAGGTATTGAGGTCCCTTACATATCGGCAATAGTCGATCTTGAAGGAGGGGGCACAGTAAAGGGTAACCTGATTAATATTGAACCTGACCCGGAGAAGCTGGAATTCGATATGTCGGTCGAGGTCGTTTTTGATGATGCCCTTGGCCGTAAAGATAAGGATGGTAATAGCTATATCAGCTATTTCTTTCAGCCAGCGGCCTGATAGTAAATAGCCCTGAATGCGAAAAGAGAAAAAAATTAATAGGAGAACGATATGAGTGATGTATACATAATGGGCGTCGACATGATCAAGTTTGGTCGATTCCCGGAAAAAACAGTTCCTCAGATTGGAGCCCAAGCCGCATTGATGGCTCTCGATGATGCCGGGTTGACCATTCAGGACATGCAGGCACTGTACTGTGGGAACCTAGGGCAGGCGAGCGCAATGGTCGGCCAGCGAATTCTTCAAGAGATCGGACAGACAGGTATTGGCGTCGTTAATTGCTCTAATGCCTGTGCAACTGGCGCGACGGCTTTTCGTGAGGCCTGGATGTCTATCAAAGCGGGCGTTAACGATGTCGTTATTGCCGTGGGCGTTGAGCAGATGGGTAAAGGGCTTTTAGGCGGTGCAGGTGGAGCAGCTGGAATTCCGAAGGAAGGCCTCCTAGGCTCTGGAACAATGCCAGCAGTCTTTGCAGAAGCTGGCATGGAACACTCGCGCAAGTACGGTACAAGTTTTGAGCAATTCGCAAAAGTTTCGGTGAAGAATCATCATCACTCGACTTTAAACCCGAAAGCGATGTACCAGATAGAAACTCCGCTTGATGTTGTAATGAATGCCGAGATGATCTCGTATCCTAACACTAAGCTTATGTGCTCCGTCAATGTCGATGGCGCCGCTGCTGCAGTGCTGGTCTCGGAGAAAAAAGCAAAGGAGCTGGGAATGGATCGCGCTGTAAAAGTTCGAGCATCGGTTCTTGCTAGTGATCCCTTCACGGATCGAGATCTGACTATGCCTGATGTTAATGCGGTTACTCGAATCGCGGCCAAGCAGGCCTACGAGATGGCAGGTGTAGGACCAGAAGATCTTGATCTAGTTGAACTGCATGATTGTTTTGCAACGGCGGAAATTCTTCATTATGAAAATCTTGGCCTCTGCGAAGATGGTGAGGCGGGTCGCATGATTGATGATGGTGAGGTGGCGCTGGGTGGTAAAATCCCTGTAAACGTGTCAGGTGGCTTGCTGTCAAAAGGCCATCCGCTGGGCGCAACTGGAATCGCAAATATCTACGAAGTCAGTACTCATCTCAGGGGTGAAGCTGATAAGCGCCAAGTCGAAGGAGCGAAGATCGGATTAACGCACGTTATCGGTTTGGGTAGTGCCTGTGGTATTCACATCCTAGAAAAAGTCTAAAGGTTAAACCTCATGGCAAAAGGGGTCGATTATCGGCCCCTTTTTTATGAGGTTTTTCATATAGTTCTAGGTTTGGAAAATCCTGACTCCTGACTCGGGACTAATAATTCGAAAGATCACTCGGTGGCTAGTTTTGAAAGTTGGCATTGTTTCAGACACTCATAACAATCTGAAAAATTGCAATAAAATCGTTGAGCTGTTTAACGAGGCCGCCGTTGACCGTGTCATTCACACGGGAGATATCACCCAAGCAAAAACGCTGGAAGTATTCAGTCATTTAGAAGCGCCGATGTGGGGCGTTTTTGGTAACAATGATATCGGAGAGCGTGAGTCGCTAGTTAATGCGGCCTCTGGTTTTGGTTTTGAATTTTTTGATCCACCCTTGACCCTAAATTGGGCGGGTCGTCATGTAGTTGTCGTTCACGATCCTCTTGAATTGCAGATGATCGATACTAAAGAGTTTAATGTTGTACTTCATGGTCACACGCACCGACAGGTTATTAGTTTTGAGGGAGGTCGCCTAACCTTTAACCCAGGCGAGTGCGCGGGGTTCATGACTGGTTACAACGCTGTGGGTGTGCTTGATTTAATTACGATGGATACAACCATTCTTAATTTCTGATGCGCGTGCTTGTCTCGTTGTGACTAATCACCTTGTCTAGCTTGCAGTGAAATCCATGAGCCGTTTTCTTGGAATCTTCCGATGGCCTTGAAAATTTTTGAAAGCTTTGGCGCACTAGCCTCCGACGGCACTTAACGTGCTAACAACAATTTTTTGATCTGCTTGAGCTTGAGTCGCCTAGTGATCTGCGTGTTGATGGCGAACCTTTTGTGGGTCTCTCTAGTAAAGTTTTTATGTGCAAAGAAAGCGCTCATATTTCTGGGCCCTTTCCATACCGGCTGGATGGGAATATTTGGTTCGAGACGGTAATTGGAAGCCGCTATTAGATAGCTCGGGATTGCCTAGGTACCTGTTCAATCTGCGCTTAAATCCTTATGTGATTTCCGACTGGTTAAGCACCCAAACTGATGTCGCCGCCAAAAAGCAATAGTCATTTAGACAAATTCGCGACAGTGTTCTGAAGGATATGGCAAACTGGTTCGATGGCTAAGAAACAAATCAGGACAAGAAGCAAAAGTAATCTCAGGCCCATTAGTACTATGAACCTCCTTTCCTATAGAGAGATACAGGGGTTGATGGCGTCGAAGGAGGAGGTAAGAGTACTTTTTCGAGAATGTGCACTGGCCATTCTAAACACAGGTAATGAGATAGACGACGTTAATCAAATACTTGAAGATTTCGCGGATTTTCAAATAGAAGTCGTTGCTGAATCTCGAGGACCTAGGATAGCCGTTAAAAATGCGCCTGCGGGCGCCTTCGTTGACGGTAAAATGATTAAAGGTGTTCAGGACCACCTGTTTTCTGTGCTGCGCGATATCGTTTATGTCAATCACATTTTGTCTCGATCAGGTTTATATGAACTCGAGACCAGCGAGGGTATTACTGAAGCAGTTTTTAACATACTGCGGAACGCGAATATTATTCAACCTAATCTTCAACCTGACCTTGTTGTTTGCTGGGGTGGACATTCTATTGACCGTGTCGAATATGAATATACGAAAGAGGTTGGTTACCAATTGGGGCTACGTAGTCTGAACATTGCTACAGGATGTGGCCCAGGAGCGATGAAAGGCCCGATGAAAGGAGCCGCCATAGGTCATTCCAAACAACAAGCTGAGAAGCGACGTTACATTGGTATTACTGAGCCTGGCATTATCGCTGCTGAGTCCCCTAACCCCATCGTTAACGAATTGGTAATCTTGCCGGATATCGAAAAACGTCTAGAAGCCTTTGTTCGGCTTGCGCACTCCATTGTAGTTTTTCCAGGAGGCGTGGGCACAGCAGAAGAAATCCTTTATCTTTTGAGTGTGCTGATGCATGAAGACAATTCGGGGCTACCTTTTACTTTAATTTTGACGGCGCCGGAAAGTAAGCGCCTTTACTTCGATACGCTCGATCAGTTTTTACGAGCTACGCTCGGAGATGAGGTGAAGGACTTTTACAGAGTTATTATTGGTGATGCTGATAAAGTTGCGAAGACTGTCAGCGCAGGAGTAGAAGAGGTCCGACGACACCGCAGTAAAACTCAGGATGCATATAGCTTTAACTGGGATCTGACTGTAGAAAAACATCTGCAGGTGCCATTCGTGCCGACTCATAGCAACATGAGTGGGCTTGAGCTCAGTCGTCAATTGCCTGCTGGAAAGCTCGCCTCAGAAATTCGCAGATGTTTTTCGGGAATTGTTGCCGGGAACGTTAAGGCTTTTGGTATTGAACAAGTCCGTAAGTTTGGACCATATAGTCTTCATGGCGATAAAGTTATTGTCGATGAACTACAAAAGCTACTGGACAGTTTTGTTCAGCAAGGACGTATGAAGATCGATAAAAGTGATTTTAAGCGCTGTTGGGAGTTAATTTGATGTTCCGATTGAGTTGCCTCTTACTAATGGTCCTGTCGGTGGAATGCCTAGCCGATCGTATTCCGATAAAAGTCGTAGTTGTGAGTATGTTTGAGCACGGGCAAGTCGAGGGAGATCGCCCCGGAGAGTTTCAGTTTTGGGTTGAGAGGTTGCCTCTTAATCGAGTAATGGCATTTCCTGCCGGCGAGTATGAGTTGCGTCTTAATGCTGATGGAGTCCTTGGGATTTGCACGGGTGGAGGCATTCCAAATGCTACCGCCTCAATTATGGCGCTCGGAATGGATGAAAGATTTGATTTGTCCAAGGCATATTGGTTAATAGCCGGCATAGCAGGGGGAGACCCGGCAGACATGTCTCTAGGCTCCGCCGCTTGGGCGAACTATGTTATTGATGGTGATCTGCTATTCGAAATTGATGCCCGCGAGATCCCAGATGATTGGCCTTACGGTGTTGTTCCGCTAGGCGGTAAGCGGCCCGCTAAAACCGCGGCTGACATGGAAGGTGGTTGGTCTGTTGATACTATTAGTTACAAGTTGAACGCGGGGCTGGTGAACTGGGCTTATGAATTGACGCGCGGTATTTCTTTAGCGGTGGATGAAAAAGTCGTTCAATTTAGAGGGCAATTTACAGATCACGATGCGGCCATCGCGGATCCGACCGTCATTATCGGTGATACTTTAGCAGCAAGCACATACTGGCACGGTCATTATTTTAATGAATGGGCGAATGACTGGGTTAAATTGCATTCTGAACAGCAAGGAAATTTCGCCACAACTAATATGGAAGATTCTGGTACGCTCACAGCGTTGCACCGACTGGCGAGAATAGGAAGGGTTGACGCCAGTCGCGTGCTGGTATTACGCACAGCCAGCAATTTTTCTGTACCTCCTCCCGGAAAACCTGCTACGTGGAGCGCGACGGCTGAATATCCAGATCGCGGTTTGTCCGCGCTTGAATCTGCTTACCTCGTGGGTAGTCCAGTCGTTGGTGCTTTAGTATCAGATTGGGACCGCTACAGGGATCAGTTGCCTAAATAAATTGTTAGGTCAAGAGCGTCAGAGCTGCAAGTTTTTGCTCGGCGCGTATCTGCTCTATGTCCGCGTTTACTAGTTCACCAGACTTAACGCGCCATTCTCCGTTTACCATAACCGCGTCAGCTTGGTGTGCGCCGCATAATACAATCGCTGCGATGGGGTTGCCTGTTCCTGCGAAACGTAATTCATTCAGATTGAATAAGGCAAGGTCAGCCTTCAACCCGACCGCAATCTGGCCTATGTCACGTCGATGAAATAGTTCCGCGCCTCCGGCTGTCGCTAAATGCAGCGCATTTTCATGGCTGAAGTTTGCNGAGCCGTACCTCAAGCGNTGTATAAGAAAAGCTTGCCTGACCTCCTGCATTAGATTGGAACAGTCGTTCGACGCTGAGCCATCGACGCCAAGACCAATAGAGCAACCGGCTTGGGCTAAATCGTTAACAGGACATATGCCTGACGATAGAATCATATTGGAAGAAGGGCAATGACTTATTGCCACGTTCGCGTCGCCGAGCCGGATTATTTCGTCTTGTGTAAAATGAATGCCGTGGGCTAGCCAGGTGTCATCCTGTAACCAGCCAACTTCAGTGAGATGATCAAGAGGTCGTCTACCAAACATCTCTAGGCAAAAGCTGTTCTCGTCCTCTGTCTCAGCCAGGTGGGTGTGTAGTAATACTCCTTTACTTCTCGCGAGTTGGGCACTGTCCCTCATTAGTTCAGTTGTTACAGAAAAAGGTGAGCAAGGCGCCAATGCGATCTGCAGAAGTGCGCCATCGCTGCTGTCGTGGTATTTGTCAATTAGGCGCTCGGAATCTCTAAGAATNGTNTCAGCGTCCTGCACAACTTCGTCCGGNGGTAAGCCGCCTGCGGACTTGCCGAGACTCATAGAGCCCCGAGTCAATATGGCTCTAATACCCATCGCGCCCGCAACCTCTGCTTGAATGTCTATTGCTTGGCGACAACCTACAGGAAAAACGTAGTGGTGGTCTGACGTCGTGGTACAACCTGATAGCAATAGTTCTGCGAGAGCTGTTCGTGTCGATGCAGCGATAGCTTCTTCGGTTAGGTTTGCCCAGATAGGATAGAGNGCAGTCAGCCAGTCGAACAGTTCTTTATTGAGAGCGACTGGTAGTGCTCGTGTCAGTGTCTGAAAAAAGTGGTGGTGACAATTAATTAAGCCAGGAATAANCACACAGTCGCTGGCTTCNTGAATAATGTCCCACGTTGATGCNGGTTCGTCGATAACGAGTTCGATGATCGTTGAGTCTTCAACAATCACACCGTTTGGAGCTTGGAGTTCATTGCCCGTCCAAGTGGCTACTGGGTCTTTGATCCAGGTTCTCATATTTGTTTAGCTCTTAGGCCTAGTCCTGTCAGGATGGTGCTACTGAGAAAATCAGCGATTTTGTCTTTAAGTTCAGCATTGTAGGCTGGCTGGTCGAGAATGCTAAGTACCTGTACCTGAAAATCCGCGTAGTGCTGCGTTGTGGCCCAGATCATGTAAATCAGAAGAACAGGATCTGTGCTGCGCATTTTTCCTTCATCAATCCAGCTCTGGATAATCTGGGCACGCTCGTTTACCCACGGCCGCATAACCTGTTTTAGATAGTCGGATAGGTAGGGAGCCCCATGCAGCATTTCGTTGGCAAATAGTCTTGACGCGGTCGGTTGCTCAAATGAGAGTTTNATCTTTTCTCTGATAAAGCGGTCGAGTGCTGATGCGGGGTCATCCTCGACGCTTACGTCGTTAAAGTAGACATTCCAGGAGGNCATAATGTTGTCGAGTACTGCGAGATAAAGACCGTCCTTATTTTTGAAGTAGTAATGGACATTGGCTTTCGGTAATCCGGCGCGATTTGCAATAGCATGCATGCGTGCACCGTNAAGACCATGTTGGGCGAATTCCNGTTCCGCAGCTTTAAGTATGGTNGTGNGGTGCTTGTCACGAGGGTTGCTTTGTCTTGCTGTCATAGTGCCCATTTCCTAGCTNCAGCGGGTGATATTTTTCCGCATTTCGGTTAAATTATCNGCAAAACCTGTCCANATGGTCAAGANNTTGCGTTTTTTGCTAAATACAAAGCTGATCGATACAGATGTGCCTCCCTACACAACCGTTCTGGAGGTTATTCGGGAAGCGGGTCTGAAAGGGACAAAAGANGGCTGCGCCTCTGGTGATTGCGGCGCCTGCACCGTCATTCTTCAGGACGAAAAAGGTGAGTGCCAAACTATAAATTCTTGTATTACCCCAGTTGGACGGATTGCGAGTCATCATTTGATTACTGTAGAGGGCCTCGCCGATGACGATCAGTTGCATCCCGTTCAACGCGCGCTAGTTGATTGNCATGCATCTCAATGCGGTTTCTGTACTCCCGGGTTTGTAATGTCTTTAGTTGCCATGGCGGAGAAGAAGNTCTCCTTGAAACGAGATAACGTGATCCGTGCAATATCTGGAAATCTCTGCCGATGCACCGGCTACAGACCTATTATTGATGCAGGCGTGCGAGCGGTTGAAGCTAACCAAAAGACTTTGGCTACACCTAGGATGCCCGCTTCTGAACCGCTGCCAGGCTACGCCCGTCCTTTTAGTTTGGCTGAACTGAACAGGTGTCTTGAGGCACGTCCTGATGCACGTCTTGTCGCGGGCGGTACAGATCTGATGCTCGAGGTCACCCAAGACTACCAAGACCTGCCCCACTTTATCGATGTATCAGCTGTACCGGAATTAACTAGCTGGGCANTTGAAGGAGAGCAAATCAGAATTGGCGCAGCCGTCCCTTACGCCATACTAGAGGAAGACTTCTGCGATTCACTTGGCGAGGCAGGACAACAATTGTTAAAACTCCTTGGGCGTCTAGGTTCACCGCAGATACGCCATGTAGGAACAGTGGGCGGAAACTTAGCGAATGGGTCGCCTATCGCGGACATCCCGCCGGTGCTCATGGTGATGGACGGAGTCATTGATTTTAATGGTATTTTTGGAAAAAGGACGTCTGATGTCGTCACATTCTACGAGGGCTATCGCAAAACCTCGCTCCAACCCGGAGAATATATTTCGTCAATCAGGCTGCCAAGAGAGGCCTTTAGGGATTTTCATCGATTTTATAAGTCGTCTAAGCGNATTGAAGACGATATTTCCTCTGTAATGGGCGCTTTTCGATTTGCNGGTAAGGGTCGAGAGATAACCGACGCCAGGATCGCNTACGGTGGAATGGCCGCAACACCATTGCGTTTGGTGGATCTTGAGAAGCAAGTTTTAGGTGTTGTCNATGCAGACATGATCCAGAAGTCGAAAACTTTGGTGTCTACTTTGATGTCGCCAATGTCGGATGTCAGGGCATCAGCAGAATATCGCTCTGCAATTGCTTCTGTCATGCTTGAGCGTGCCCTGCGCGAGTTCTCAGGAGAGCGTTTGCCAGATGTTACAGAGGCTCTATGAAAACACGAGAACATGAGTCGGCAACCAAGCATGTTACAGGGACGGCACTCTATGTCGACGATATTCCTGAGGCTCGAAATCAACTCTACGTTGCCACGGGGCAGTCTGACATAGCCCACGGTCAGATTCTTGAACTAGACCTGGAAGAGGTTCGTCGAGCGCCTGGCGTCGTAGACGTCATAACGTTCGATGACATCCCTGGTAATGGTGACGTCAGTCCGGTCCATCATGGAGATCTGCTTCTCGCTCATGGCGTCGTCAATTACGTTGGACAACCCCTATTTGCAGTGGCGGCTATCAGTCAGCGATTAGCGAAGCAGGCCTGCAAGCTGGCTGTTGTNAAAATACAAGAATTGGAGCCCTTGCTGACTATTAAGTCGGCACTCGAGTCGAATAGTTTCGTGTTGCCCTCGCGAACGTTTAAAACCGGTGATGCAGGGGCCGCTATTGAGATGGCTGAGCATGTGCTTGAGTCAGAGATGTATGTGCGAGGTCAGGAGCATTTTTATCTTGAGGGACAGGTGTGTTTGGCTACCCCGGCTGAAGATGGAGGTGTTCACGTAATTTCCTCTAGCCAGCATCCCACCGAAGTGCAGAAGCTTGTCGCATCTGTTTTAGGCGTCGACATTAATCGGGTTCAGGCAGAAGTTCGTCGTATGGGTGGCGGTTTTGGTGGCAAGGAATCTCAAGCCGCTGCCCTTGCTTGCACAGCTGCGCTATTCGCTGTTCGTACCGGGAAGCCGGTCAAATATCGAATGCCTCGGCAGGATGATATGGTCCAGACAGGAAAGCGCCATGATTTTTACAACCGTTACAGGGTTGGCTTTGACAAACAGGGCGTTATACAGGGAGTTGAGATGAAGCTGGCGGGGTTATGTGGCTGCACAGCTGACCTCTCTGAAGGCATTGTAGATCGTGCCATGTTTCATGCTGACAATGCGTATTTCTATGCTAACAGTCTAATCGAAGGCCATCGTTGCCTAACTCATACGGTTTCCAATACAGCCTTTCGTGGTTTTGGTGGGCCGAAAGGGATGATAGCGGCAGAAGCAATGATGGACGATATTGCGCGCGCTGTAGGTCTTGATCCTCTTGCAGTCAGAATGGCAAATCTTTATTCCCCTAATCGAGATGTCACGCCCTATGGTCAGCGGGTCGTTCATCACCAGATAGCCCGAATAATGAAGCAGTTAGCTGATGACTCAGAATACGAGGCTCGTCGCAGAGAGATTCTGGAGTTTAATGCCAGCGGAACGCACTTGAAGAAAGGCTTAGCTCTGACGCCCGTTAAATTTGGAATCTCGTTTACGGCGACCCACCTCAATCAAGCCGGTGCATTGCTTCACATATACACCGATGGGAGCATTCATCTCAATCATGGTGGGACTGAGATGGGGCAGGGCCTTAACACCAAGGTAGCGCAGATTGTCGCAGAATCACTAGGAGTGAATTATGACCGTATTCAGATTTCTGCCACGCGAACAGATAAAGTGCCCAACACCTCTCCTACTGCGGCATCCTCAGGTACTGACCTCAATGGTATGGCTGCTCGCGAAGCTGCAAAAGCACTAAGAGCAAGATTAATAGAGTTTGTAGCCGAACGCGAAGGTGTTGACGGGTCAGATATAGAGTTGGAGGCAGATAGGTTCTCTTATGGTGATAGGGTGTTTACGTTTGACGAGGTAATTAAGTCAGCTTACCTAGCCAGAGTTTCTCTTACGGCCACTGGTTTTTATCGTACGCCGGGTGTCTTTTTCGACAAGGAAGCCGGGCGCGGCGAACCGTTTTATTATTTTGCCAATGGAGCTGCCGTGTCTGAGGTTATTGTTGATAGCCTTAACGGCGAGTACCGCGTGAAACGAGTAGATATTCTGCATGATGTTGGACGATCATTGAATCCTGGGCTAGATATAGGTCAGATCGAAGGCGGCTTTGTCCAAGGTATGGGGTGGTTGACCACAGAAGAGCTGCTCTGGGACTCTGAGGGGAGAGTTATCTCAAACAGCCCTGCCAACTACAAGATCCCAACGGCCTATGACGTTCCTTTGGAGTTTAATGTAAGTCTTTTTGATGAAGCTAATCATCAGGAAACAGTATACCGTTCGAAAGCTGTCGGTGAACCTCCTTTGATGCTAGCGTTATCCGTTTGGTGTGCCTTACGTGATGCTGTCGCTAGTTTAACGGGCTACCAGATAAGTATACCGCTGGATGCGCCTGCAACACCTGAAGCAGTTTATCGTGCATTACAAAGAGCTAAAGCCTGCGAGGAGAAAACATAATGAACTGGCAACAGGCTGTTTCTGCTTGTCATAGCAAAGCCTCACCGTTCGCAGTAGCCACAGTCCTAAGTACAACGGGCTCCACTCCGCGTGGGGCGAACGCAAAAATGGTTGTCACTAAAGAAGCTACTTTTGATTCCATTGGCGGAGGCCAGTTGGAGTTGTTAGTCACAGAAAAAGCCCGCGGCATGCTCGACCTGAGAGTTCCCGATCAGAAAATCGAGCATTTCCCACTTGCGACGAAAGCTGGTCAGTGTTGCGGCGGTAGTGTCTCCGTACTGATCGAATCTTTCCCAGAGACAGCCATGCGACTGGCAGTATTCGGTGCGGGACACGTTGGCGGAGCTCTGGTACAGGTATTGTCACAGTGTGATTCGAGGATCGATTGGCTCGACAACCGAGCAGAATTATTCCCAAATGACTTGCCTGCTAACGTCAGTAAAATTTATTTGCAGGACCCAGTGGAATATATTCCGTCTCTGACTGACGCACATAGGTGCATTGTTGTGACCCACGACCACGCGTTGGACTATCGTCTGTTGTATGCCCTGCTTACTGAAACGGACATTGATTACGTAGGTTTGATTGGCTCTACAACAAAAGCAAAACGATTTTTTCAACGGCTTAAGAAAGACGGAGTGTCTGGCGACGAACAGCTGCGGTGCCGCTGCCCCATAGGATTGCCAGACGTCAAAGGTAAGTTGCCTATGGAAATTGCAGTTAGTATCGCTGCGGAGATTCTTTCACTTGATCGAATCGCCTTCAGCGAAGTTAAACCAGAACTCTCTTGGAAAGAAATTCAGCAGGTTTTTCGGCGATGAAGCTTGATGAATTTAATTCGCTGGATAATGACGAGCGGTTAAGCTGCTTGCTGGGGTGTTGCAATTGCCTTGGGTGGGCGGGTCGGCTCGCCAAATGCGCGCCTTTTAGTGATCTTGAGTCTTTGCTACGCGAGGCAGCATTAATCTGGGAGGCTGCTGGAGAGGAAGAAATTCTTGAAGCATTTTCGGGTCATCCCCAGATCGGGGACCTCGAAGCTTTACGAAATCGCTACGCTGAAAGGGCTCATGCAGAGCAAGGGCAGGTGTTGTCGGCACCTGACGAAACGCTCGCCGAACTCAAAGATATGAACGAAGCTTACCTAGAGCGCCACGGCTTTATCTTTATCGTCTGCGCATCGGGAAAGAGTGCCGGAGAAATGCTGGAAATGGTCAAGGCCCGGTTGCCAAACAGCAGGGCAGCTGAGTTGGCTAACGGATCGCGAGAGCAAGGCGCCATCATGACGTTACGACTAAAGCAATTGATAGAGGAATGATTATGTCGGGAGCGCTGATAACGACTCATGTGTTGGATTTAGTAAGGGGGCAGCCGGCTGCCGGTGTCCGGGTTCTCCTAAATTTCAATGATGAGCTTATTGCCGAAGGACTTACCAATAAGGATGGTCGAGTTTCTGCTTGGGATAGGGAGTTTGCTCTCAATGCAGGCCCGTACCGATTGATATTTGACGTAGAACCTTGGTTTGCCGGCTGGGACCAACAGAGTTTTTACGATGATGTGCAGATCTCTTTTCGTATTAACGAAGTGAGTCAGCATTATCATGTGCCGCTGCTGCTTAGCCCATTTGGTTACTCGACGTATCGGGGTAGTTAATGAGAGCGATTCGTGCGCGACTATTGCATGTTGAGTCGACAGGCACGCTCAGGTGGAAATATCTTGAAGACGGCGTGATTATTGTTGAATCGGGCCTAATCAAAGAGATTGTTGACGCTGGTCAGGGGCAACGCGATGGGCTGGATCTTTCTCAGTGCGAAGATCGTCGCGATATGCTGTTAATTCCTGGACTGATCGACACACATGTTCATTCCCCGCAAATTGACGTCATTGCTTCATACAGCGGACAGTTACTGGACTGGCTAGATAAATATACGTTTCCCGCTGAAAGTCGTTACTCTGATCCTTTTTACGCGGAACAGTCCGCACATGATTTTCTTGACGGACTTATCGCAGCTGGTACAACCACGGCAATGGTTTATGTCACTAGTCATGAAGCAGCTACGGACCGTTTCTTTGCTGCAGCGTATCAACGCCAGATGCGTATGATCGGGGGCAAGGTGCTTATGGATCGGCTAGCGCCGGCGAACCTCTGTGATGACGCTAAAGGTGGTGAGGAGGCCAGCGCTAGGCTGATCAAAGACTGGCATGGTAAAGGTCGGTTGGGGTATGCAATAACACCTAGATTTGCTGTCACATCATCGCCGGAGCAGCTTGCATCTGCAGGTCGCCTGCATAAAGCCTACCCTGACACCTGGATTCAGACACATCTGTCAGAGAACCACGAAGAAATCAGGAAAGTTTCCGAGTTATACCCTGACATTACTGATTACCTGAGTGTCTACGACCGCTTTGGTCTGCTCACCGAGAGGAGTGTTTTTGGCCATTGCCTGCACTTGAGTGAAGCAGAAATATCACTTTTAGCAACTAAAGGCGGAAGAGTGGCTTTTTGCCCATCGTCTAATCTGTTTCTTGGCAGCGGGTTGATTGATCTAAAGGTATTGCGTGAAGCGGGCGCTATGGTGGGAATCGCAAGCGACGTTGGAGGAGGAACTAGTCTTTCAATGTTTAGGACGTTAGGTGATGCATTTAAAGTGTGTCAGTTGAGAGGATATTCCCTCAGTGCTATGGAGGCGTTTGCGATGGCAACTCTAGGTAACGCTGAATTGCTCGGTCTGGATTCTTTGATTGGTAATCTTGCAAAAGGCAAAGAAGCTGACCTAGTGCTTCTTAAGCCTAAGCCCGAAAGCATCATGGCTCGGCGGGTCGGTTTAGCGCGCTCTATCGAAGAGGAATTGTTTGTTTACATGACCATGGCGGACGAAACATTAGTTGCCGAAACCATCGTTAATGGTGTCACAGTAGGGCGACGAAATGATTGAAATTTATCTGACCGAGTGGCTTAGCATTTTAATGCGTTGGTTACATCTGATTGCTGGTATCGCCTGGGTCGGCGCGTCGCTGCATTTCATCTGGTTGGATAACAGCCTCGAAGAACCTGAAGACGAGGACAAGGAAAGTGGTGTAAAAGGTTCTCTATGGTCGATTCATGGAGGTGGAATCTACAATTTCAGAAAGTATGAGCTTGCGCCACCTGTGTGGCCGCGGTTGCTTCATTGGTCAAAGTGGGAAGCGTATAGCACCTGGATAACTGGCACCCTCTTGATGATAGCTGTCTATTATTTTCAGGCTACGACTTACCTAGTCGGGCCGGGGAAATGGCTGCAGGATCCAATTGCCGCGGTGCTTGGAAGTGTGGTCTTTATCACATCGGGTGTTTTTATTTATGAGGGTTTGATTAGGTCTCCTCTTAGACACTACTCAAGGCTGTTTGCGTTGATATTGATCGTTTTCGTTGCTTTGCAGTGCTGGCTGTCGACCAAACTGTTTTCGGATCGTGCGTCCTTCCTACATGTTGGGGCGCTTCTGGGAACAATCATGGCGGGCAATGTTTTTCTAGGTATCATCCCAACACAAAAACGGTTCGTTGATGCCGTACAAAATGGCAGAGAGCCTGATGCTCGGGGGGCAGCTTTAGCGAAGCAAAGGTCGACGCATAACAACTATTTCACGCTGCCAGTGTTGTTCTGTATGGTTAGTAACCATGCGCCATTCATTTACGGTCATCCTCACAACTGGCTGATTCTGATCTCAATACTTGCGATCGTAGCTTACGCGAGGCATTTCTTTAACCTTCGTCACCGCGGCATCATTGACTATCGAATTCTTATTTTTTCAATCGCTGCATTCCTTGGCTTGGCAACGTGGCTGGCTTACGAACAGTTTAAGCCGTTTGAAGAAAGTCCAAGAGAGATAGTATTTTCAAACCCGGTTGATGTAACTGAAGTGCATAGAATCTTTAAAGTCCACTGTCAGGTTTGTCACGCAGCTGAGCCAACGCATCCGGGTTTTGTCGCTCCGCCAGCCGGAGTTCTGATGGACGATCCTGCGATTTATCGAAAATCCGCTAGCCAGATTTTAACCGCTATTAGTACAGGCTATATGCCGCTGGGTAACGTCACGGGTATGACTCAAATTGAGAGAGAACAGGTCATCTATTGGCTGGAACAGGAAATTCAGAGTGAAGTTGGAGGGTAGGACGTGTGATACCAATCATTGATTTCCGTCATTACGATGAATCACATGCCGCCTCAATCGCGTCGCTTGCTGAGCAAGTTGCCTCGGCCCTCACGTCAGAGGGTTTTATGGGGATCCAAAATCTTGGTATTGATCAAAGCGACATAGAAAGAACCTTTAAAGTAGCGGAGTGGTTTTTCTCCCAGGAGCTTAGTATGAAGAAGCTATCTTCCTATGCCGCTGCTGGTGAAAATTTTGGATTTCAAGAGGTCGGAATCGAACACCTTGATCCGACTGCGCCAGCGGACATTAAAGAAACCTTTACGATGCGGAATCTGCTAAACCATGATCCGGCGGATCGACGTTGGCCGAATGATTTGTTTAGGGAGACGATGATTGACTTTTATCAGATCTGCCTAGAAAGTGCTTATCGCGTCCAGAGAGTTTGTGCTAAAGCTTTATCCCTAGAGCCGGACTATTTCGTTCAAAAACATCAAGGGGAGAATGTTTCCCTCAGATTGCTTTATTATCCTGCTGATACTTCGTACTCGGTTGCTCCCAGCCAGCTTGGTGCCGGGGCTCATACTGATTATGGAATGCTGACGTTATTGTTTCAGAACGGTGTGGGTGGATTAGAGATTCGTGATTCCGACGGGCGTTGGCAGGCAGCAGAACCTGAAGCGGACACAATTTTGATCAATACTGGTGATTTGATGGAGCGCTGGACAAATGGTCGCTTTCGATCCACGCCGCATCGGGTCAAGTCTAAAGTTGGTCATAATGCGCGGTTTTCTATCGCTATGTTCGTGGATCCCGATTCTGCCACTCCGATTCAAGTGCTTGATAGTTGTCTGGATCATCGAAAAAGTGAAGCTTCACCTATCATTACCGCTGGTGAATATATTCAGAAGCGAATCGAAGCCAGTCACCGGCGCGGAGTGCCAGCCTCGTGAGGATTGTATTTCGACTTTGTCTGGGCGGCGTAATTACGCAATAGCTGCTCGGGATTGATTTTCATGCAGACCTTGTGAATTCCGTTTCGATCTTCCTGAAATACCGTTCGTCCTCTCTCTTTGCCCTCGAGTATACAGCGAAGATTGCCGCTTTTAGTTTCGAAAATACTAGGGTCGTGCAGGTAAGCGACCGCAGATGAGTCGTGAATGGGGAAATCGTCAGTTCCCTCCGTTTCTCTGTAAAAGTCTGCATAATATTGATTTATCGCGACTAGAAATGTCGAGATTTCATCGTTTCCGGGTACGAGTGATTCGACGAAGGGCAGCGTCATTCTGGCGGAATTGGTTACGTCAAGGCCGACCATTGTAAGCTTCAGTCGACTGCTAAAAACGATAGCGGCTGCCTCAGGGTCGCCAAAAATATTTGCTTCCGCCCATGCGCTGACGTTGCCTTTAGCCTCGATTGTCCCTCCCATAAAAATAATTTCATTGGCAAGCTCCTGGAGCTCGGGTTCTTTTTCTAATGCTTTCGCTAGGTTAGTTAACCGACCCACGGCGAGAATCGTGATCTCTCCTGGGTAATCTTTTAGGCTCTTTATTAGAAAATCCACTGCACTCATCTCATCCAAGACCTTAGAAGAAGGGGATCGATTAGTGTTACCTAATCCATCGGCTCCATGCACAAAGTCAGGGTATTTCTCTGGTGCAATGCTACTAAAGCTAGTCGCTTCTCCCTGAAAAACAGGAGCTTTGATGCTGTAATGCTCGCAGAGGTAGAGTGCATTCCTAGTGCAATCTTCAATCGATGCGTTGCCATGAATAGTTGTAATACCGATAAGCTCTATGTCCGGTAATGCACTGAGGTAAAGAAGAGCCATTGCGTCATCAATACCGGGATCCGTGTCAAATATGATTTTCAATTGATTTTCATCGTCTGTGCGTTGATCTCGTTGATCCTGTCCCGCAAGTAGTCACCTGCTGTGTATTCAGGTGAAAGCCGAAGCGATGGGTCGGGATGGCAGAACAGAGGCGCCGAAATTCTTGCCATCTGCCGAGCTTCCTTCGCGGGGTTTACGACTCGATGCGTTGTCGACGGCAGCTCGTGATCGGTCAATTCCTTTAGCATATCGCCGATGTTGACGACGATTGAATCGCTAGATGTTTCGACTTGTTGCCAGTCACTTCGCTTAGGTTTGATTTCTAGTCCCTGCTGACTAGCTGCGGGCAACAAGGTAATAAAATTGATGTCCTCGTGAGGAGCCGCTCGCATCGCGTCAGCCGGTTCATTGCCAGATAAAGGAGGATAGTAAAGAAGCCTGATCATTGTATCCTCGCGCGATAAGCATTCAGCAAGCGGGCTCTCTAGACGTGTCCACATTCTGGCTGGCAGGTGGTCCTGTAACGCGGTCAGGATTCTCTGTGCAATGTCGAACATCTGGTCATAGATTTGCAGAGTTAATTGTTTTTGTGGCGTGGGTATTGTCGTGCCAGGCCAGTACTGAAAATATTCTTTAAGATCCTGTTCCTTGGCAGCAACCGCTCTCTCAGCGTTTTGTATGGAAAAATAACCGGATTGAGAAGTGGAATCTGCCGTAAAGGACTTTTTGTCGGCTTTTGTGAAAAATTGGTTCCAGCTTTCGTAGAGCTGTTGAAAGGCTCGTGCCTCAATTCCATGCCCTACCATGACAGCAAAGCCCGATGTTTGCAGGGAGGCCGCGACCTGCCCGAATCCCTCGGCTGATTGTAGGTCTGCTATTGGTAACATTCAGTTAGGTATCAACGACTACTTTTTTGCTCTCTAATCAATTCATGAACTGCCGGTTTGGCGTACGCGATTTCCTCTGAGCTCAGGCCGGCTAATTCGTGTGGGAATACCAGCCACCGGTCAGTCTCATGCACGTAGTAATCTGGAATAATCTCTGTCGTATTTCTGTCAGGCTTGTAGTAGGGCGTCGCGATTTTAATCGTTTCGGGCAGATTTGCGCGTGTCTTTAGTTTTAGCTCGTCAAGAATTGCAATGACGCTGCGTCCAGAATCGAAAACATCATCCACGAGCAATAATTCGTCGTCGGAGTTGACGTGGTCGATGATGTAATTCAGTCCATGAACGCGGACCTCTTTGTCTTGTTGATTAATGCCGTAATAAGAAGATGTTCTAATCGCTATGTGGTCTGTTTCGACGCCCATATAGTCTAGGTACTCCTGTACCGCGATGCCAACTGGTGCACCGCCTCGCCAGACACCCACAATAAAATGCGGACGAAAGCCAGAACGAAAAATTTGGTCAGCAAGGCGAAAGGAGTCAGTGAGCAGTTCTTCGGCTGAAATAAAGTGCTTATCCATCATTCCAGAGTAGCATTGCACATCAGTATTTGTCATCGTAAAGACCACAGTGATATCTAGGAGTACGTTTTGTACCAGCTTGTTGAACGTTATTTTCGATTAAAGGAACAGGGGACTGACTTGCGAACCGAGATTCTCGCTGGTGTGACTACTTTCCTCTCGATGGTTTATATCACAGTGGTCAATCCAGCAATCCTGAGTGATGCGGGTATGGACTTTGGCGCAGTATTTGTAGCGACTTGCCTAGCGGCTGCAGCGGGTACATTGATCATGGGATTGTGGGCCAACTATCCGATTGCTCAAGCGCCAGGGATGGGTCAGAACGCTTTCTTTACCTATGGTGTCGTTCTCGGACTCGGATATACCTGGGAAGCCGCCTTGGCGGCAGTTCTCGTTTCCGGGGTCCTATTCGTAATCTTAAGTCTGCTGCCTGTTAGAGAGTGGTTGATCAATGCCATTCCCAAGAATTTGAAGCTCGGTATATCGGCGGGCATTGGATTGTTTCTGGGTTTTATAGCTCTGAAGAATGCGGGCGTAGTTGATGCGAACTCGGCGACATTTGTGGCCCTGGGTGATTTGCATAATCCTGCCGCATTTATCTGTCTGGCTGCTTTTGCGTTTATTGCGGCGCTAACGGCGAGAGGTATCACCGGTGCCGTAATCATTGGAATGTTGGTTGCTACGCTTATTGGATTAATCAGCGGTGTCAGTGAATATCAAGGAGTTGTTTCCACTCCGCCCTCGATGGCTCCTGTTTTTTTCAAGTTTGATCTTCTCGCGGTGCTTGATATTTCTATGGTCACAGTCATTCTGACTATGCTGCTAGTTGATGTCTTCGATACTGCAGGTACCCTGGTTGGCGTGGCCAACAGAGCTGATCTGCTTGACAAGGACGGTAAATTGCCGCGCCTAAACAAAGCGCTCTTGGCTGATTCTTCTGCAACCGTCATCGGCGGTCTAGCAGGCACGTCCTCAACTACTTCCTATATAGAAAGTGCAGCAGGTGTAGAGTCTGGAGGCCGAACTGGACTGGTTGCCGTTACGGTTGCCTGCCTTTTTTTACTGTGTTTATTTTTTGCGCCTTTGGCTCAGACCATCCCGCCGTTCGCGACTGCTGCGGCTTTGTTGTTTGTCGCCTGTATTATGGCTAGGAGTTTGGCCGATCTAGATTGGGAAGACTTAACTGAGAGCGCGCCCGCTGTTATTTGCGCGTTAGCAATGCCGCTGTCTTTTTCGATTGCGGATGGTATTGGGCTTGGATTCGTAACCTACGTTGCCGTGAAGTTGATGAGCGGCCGAGCCTCAGAATGCCCTTTGGCCGCTTATGTTGTTGCCCTTATATTTTTGGGTAAATTCTTGTTTCTTTAAGCTAGTTTTCAGTTGGAATTGAACTCATTAAGTAGATCAATATAGTTTTGGCGGCGACTATCAGGAAGCCAGGCAATGTCAAAAGCATTGCGCGACAACTGAACGATGTCCTCTTTCGTGAATTTGCCTTCTTCGGCAAGAGCAATAAAATTGTCATTTAGGTAAGCACGAAAATAAGCCGGGTCGTCTGAATTAATGGTGGCCTTGATGCCTTGATCAAGCATTTTTTTAATTTCGGCGCTGGTCAGCGACTGGACGACGAACCGGTTCGAAACTGGACAGATCGTTAGACCGAGCTCCCGGCTCACGATTTCCTGGACTAGGCCGTCATCCTCCAAACAGTTAACTCCGTGGTCGATTCGGTCTACATTAATCAAATCAAGACATTCACGAATGTGCCCTAAAATATCTTCTTGATTCACGTCACAGTGCATTGTTAGTTTGTACCCTTCAGCGCGCGCGTGCGCGAATACTTCAGCAAACTTCTCTGGAGGGTTATTTTTTTCATCGGAATCGAGTCCGACTCCGATGATGTGGTCTTTGAACGGAAGACTCATCTCGAGATGTTCCATCGCCGAATCTGCGCTCATATCCCTTAGAAAGCACATGATCAGATTCGATTCGATGCCTAACTTGACCTCAGCATCTTCCTGCGCACGTTTAATACCGCCAATAATCGTTTCGAAGTCTATTCCCCTTGATGTGTGCGCCTGAGGATCGAAAAAAGGCTCAACATAGATTATGTTGTCAGCCTTGGCTCTTTCGAAGTAGTGATACGCCAGTTCGTAGAAATCTTGTTCAGTTCGTAGAACATTCATCGCAGCGTAATAGATCGTGAGGAATGAGGGGAGGTCGTGGAAATCGTATGCAGCTATCACTTCCTCTGGTGTCGAGTAGTCGAGTTCGATGTTGTTACGTTGAGCTAAGCTAAAAATATGCTCGGGTTCAAGAGTGCCCTCAAGATGAACATGAAGTTCAGCCTTAGGCATCTTTTCAATAAATTCTTTCATTGGTCCGATGCTGCAAGATCAAAAGTTTATATTATCACTTTACACGCAAAGCATGTTTGATAAATTGCGGGACGTCTACTCAGAGAAAATCGATTTAATTCATGACCGAAGATTCTAAGCAAACCCCTTTGCTTTATAAGCTTGACGACCGTCCAAGTGTAGCCGCTGCTAGTTTTGCTGGGTTACAACATGTGCTTGCTATGTTTGGGGGTATTTTAACAGCACCACTGATCGTAGCCCTTGGAATGGGCTTGGACGCGGCCGACACAACCTACGTTATTGCTGCGGCACTGGTCGTGTCAGGTTTTGCAACGTTGGTTCAAGTTAATCGTCTAGGTCCGCTCGGTACTGGTTTGTTGAGCGTTCAGGGTACAAGTTTTGCTTTTATTGGACCATTGATTTTCTCATATGAAAAGCTGGTGCTAGACATGTCATCCAGTGATGCACTGGGCGTGATTTTTGGCTCAAGTGTAGTTTGCGGCCTGGTGGTAATGGGACTATCAGTTTACATCAAGCACTTGAGGAACGTTATTACAAACAATGTTGCGGGAGCGACCATTATATTGCTTGGTCTATCTCTGGTTTTCACGACTCTTTCAGGTCTGCAGCGTGAATTTTTGTCGGCTGGAGGTCTCGCTGGCGATGGCTTGAAAATGCTGCTGCTGGCGTTCTTGGTTTTTATCATTATTCTATTTCTCTCCCTACAACGCTTAGCCTGGCTGAGGCTGAGCAGTATTACCCTAGGTCTTGCAATCGGGGTTGCAGTCGCTTCTTTCATGGGCCTAGTAGATTTTTCGGATGTTCATCTGGAATCTGTAATTTTCATCCCTGAAATAGGTAGATATCCTTTGGGTGTCGATCTACAGATTATCGCCATCTTGATGCCGATCTATTTAGTTTCTGCTATGGAGTCAGTTGGAGATATCACCGCGACCGCTAATCTTTCTGGTTTGTCGACTGAGGGAGAAAGTTATTGGAGCAGAATGCGTGGTGGCATTATGGCTGGTGCTTTTGCTTCTATGATTGCGTCAATACTCAGCACGTTCCCGAGCACAACCTTCTCTCAGAATAATGGCGTAATTCGTTTGACTGGTGTTGCCAGTCGCTTTGTAGGTTCTTACGTCGCGATTTTTCTGGTTCTCTTGGGTATATCTCCCTTGATCGCAAGATTGTTCCAAACCATCCCTTCGGTTGTGGTGTATGGAGGAACCTTGCTTATGTTCATGCTGGTGGTGCTTTCGGGTTTCAGAGTCGTTCAAGGTAATCAGGCAAAACAGCGAGACTATCTTGTCGTCGGATTAGCTATACTTTTCGGTTACGGCATTTCTACTTCGATTCAATGGGTCTCGGTTTTGCCGTCAGGCGTGGTAACTATCCTTCAGTTCCCTGTCTCTACCGGTGCTATGTGTGCAATTTTGCTTGAGCTTATTGTGCCGCGCCAGGTCCATGCTGCTGATACCAGTGATTAGCAATGTCAATGCGGCGACAGACCCAGACGTCTGGCCGTTCGGCTACGTAATCTAGAAAACGGGCTAATGCAGCGGTTCGACCCGGGCGACCTGCTATACGGCAGTGCAGCCCTACATTCATCATGCGGCCTCCTTCTTCATAGAGAGTGTCAAAGCTGTCTTTAAGGTAGTTGAAAAACTGATCGCCAGCATTAAATCCTTGAGCGCTGGCGAAACGCATGTCATTGATGTCGAGTGTGTATGGAATAATCAAATGAAGGCGATCCCCCACAGAGTGCCAGTATGGTAGGTCGTCGGCGTAGGAGTCACTGTCGTAAAGGAAGTGCTCCCATTCCAGCAGCAGTCTGCGCGTATTGGGGCTGTCGCGCCCTGAGTACCAGCCAAGAGGTTTTGCCCCGGTTAGTTGTTCGTGAATTTCTATCGCGCGCGCCATGTGTTCTCTTTCTACATCCTCCGGGATCTCCTGATAGTTAATCCAACGATATCCATGTGAGGCTATCTCCCAGTTTGCTTCGAGCATGGCGTGCACTGCTTCTGGATTACGTTGCAATGCCATGGCAACTCCATAGACAGTAACCGGTATGTTAAAACGCTGGAAGAGACGATGTAATCGCCAGAAGCCTGCGCGGCTGCCGTACTCGTATAGGGATTCCATGCTCATATGCCGTGCATTGAAGGCGGCCGCGCCAATGATCTCAGAAAGAAAGGTCTCAGACGCAGGGTCTCCGTGGAGGACATTGTTTTCTCCGCCTTCCTCGTAATTGATCACGAACTGCAGAGCTAGTCTGGCGCCGCCAGGCCAGTTCGCTTCCGGGGGTTTTGAGCCGTAGCCCACCATGTCTCTTGGATATTCTGTCATGCATTTATTGTACTTCATCCCATAGAACGATTTGAATGTCATTGGTTCACGGTATTGTTGCAATTGTCTAGAATGAATGGATTTCGTGCCAAGGAGTAAAGCTTGAAAAAAGTTGCTATTTTAATTGGGCTCTGCTTTTGCTGCGTTGAGTTACGCGGGGACTGGTTTGAGGAGTTCAAGCGGAACAGTAGTGACGCGGAATTGCACCAGTTCCTTTACGAGATGCCCAAGGGGGGTGATTTGCATCATCACCTAACTGGTTCGATATTCTCGGAGGACTGGTATGAATTGGCGATCGCATCGAGTGAGTTTGGATACCTTTATTTTACGAAGGTCGCAATCAATAACTGTCGTCGATATGGTGATATCGGCTTTGACCAATATCTAATCCACTACCGAAACATTTCAGAAAATAACTGGGAGAAGCTTTCTGAATGTGAGAAATCTGAATATCTGCCGTTAGCCGAGATGAATGATCGACAGCTTGAGGATTGGTCAAATGCTATTCGGTTGGACAAGAAGCACGAGGGTCGAAATGAATTTTTTGAGAGACATTGGCAGCGTCTCGGGGATCTCCTAACTGATCCCTATATCATGAAGGGTATTTCCTTAAAGAATCTGCAACACCTAGCCGACGAAGGTTTACTTTATGCCGAGCCACAGGTCCCTGTCGCTGGATGGGTAAAACCAGATGGTACTCAAATCGGAAGCTCCGATGCGGCACAGCTATTACGTGACGCTCTAGATGAGCCTGATTTTAAAGAAACTGGGATGACTTGGCGTTTTCAATTATCCATTCTTCGCATGCTGCCCACAGCAGAAGAACAGCTAATAGAGGCATATAAGTTTGTCACCGCCAATAAACCCTGGGTAGCAGTAAATATGGTCGGTAGGGAGGATGATGATAAGGGCTATCCTCTAAGATTTCTCCCTACTTTCAGAGAACTCCGGCACAAATATGGAAATGTTCATCTTTCCATTCACGGTGGAGAAGTAGACGAACCTAACTCGCATGTACGTGATACTTTGTTGCTAGGAGCTGATCGAATCGGACACGGAATAAACCTAATTACTGATCCTGATACGATGAGGCTGATGCGCCATGGACCTTACTTGGTTGAGATTAATTTGATCAGCAATTTGTTGTTGGAATATGTCTCGGACTACAGCGAGCATCCGTTTCCCGAATACCTCAGGACCGGTATTCCTGTGGCTCTTTCGACTGATGACCGCGGCATGTGGGACTCTACGATGACCGACGAGTTTTTTGTTGCGGTTAAAGAATTCAACCTATCCTGGAACGAGATAAAGCTCCTAAGTGAGAACTCTCTCAAGTACGCTTTCCTGGATTCGGAGACAAAGGAAGAGCTACTGAAAAGGTATCGTTCGAATATTTTTGTTTTCGAGGAGAAAGTCCGTTCAGATGCAGTTGGGGTAGGAGATTTAAGGATTGCACCGAAACGGGGCTTTATTTGCCGTCAGTATGATATTTGTGCTCCTTGAGGGTGCAAAATCCCCTCGGAATTTGAGACACTATAGTTGCGGAAAGCGTCTAGTCCTTTTGTCTCAGTAACGCCGGGAAACTGTTCAAATAGGCATGGTTATTGCTCTCCTAGAGACGGGTTGTGAAGTATTCGAACCTTTGTCTAGAACATTAAGAAACACTACATTTTTAATTTAAGTCGGGGAGACAATTGAATGTATCTTAAAAAGTTGGGCTTATCTAAAAGCCTATTTGCTTCCAGTATACTGGCATTCAGCATCGCTGGAACCGCTAATGCTGAGATGGAAGAGATTGTTGTCAAGGGAGACCTTGGTAGCTTACCGGGAGAAAATGTCCAGTCGGTTTTTGGCTTCAACAAGTCACTCTTAGAAACACCGCGATCAGCGTCCACTATCTCTGAGGAGATGATGGAGCGTTTCAACATGCAGGATATCGACGAACTTATTGCCGTAGCACCAGGTAGTTTTACGCAGTCTTTCTTCGGCGTCGCTGGCGGGCTAGATGTTAGAGGCACGCCTGGGGAAACCTACTTCAGGGGAGTAAGACGATTAGACAACCCGGGCAATTATCCGACGCCGATCGGAGCTTCTGATCGGGTAGATGTAGTGAGAGGGCCCGCTTCTCCAATTTATGGGCCATCTAAAATCGGGGGCTACCTAAACTTCAATCCAAAATCTGCGCGAATTGAAGAGACGGGACAATTCATTCCAGAAACCGAAGGAAGAATGTCATTCACGACTGGAAGTTGGGACAAATCCATCGTGACTGCAGAAGTCGGTGGTCCAGGAGAGATTGGTGGCCAGGAGTTTGGTTTTTATATCTATGGAGAGATTGAGGACTCAGGAAGTTATTACGATAATACTGGCGTTGAGCAAAATCTCTTCCAAGCATCATTCGATATGGATCTAACAGATAATGTTAGGCTCCAATTCGGAGGGATGTGGCACGAATACGAGGGTAATCAGGTCGCTGGTTGGAATCGTGTGACTCAAGACCTTGTCGATCATGGTATCTATGTAACGGGCGCGGCGAAGCCGTTAGACACGAATGGTGACGGTAGGATTTCTCACCAGGAATTTGATACGAATGGAGATGGGTTCACGGATCTTAACCCCTTCCGGTTCGACTTCCTTGGCGATAATTTCGCTCTCGAGCCAAATGCTCAGGATGACGCAGATTATCTTTCAATCCTCATAGGTGATTTCTCTGCATTGAATCTAGTGAATCCAGGTATTAGTACGATAGATGGTAGTGATGTCCTTGTTGCTCCAGAGGATACTTTGGAAAATACAGTCACGACCCTCTATTTTGACGTGATCGTTGAAACTGACAGTGGTTGGCAATGGAAAAACCAGCTTTTTTATGAGGAGTACGATAATCTCAATGAAAATGCCTACGGCTTTTCGCAATTCCACGAAACCTGGGTTGTTGAAGATAAGTTGGTAATTTCAAAAGAGTTCGTTATGGAAAATATGACTGCAACTGTGCAGATTTCTCCTTCTATACGTCACACGGACTTCGAACATGCCGATGATTACACCAATGAGTATTTTGACCGTAGGGATCTTACAAAAGCGTCAACGGCTCTAGATAAAAGGGTGCTTGCTACTTCGATCGATGACGATTACACCGAGTATTACATCGGTGAGTACACAGATCTTGGTTTCGCGCTGATGGGTGATTTTACCTGGAACAATGGTTTTAGCGCGCTACTTGGCGTGCGGTATGACACGATCGATGTGGAAAGTCGTCAACCGTCTGATAAGTT
>NZNP01000081.1 GCA_002694945.1 Gammaproteobacteria bacterium
GGTGCTTTACGTGGCTACAAAGATACAAGGTTTCCGTTTTACGTATGGCTTTTGGGTTTTTCTCCGGGGTGTTCTCTCAGAACAACTATGATCTAGCAATGAATCGCGGACAATCGGAATGCTTTGGTTGTACTCAGAGTTCTGCGAAATCTGGATTAATNTCGAANGCNNNGACNAAGTCNTAAGCNTGATCTGGNAGNNNNTCCGNACCNNCTTNCCANCCATGCCANCCATACATCACAGCNCCATTTTCTCTTAGCATTGGCCGACCTCTTTTTCNCGTCGATTTNAAAATAGGGNCCGTGNTCCTCGCCTCGAGACAGATATTGTCTAATTCGTTTTGGATGATCTGGTTCCTCTGTCCGAAACATGCCCGACGTGTTTGTACCTGCATCAATTACCCAATGAACTTCTGCAAAGGCTGGCGCCAGTGGGCTGGGGTCATTGGCGTGGTTATGCGTCGATAAATCCACTCCTTTTCCGCAAGCCCAAAAATTGANATACACAATCTCGGCTCCAGATTGATCTAGTAGATGAATGCCATCTGCCATATAGCAGTCTTGGCCATCGAACCAGTCGGTAAAGGTGCCGAATTTATCGGCAAANGATTGCCATCCCAGAAAATTTGCGTNGGGGCCGTTGAACTGNATTTGATCTATAGATCTAATTTTTTCNGGCGTGTCGTTGGTTTCAGATACGAGTGCGAAGAGNGCGCCTTTATCACCGGCGACAACTAGACCGCCATCAAAGCAAGTCTTGCGACGAGAGAATGGTGGAGCAAAACAGGAAAGATTTAAGTTTTCTAACTTACCAATTACAACTTTCAGGTAATGACAACCAGCTTCAATATTTAACTCTGCATGAGGCCCAAGATTAAAGAATTGGAGAGTGCGTCCAGCGACCAACCAGGATTCGCTTTTCTGAAGGTTTGTATCAGAAATTAGATCGAAATGAAGGTTAAGGCCTCCGCGAGGGTTGTCCGATGTTATATCNACCGTGGATGTCATTTCCCACACTGTGCTNCTGAAAANTCATGGCCAGCATATCGAATTCGAAGAGCAGTTGTCATACAGCGCTTTATTAATCCGAAACTCGGTCTTGCATAAAACACAGACCAATTCAGAGAGGACAAGACTCTGATGAAAACATACAGTATTATGATAATACNAATAATAATGATTCGTATTTGCATTTAGGAGAGAAATAGAATACTCTCGCGCTCTGAATTTATTTCAGCGGAAATACTTATGAAATTTAGAGCTGCTTCTACACTAATTATCGGCCTCAGTTTGATCGCTCCTTTGGCGAACTCCGGCGAGATAGAAGAGATAATCACTGTCGTCGGATCTCGGACAGAGCGCTCNCTGGATCAAGTCGCTGCGACCGTAAGTGTTATTGATGCTGCTCAAATTGAAGAAGAGATGGCTCGTGATATCGCAGATTTGATTCGTTTTGAACCGGGTGTCGCTGTATCCGGGACTGGCAGTCGCTTTGGCTTGGGAGGTTTTAATATCCGCGGGATAGAAGGCAACCGCGTGTTGACGATCGTTGATGGAATACGGGTCGCTGATGAGTTTTCTTTCGGACCCTTTCTGTCTGCCCGACGAGATTATGTAGATGTCGATTCTCTTGCGAGGGCGGAAATAGCTAGAGGTCCTATTTCGTCTCTTTACGGTAGCGATGCCTTGGGAGGAGTGGTTGCTTTTACGACCAAATCTCCACGCGATTATCTTAAAGACAACAATACGCACATTGGAGTAAAGGCTGGTTACTCCAGTGTGGACTCGAGTACCGTTGGTACCTTCACGGCGGCGGCTGGCAATAACAGAACATCCCTCCTGTTATTGTACACCGCCCGTCGTGGAGACGAGACAGAGACGGCNGGGGGTATTTCGGGGTTCGGTCCTAGTCGAGAAGAAGCTGATCCTCAATCGGTGGATGTGAATAATATTGTGGCGAAGCTCTCCTGGAATATTGCGGATAGTCATAACCTAACTTTTAGTATCGATAGCTATGAAAACACAACTGAAACCAAGGTTTTTTCTGATTACGGCACGATAAGTCGCGGAACATTAGTCAACACTCGCGATGCAGACGATGAAAAGCAACGTGACAGATATTCTATAAACTATAGCTACGACGGCGATTTTACATTGTTTGATCGAGCATCAATTACTGTTTACTCGCAAGAATCTGAGACAACCCAAGTTACGACAGAGTTGCGAACGCCGCCTAGCAGAATCAATCAAATCAGAACGCGTGAATCCATATTTGACCAGGAAATCAATGGAGCTATTGCTCAAGCAGACAAATTATTTTCTGTCGGTAAAACAAGTCACCTTCTAATTTACGGCGTTGACTATTACGAAACTGATAATGAATCGTTNCGGGATGGGGGTACCGTCGATGCGGCCGCTGGCAATCCGGTGTTCGAGTTTTTCCCCTTGCCAACGCGTGACTTTCCACCTACTGAAGTCACGCAGTTGGCATTTTTTATTCAAGATGAAATCGAACTCCTAAACGGTCGTTTGCTGATTTCCCCAGGTATTCGCTACGACGACTTTGATGCGGATGCGACTGCGGATGCGATTTATTTGTCAGGTAATCCAGGTTCTCCCGCACCGGTAGATTTCGATGATGACGAGGTGACTGCAAAAATTGGAGCGGTATACCGCTTTAATGAAAAGTACTCGATATATGCGCGTTATAGCGAAGGTTTTCGAGCTCCGCCTTATGATGATGTCAACGTCGGCTTTACAAATTTCATAGGGGGTTACAAGACGATATCCAATCCTAATCTGGTTTCAGAAACCTCTGAGGGATGGGAGTTAGGTCTTAGAATTCAAGGCGATCTCGGTTTTGTNGCGATAAATGCTTACTCCAATGACTACGACGATTTTATCGAATCGTTGGCTATATCNCCTCAGTTTGCGCCGACGTTCGGTATCGATCCGTCTGATGGGTTGCTGACTTTTCAGTCCATCAACGTTGATGAAGTCGAAATTGAAGGGATAGAACTTTCGGCTCTGATCGATTTGGGAGCAGCCAATCCCTCTTTAGAGGGTTTCTCTTTCAAAGCAGCGATAGCATATGCAGATGGCGAAAATAAAACCAATGATGAACCTTTAAATTCGGTGGAACCTCTCACGGCCGTATTTGGGCTTGGTTACGATTCGCCAGATGATAGGTGGGGCGCTAATCTTGTTTGGACGTTAGTTGAGGGAAAAGATGATTCGGATATCGACGCCAATAACCCTCGAATCGCGACCTCTGGTTACGGGCTTCTGGATTTGTTTGGTTACTATCGTTTTAACGATAAAACCTCAATCAATATTGGAGTTTTTAACCTTTCGGACAAGGACTATCTGCGTTGGGCAGACACCATATCTATAGGAGCCGACGCTTCACGCCGGTTTACGCAGTCGGGTGTTAATGCAAGCGTGACGCTCAGATTNGAAATGTAAGGTGTGATGTTCAAGTTCGAGGGATGAAATGCGGNCGTTTTTCGTAAACTTTATTGGGCTCCTGGCAGTTGCGTTGCTANCGGAAGATTCACTAGGACAATCATGTCAAAAAGCGAAGGATGCTTCTCGTATAGCGGTAGCAGGGGGTTCCATAACAGAAATAATTTACTTCTTAGGTGAACAGTCAAGAATTATCGCTGTCGATCGGACCTCTAACTTTCCTCCTGAGGCGGGTGAAACCCCTTCGGTTGGATATGTAAGAAATCTTTCCTCGGAAGGCCTACTTTCTCTAAAACCGACCTTGGTCCTAGGTGAAAACGATATGGGGCCCGAAGAAGTTTTGACTCAATTACGCGCCACGAGTGTAGAGACGAGAAAAGTTAACGAAAAGCATACGAGCCAGGGAATCGTTGAGAAAATACGTTGTGTTTCCAGCATTCTAGGAGTTCCAAAAAAAGCNGACGAGGCAATTGGGCGAACTCTAGAGCCGCTATTGTCAGAGTTGTCTCGTATCAGAAGGGAGCCGAAAGAATCAAAGATAAAGGTGGCTCTTTTTTTGATGTTTAATCAGGGCATGCCGATGGTCGCTGGCATTGATACGTCTGGCGATGGTGTGTTGAAGATGGCTGGGCTTCATAATGCGTTTCCTGAATTAGAGGGTTGGAAGCCAGTCTCCCTAGAGTCCATGGCTGCTGCAAACCCTGATGCCATCGTAATTACTCAAAGAGGAGTAGACATGGCAGGCGGCATCGAAGCAGTTAAAGCTCATGCCTCTGTCAGATTAACCAAAGCTGCAAAAAACAATCTAATTTTAGCTGTTGATGGTATGTCCCTGCTAGGATTTGGTCCCAGAACATTGACGACTGCNATTCAACTGTCGGATCAGTTATTAAATTCAGGTGATTGAAAGGGAGCATTAGTTTGTCTAGTGGCGGAGACGAGGCTTCGTTCGAGAGGCAAATAAACAGCAACAGTATCAGAAGACCTTACTTGAAAACTTTTTGGCTACTACTCTTGGGAGTTTTGGCGATCATAGCTCTTATACTAGGGCTCTCTTCTGGAGCAGTTTCGGTCTCTGTTGCACAGATAATTACTGGTGAGTCCAGTGAATTAGAAAGGACAGTCTTCTCCGAGATTCGAAGTCCTCGTGTTGTCCTTGCTGGGCTTGTTGGAGCTTCGTTAGCTATCGCCGGTGCAGTACTGCAGGGACTATTTAGAAATCCACTTGCGGATCCTGGCTTGATTGGCGTGTCCAGCGGTGCGGCTCTGGGCGCGATAGCTATGATCGTTGTAGGTTCGGCGCTATCGATTCCGGAATCAGTATTGCCTTTTTCCTTACCCTTAGCGGCAATTACTGGCGCTATCGTCGTCACCTTGTTTTTGTACGCTTTCGCGGCTTATTTCGGTCAGTTCAGTATTCTGACAGTTTTGTTGGTAGGTATTGCAGTCAACGCGTTGGCGGGTGTTGGTATTGGTGCTTTTCAATATCTTAGTGATGATTCGCAACTCCGCACCTTGGTATTTTGGATGATGGGTAGTTTCGGTCGTGCCAATTGGGAAAGCGTGCTTCCAGCTGCCATTGTAATGGGAATTGGTATTACGGTTTTATTTCGGCATGCAAAAAACCTTGACCGTCTGCAATTAGGTGAAGCTGAAGCAGCGCATTTGGGGGTAGATGTAAAACAAACTAAGCGTATTATTATCTTGCTTTCTGCGGCTATTGTTGGTGCAGGCGTTTCTTTGTCCGGAATAATTGGTTTTGTTGGGCTGGTGGTTCCGCATTTGGCTCGTCTTATGCTCGGTTCAGCTCATTCTCTGGTTTTGCCTGGGTCGATTATGATCGGCTTAACTTTGATGATTATGGCGGACCTAGTCGCGAGAACCTTGGCAGTTCCGGCGGAAATACCCGTTAGCCTCGTCACCAGCGCATTAGGGGCACCATTTTTTCTATGGTTGATCGCAAGGGCACGCCCGCGATGAGCTTAGTTGCAGACCGGCTAATCGTAAAGAAATCGGGGCGTTATATTCTGGAGGAGGTTTCCTTGACAGTTGCTGCTGGGCGCGTGACGGCGCTGATTGGCCCAAACGGCTCTGGAAAGTCCACCTTGTTACGTTGTCTAGCCGGCGAAGAGATTCCCAGGGGGGGAGGGATAGCGCTAGATAACATTGATCTGAGGCAATATTCTCATCAGGCGTTAGCAGAAAAGAGAAGCGTTATGACCCAATCTAGCCACATCGTCTTCGACTTTACTGTTGAGGAGGTGATGTTAATGGGGTGGGTGTTGGATGCTTACTTGACGGAGCATCAGATGAAGAAAGCAATAGATTCTGTAGTGGGAGAATGCGGTATCAGCTCAATTATGAGAAGAAACTATAGAACATTGTCTGGCGGAGAGCAGCAGCGAGTTCAGTTTGCTAGGGCGTTACTCCAGATATGGCGTCCTACTGAGGCAGAAGAGTATCGATATTTGTTGCTGGATGAGCCTACTTCTAATTTAGATGTGGGCTACGAACGGAAAATGTTGGAGTCAATCCGGGTTATTGCCTCTAGAGGAGTTGGCGTGCTGGCTGTTTTGCATGATCTGAATTTGGCAGCACATTATGCCGATGAAATCTGCCTGCTTAATCGAGGCGTGGTGAAGAAGTCGGGAATGCCCTCTGAAGTTATGCGTGCTGAATATCTCAGCGATGTTTATGAGACNCCCATCGACGTCGTTTATAGTGAAAAGCTAGATCGATTGATTGTGNACACACACTAAAACATAAGGAGTACAAATATGTTCTTAGCAATGAATAGATTTAAAATTGCTCACGGATTTGAGGAAGGCTTTGAGAANGTCTGGCGGGAACGGGATTCTTTTTTGTCTGAGGTTCCTGGATTCAAGACGTTTTCGCTAATGAAAGGACCTGTTAGTGATGATTACGTTTTATACGCTTCTCACTCTGTCTGGGAATCAAAAGAAGCATTTGTCGCTTGGACAGAATCAGACGCCTTTAGAAAAGCTCATGCACAAACTAGTGCTCCAAAAGGTACCTATCTAGGTCATCCAGAGCTAGAAACCTTCGAAACAGTGCTGATCGAATAAGCGAATTTATTTAACCATGCGCGCTCAGAATTCAGAGCTGCTTCTGAGTCGAAGAGAAAAGAGCAAGGCAAGCGTCGTAATGCAATAGCCGCATTTGTTGCTTGATTGGAAAAAGCTCGTGTAGATAGATGTGGAAAGGTTTTTAAATTTAATGAGTAAAAGGTACGAACAATGGCTAAGAAGTTAACAGTCGTCGAATTCGAGGAGTTTTTGGACAGTCGCCCTGGCTGGATTGTATTGAGCACTATAGATNCTGAGGGTTATCCTCATAGTGTTCCATTAGGTTACTTTCGGGAAGGGGAAAAGATCTATTGNGGCGTAATGGATGATACNACGAAGATCAAAAACATCGAGAACAACCCTAAGGTTTCGTTATTGATCGAGTCGGGTTCAACGATGAGCGACATCAAAGGCGCTATGATACAAGGTCTAGCAGTGGTGAGGCGCGACCCCGAATCGGTTTTGTCGCTTATGAAAAAAGGTGCGCGACTAAGAGGTGTTCCTGACGCAGCTTTGCCGAAAGAGACTCGACCGGGTGCGGCGTTCATCGAGATTTCGATTGGGCGTCGAATATCTTGGGACTATGGAGGATAGTTTCCAAGCCAAGATAAAACCGTCATCGGTCCTTCTTTCGATAGATTAAGCCTGAATAATTAGCTCTATCATGGATTTCGAAGAAACCGGCAAACATGAAAATTGGATAATTTCGGAATTAAAGTTGTTTGTTATCAGTAACGCTATAAACCATTTCGGCAAGATGTTTTGCGGCATGCTCAACGGATTTTAGAGGTGCTTCGAACTCATAAGTGTAATTGAATACATCGCCATCTGAGCGAACCGCTTCAATATCCATTTGCACTCGCGTAATGTTGATCATCTTGGCGTTGACAGCATCGATGTGTTCGCCATAGTGCTGGACGTATAACAAGCAGGCATCACTGTGGTCATCGTTCATATGCTCGATCATTCTGGTTTTTTCTTCGATAGTGAAATCAGATAATTGGCTCATTATTTTTACCAAGGTTCTTTATCATTTCGTTTAGCGGCTTTCATTCCTTCGTCAGTCTCTCCGATCTTCCAGTAACAGCTAATATAAGTGAAGTCGCGTTCAACCTTGCGTTCATGACGTATGTAACGTCGCAAAACTCTAGAGGTATTGAATTCACCAGCAACCCATGCGCTGACTTGCCCTTGCATCCACGGCAACTCTGTAAAAGTATNTGATAGCTCAGAGTTGAGAGCTGTTGGGTTAGGATTTATTACCCAGATAACCTCAACTCCATCGGGTGCGTTTAGTTCAATCCGATCTTCTTCTGAGATCACCTCTAAGACCGCATATCCTTTTGCGTCTTTTGGGAGTAACTCGAGATTTACTGATATTGCGGGGAGGGCTGTCATATCACCGGCTAATAGAAACCAGTCGGCATCGTGGTTCAATCGTTTACATGCGCCCGGCCCTTGGATATTTACTAGATCGCCAATGCTAACGTTGCTAGCCCAGCGAGCTGCGGGACCGTGATCGCCGTGAGCCACCATATCAAGTGTCAGGTTGAAATTTTTGGTATCGAAACCTCGTACCGTAAATGATCTGGCTACTGTATCGTCTAGCGATTCAGGCACNANGACTTTGACATAGCCGCCATCAAATCCGTCAGGGAAAGTCATTAAACTCTCCCCTGTGACAGTGATGCGTTTCATATTTTTTGAAAGCTGCTCTATTGAAGCTACTTTCGTTTGTCTAACCGCTCTTGCCATTGTGGATCTTGAGTTTTGATCAGGAGGAGAGTAGCACAAATAAGAATGATTATCATTATCGTTTTGAAAGCAAAAGCGTAGGTAGAAGGCCTACTAACACAATAACAATAGCTGCGGTTGAAGCCTCAGCAAGCCTCTCGTCTGATGCTAATCGATAGACTCGAGTAGCCAGAGTCTCAAAGTTGAAAGGTCGAAGTACCAGAGTGGCTGGCAGCTCTTTAATTGCGTCAACCAACACAATNAGAAAGGCGGAACCCAANCCAGGAATTATAAGAGGCAGGTGAATTTGACGAAGTATCCGATTAGGGTGGGCTCCTAAGGTTCCAGCTACCTCATCGTATCGTGCATTAATCTGCTTTAAGCTGCTCTGAATGCCGTTGAATGCGACNGTCAAGAATCTAGCTACATAAACCGTGATTAATCCTGCCAGCGAGCCCGTTAGGAGAAGGCCTATATTCAGATCGAAATTCTCCAAGACGAAAGTAGCTAAACTTCGATCGAAACTTGATAGTTGCTGAAGTAAGCCGACTGCTAGTACGGTTCCAGGTATTGCATAACCGAGCGTCGCAAGACGAATACCAGATTTCACTAGTCTATGTCGGGAGCGGCGGTCCGAGTAAGCAAGCCATGTTGCACAGAGCATGCAGACAGCTGCCGCTGAAGATGCTACCAGCAGGGTATTGGTGATGAGTTCGAAAAGATCTGCTGCATCCAGGTTATCACCGTGCGCTAAAGCATTAATTGAAAGCGATGTAACTGGTATGACGAAACCTACTAAGACTGGGAATAAACAGGCCATTGAGGCNAGCCATGCTCTCCAGCCGCAAAGTTTTTGGGATCGGGCTGGTATAGGCGCTACTGGGTTTGTTTGTTGGCCCCGCCTGCTAATTTCTTCCAAGATAACCAAGAGAGCCGCNATTAGGAAAAGGCAACCTGCTAGTTGAAGTGCTCCTCCGGGTTCACCCATAGCAAACCAGGTTCTGAAAATTCCTGTGGTGAAAGTCTGCACCCCATAATGCGAGACTACGCCATAGTCCGCGACAGTTTCCATCAGGACTAGCGCCAAACCTCCTAAAATAGCTGGGCGTGCGATAGGTAATACTATTTGAAAAAATATTCTTAACGGACCTGCGCCCAATGTCTTGGCCGCAAAGATATTATTTACAGCTTGCTGCGAAAAGCTGACTCGAGCCAAAAGAAAAATGTAGGGGTACAGTACAAATGAGATTACCAGGGCGGCGCCTGGCAAAGAGCGAATAGGCGGAAGGGGAGAAAGGTCCCAACTTGCTCTTAGCCAAGTTTGTANCGGTCCNGAATAGTCAAGAAGATCCGCATAAACATAACCCACTACATAGGCTGGTGATGCTAATGGCAGCACGAGTAAAATCGGTAGTAAGCGACTGAAGGGGAATTGATATCTNGAGGTTAACCACGCTGTAGGAACGCCGATACAAACAGAGATCGCTCCTACTAACAACATNANTAATAGAGTATTAACAAAATATTGAGAAAGTACNGTGCTNGCTAGATGGTCCCATAATTCATTCTGTNCTGTGAGCAAACCAGAGAGAACTGCAATGATCGGCAAGGCAACTGGGATAGAGAGAAGCAATGAAGTAGCATCCCACGATGTTAATTTGTTGTTCAATTAAATGATCGCAAAAAGTAATGTTGGAAGATTATAACTTNCAACGGTTGAGTGAAACTTAGGTCAATTTGGATGATGTTACGAAACNGTCAAAGTANATCTCGGNCGAATAAGGTTTCTAGGCGGCNAACGNGTCTTTATCTACCTCATGCGTCAAGAGGTATTCGAAAGCAGTTAAACCGGCTTTCGAGCCTTCTCCCATAGCGATAACGATTTGCTTGTAGGGGACCGTTGTTACGTCGCCGCAGGCAAATATTCCTTCTACAGAGGTTTGTCCTCTTTCGTCGACAATTATCTCACCCCAAGGGGTCAATTCAATTAGGCCTTCCACGAAGCTNCTGTTAGGTACAAGACCAATCTGAACAAATACGCCATCGAGACGTTGATGATGTTCTGCGCCTGTTTCTCGGTCTGCATAATCTAGGCCGGTGACTTTGCCATCTTTCGCCGTAATGGCTTTCGTTTCGACATTTTTGATAATGTTTATGTTGCTTNTGGATTCAGCTCGCTGTACNAAAACTTCATCTGCTTTTAGCTCAGGTAGAAATTCGAGAACAGTTACCGAATCAACAATACTTGATAAATCGAGGGCTGCCTCGATACCTGAATTGCCACCACCAATGACAGCAACATCTTTGTCTTTAAAGAATGGTCCGTCACAATGAGGACAGTAAGCCACGCCGTTGCCAATGTTCTCTTTCTCACCAGGTATATCAAGTGCTCGCCAGTTGGCTCCGGTGGCAATAATCAGTGTCTTTGAGGCAATGATTTCTCCAGATGTCAAATTCAGTTTTTTGACATTTTCCGTCTCGATGCTATTTACNCGCAAATTTTCTTTGATGTTAATCGCNTACTCTGCGAGATGTTTGCGGAGAGCCTCGGTCATCTCATTGCCTGTAGTTTTAGGTAAAGAAATAAAATTTTCGATCCCCAACGTATCTTTCAGCTGGCCNCCCAGTCGATCGGTAACCAGCGTCACCTTTAATCCTTTTCTGGCGGCATATATAGCGGAGCTAACACCTGCGGGACCTCCTCCAATNACAGTGACGTCCTGCAGTGGTAGAGAGTCGTTAAGTTCTATTTCGAGAATTCCTGGGTCACGTTCGGCTAACAAGTCTATGATACGAGTTGTATCAATTTTACCGTTGGCGAACAGTTCCCCGTTGGCGTAGACACTAGGCACCCCTTGAATGTCTCGGTCCGCAATAACGTTCTGGAATAAACCACCGTCAATCATTTCTGTTGAAATTTTGGGATTCAACTGGGCGAATTGATTCAATGTTTGAACGACATCGGGACAGTTTTGGCAGGATAGGCTGACAAAGACCTCAAAGTGGATGGTTTCTTGCACATTGCNCAATATCGTCTTGAGCGAATCATCGATTTTTATATCTGTCCCACCAAGTTGTAACACGGCCAAAACCAAAGAATTAAACTCATGGCCGCTTGGAATGCCCGAAAAGCTGATNCCCGATTTAACGTTNTTGGCTAACAGGCAAAAGCTGATGGGGCTCCTCAGNCCAAGATCTGCTTCTTGAATCGACAGAAAGTCTGACACACTGCAAATATCTGCTAGAAAAGACATGAGCTCTGACCTCTTGTCGTGCGCCCCCTCCTGCACGACAAAGCTTACTGGGCAAGACATGTTCTNAGTGTATGACTTTAAGGTATCTAGAATGTCCGCATTCAACATTATCTTCGCTCTTAATGCAGGTTATATCTTGCCGACAAGACTCAATGACGGTTCCAGTGTTTCCTCACCTTCTTTCCAAGCTGCAGGACAGACCTCGCCGGGATGGGCTCGAACGTATTGAGCGGCCTTGACTTTGTTTAACAAGTTTTCGGCATCGCGACCGATGCCTTCAGCTGTAATTTCCATGGCCTGAATAACACCATCCGGATCAACAACAAATGTACCCCGATCGGCTAGGCCCTGACCTTCGCGCATGACTTCGAAATTCCGTGTGATCTCGCCAGTGGGATCACCAACCATGGTGTACTTGATTTTATTGATAGTATCGGAGCTATCGTGCCAGGCTTTATGACTGAAATGTGTATCGGTAGACACCGAATAGATCTCAACTTCGCGCTTAGTAAATTCGTCATAGCTGTCAGCAAGATCACCAAGTTCTGTTGGGCAAACGAAGGTGAAATCCGCTGGATAGAAGAAAAAAATCGCCCACTTGCCTTTGATATCGGTATCTGAAATTTCGATAAACTCTCCGTCTTTAAAGGCTTGGGCAGTAAAAGGTTTGATTTGTGTATTAATCAACGCCATGACATGAACTCCGTATAGGTTAGTTTGGTTGCTGAACAGATGGCCGGCATAGTAAGAGCTGCTCGGCAATAAATAAATTTGATTAAATCGATAAAAATAATTAATAAAACTGATTGTTAGTGAACGGGTTGGCAAGAATTTTGGAAGATATCTGCCTTTTTGCTTAATGACTCCCATTGGATACTCATTCGGCGTCCTACGTCCTGAAGAATCTGAGAGCTACATTCTGGATGCTCGTGAAGAAGTCTGAAATGGTGAGAAACGGCCATAGCGATATCTATCTTTGGTGAGGTAGCGTACCTCGACATCAAGTAGCAAAGTGTCGCTAAAATAACTTCGATGGAGGGGGAGTCCCCGTTCAAAGTTTCGGTTTGCACTGCAGGGTCCTACTAGCATTAAAATTAAATAATAATAATTCTCATTAACATACGCAATAAATTCTCATTATCATTTATAGCTTCTAGTTTCCAACGGGTATCGTTATCAAACGATAATGATTATCATTACGTTTTAAAAGTGATATAGTTCTTGGCTAGGAATTAGAAATATTGGTGGGGCTCAGAATTTTTACAATCGGCTGCGAAGTTAGAAAAGGNTGTCTCAATGAAACCAGTGACGAAATTTGAGGTTGAATGAAATTTGCTAATTGTTCTGCACATTTGTGCTGATTGGTTACTGGGTTTATAGATGAGATATCAAGACGAAGCATTGGAAGAACTTCCTAAACTCGAGGTATTGATTGGCTCAGTATGTTTTTTGATGACGCGTTACTCATTAAATCCAACAAATGAGCTTGCTCGAGCTGTCTCAGAGCATTTCGAACTTCTGTATTTACATCCGGATTGCCACTCACCAGTTTTGCAAGACGTGGGTCAACGACTNGCGAAACAATGGGAAATGCTTTGGTCAACTCGCTCTGCTGGTTCAGATATAGAACGGCCTCATTTGCATTGAAATTAAGATTGGCCTCAAGTTTGTCTATCGGCGCTAGCCATTTTAGTGACCGATCTGCAAGTTAGTTCTTTAGCAGCTAATCCACTATATTCGCCCAGGGAAAGATAAAGAAAACTATATCGATGAGTATTCGAGTTGATGGAGTCAGTCATCAGTATGGAGGGCACGGTCCGGTTCTAGACCAGATTGGGTTGTCGGTGGCCCCGGGTAAAGTTCTTTGTGTTCTAGGTCCTTCGGGTAGTGGGAAGAGTACATTACTGAGATTGATAGCAGGCTTGGAACAGGTTCAATCAGGTTCCCTTCATATAGGTGATCAGTTAATTACCGCTGAAAAAATTGTGCCCACAGAAAAACGTCAGGTAGGTATGGTTTTTCAGGACCATGCACTGTTTCCTCATATGACAGTTGCTGAGAACGTTAAATTCGGCATGAAGAGCCACGATGATATGATGCTTAATTCGCTGCTTACTAAGGTAGAGCTCTCGCAGCTAAGNGACCGTTATCCTCATACCCTGTCAGGNGGNCAGCAGCAGAGAGCGGCGTTAATTCGCGCACTCGCTAATAGGCCGATAGCAATGTTGTTGGATGAGCCCTTNGCGAATGTTGATGTCGCACTTAGGATGGCCCTGCGTGACGATGCATTAAGTGCCTTGCGAGACAGTATGACGGCGACCATACTCGTAACACACGATCCTGACGAAGCTATGCTCATGGCTGATCGGATTGCCTGCCTCGTCGATGGTCGAATTGTTCAAGAGGGTACCCCAAAGGAACTTTGGGAAAAGCCCGATCATCCATTTGTTGCCTTGACCTTGGCCGGAGGGCAATTGCTCCGAGGCTCAGCAGCAAATGGCCGAGTAGAAACAGCGTTCGGCACCATTGATCTGCCGGATCCCATTTCGGGTGAGGTACGGCTCTGTGTCAATAAGCGCGATATTGCGTTGGTGCCTGGCGAGAAAGCGATTGTTAGGGATGTCAGGTTTACGGAGGGCGGAAATGTAGTCTCTGTCCGGGCTGGCGATGAAAGCCTTTCCGTTTTCAGTGAGGCAGAAGAAGTCACGCCGGGTTCCAGCGTTGACTTGCTATTTAAGACAGAGCGTCTGCACATTTTCCCTGTTTAGCTGTGATTGAACGACTTATATTAATTATTTGTACCGGAGAAACTTATGAAGCATTTATTTAAGCTCCTTATGCTGCTCGTCGTCTTAGAACCAATTACCGGAGAAGAGGTTGTCAATGCATATTCCGCGCGGCATTACGACACTGACCAAGCCATGTACGATCGGTTTACCGCAGAGACAGGTATTGAAGTAAATCTTATTGAAGGTGGCAGTGATGCTTTAATCGAGCGAATAAAAAATGAGGGTCAGTTTTCTCCAGCGGATATGCTGATCACGGTAGATGCGGGTCGCCTCTGGCGGGCTGACCAAGAAGGCATATTCCAGCCGGTAGATTCAGAAATCCTTGAGGCACGCATCCCATCGCATCTCCGTCACCCAGACGGACACTGGTTTGGTCTATCTAAAAGAGCCCGCGTGATTGCCTATAACTCATCTTTAGAATTACCAAGAAGCCTTTCAAATTACGAGGACCTAAGCGACGAAAAATTCAAGGGACAGATTTGCATGCGCAGCTCGGGAAACATTTACAACCTGTCCTTGATGGCTTCGCTTATTGATGCGCATGGTGTTGGCAGCGCAGAAGACTGGGCTCGGAGCGTAGTTGCGAATTTTGCTCGTAATCCGCAGTCTAACGATACGGGACAACTGAGAGCAGTCGCGAGCGGCGAATGCGCGTTAACTGTGGCTAATACCTATTATCTTGGACGTCTACTGGGATCTAGTAAGCCCGAGGATAGGCAAGTCATGGCCAATTTAAAGGTCGTATTCCCCAATCAGGATAATCGTGGGACTCATGTCAATATAAGCGGAGCGGGGATAACAAAACATGCTCCTAACAAAGAAAACGCTATTCGTTTTCTTGAGTACCTGACTAGTGAATTCGCTCAAAAGTTGTTTGCGGAAGGAAATAATGAATATCCGGTTGTCGGTGAAACCACCGGACCGGTTGCTGCGCTGGGTAAGTTTAAATCGGATAATCTTGACGTCTCAGTTTTGGGTGAAAGGCAAGCTGAAGCAGTCAAAGCTTTTGATCGAGCGGGATGGAATTAAAATACCAGGCCTGCTCCCGAAGTTCTCGCGAAGTAAAAGTCGCGGAGAAGGCAAGTGCTTCTGCTGGAGATTTTTCGTAAAGTAATTAACAAAGCTAGAGTGTCGAGGGGCTTAAATTCTTCTAGGAAGCCAGCTTTCAGGTTAATCAGCGTTCCTCTGACTCTTCTAAATAAGGAATCTAAGCTACCCTTAGGATTTTGATTATGTATTTCTGTCAGTTAACGCAGCGCTCTGTTTTGCTGCCATTATTAAGAAAAACCAAGACATATAAGAATAGGCTCCTGTCGGCGTTAGTTAGTCTATTCTGTTTAGTATTTATTAGCTCACCTGCTCTTGCCGACCGACTCTTTGGTGACGTTATGCCTGAGTCTGATCAAACGATGTTACTTTCGCAGGCAATTGAAGTTCTGAATAAGAAAGCAGATCTCGGATCGAGTCTATCCGGGAAGTTTTCAGGCAAAATTACACAGGTTTGCCAAAAGAAAGGCTGTTTTATGATTATGCATGATGGCGACTATTTTGCCCGTGTTACTTTCGAGAACTATGGATTTTTTGTTCCAAAAGATATTGTCGAAATGAATGCAGTTGTTTTCGGTCATCTCAGTCAAATTGAAAGAAGTGTGCGTCAGATCAATCACTTTTTAGAAGATGCTGGTCAAGCACCAACAGCTAATTCGCCAAGGAAAGAGTATTCCATTATTGCGTCATCGGTTTTAGCGAGGCCTTAAGATACTGTGCAAATAGGCGCTCGCGCTGGCTATAGTGGAAAGTGTTGTTCACCGTAACGATCAAGATCATGACACAGCTCTTTCGATTGCCGAGTTCATAAAACTAAAATCACTTGCTCTTCACTCAAATCTAAGCTGTTCTGTCTGCATTCATTTCGTTAGACTCGGCATCCTCCCCACTCAAGAGTTTGCCCATGCCACAAGTGATTGCAGGTGCCCCATCTGATAACTTTTTCCTTGATGGAAATTTTAGTCCCATTGCTGAAGAACGGGATGCTGAAGCTATGGAAGTGATTGGTGAAATTCCTCAGGACCTCTCGGGTCATTTTCTCAGAATAGGTCCAAATCCCGTTTACATTTTCGATGAAGATGCTTATCACACGTTCGACGGTGACGGCATGATCCATGCCATCGAGTTTTGTAATGGAGCAGCTCGTTACAGAAACCGCTTCGTCCGAAATGAGGGTTTTGAACTGGAACAAGAGAAAGGTGACTGGCTTTATAAAGGCATGAATTCAATGATGGATCCCACCCCAGTCGAACGCCCCGAAGGAGCGCCGCCAAGTAAGAATTTAGCGAATACAGCGTTTGCCTTCCATAACAACACACTTTACGCGCTTCATGAGCCCTCGCAGCCAACGATTATTAGTTTGCCTGAATTAGAAACGGTCGGTCCTACGGACTTCAATGGTAAGTTGACGCACCCTTTCACGGCGCATCCTAAGGTCGATAGAAGGTCCGGTGAAATGATGACTTACGGTTATTCGTTTATGTCGGAACCTTATGTGACTTGCTCGGTAATAAATGCGGATGGTGAATTGGTGCACTCGACACCTGTCACCATCTCTAAACCTGTTTTCATGCATGATTTTGCGGCTAGCGAGAAGTACTCGGTGTTTCTAGATTTCCCGATTACTCTGGATATAGAGAGGGCGATCTCGGGTGGGCCCGCGCTTGGCTTTGAAGCAGAACATGGTTCTAGGATTGGACTTCTGCCGCGTTACGGCACCGATGAAGATATCCAGTGGTTCGACGTGGAAACTGGTGTGGTAGTTCATACGGCAAATGCCTGGGACGAAGGCGACGAATTGGTTCTGCAGGCGTCTCGCTCTCTTAATGCAGACATCGCAGGAGCTGGAACCTCGGAAGGTAATAATCTTTCAGAAAACCAAGGCAAACTCTATGAATGGCGGATCAACACGCAGACTGGTGAAGTGAAGGAACGAACTCTCAGCGAGACGCCATGCGACTTCACGCGTATTAATGATGACTACGCTTGTCACGCGACTCGTTATCTCTATGCAGCAGTATTCAATCCAAGCAGACCTTTTACCTTTGA
>NZNP01000082.1 GCA_002694945.1 Gammaproteobacteria bacterium
AGGGAAACGCAGCCTACTTTGGGTTTCCAAAGAGTACTCCAACGAGCTGTTTTCCACGTCCAGTCCAGCGGTCGAAAAGAAGTCGATGGTTCGAACGTGCTCGTAGCAATTTTTAGCGAGCAAGAAAGCCACGCAGTTTTCTTGCTTAAACAGCAAGGCATCAACCGGATCGATGTTGTTAATTATATAGCACACGGCGTCTCAAAGGATGGTTCAGAAGATTCAGGCCATGGAGAAGAAATCTCGGGCGAGGAAGAAACCAGTGAAAAGCAGGTAACAGCCCTTCAGGCCTATGCGACTAACCTAAATGAACAAGCAAAAAGCGGTCGGATAGACCCCTTGGTAGGACGCGATTCGGAGGTGGAACGTGTCACACAGATCCTATGTCGTCGAAGAAAAAATAACCCGTTGTTGGTGGGTGAGTCAGGTGTGGGTAAGACGGCTATAGCAGAGGGATTAGCAAAGCTTATCGTGGATGGTCAGGTACCCGAAGTGATAAAAGAAAGCACGGTACACTCTCTCGATTTGGGCGCATTGCTGGCCGGCACAAAGTACCGGGGTGATTTCGAAAAGAGACTCAAGGCGTTACTTAATGAATTAAAAGAAACCCCAGATCAGATTCTTTTCATTGATGAAATCCATACGATTATCGGTGCGGGTGCCGCGTCTGGCGGGGTTATGGATGCATCAAACCTCCTGAAGCCTCTGTTAGCGTCTGGCGAAATCCGCTGTGTTGGCTCCACCACATATCAGGAGTATCGCGGTATTTTTGACAAAGACAGGGCTCTTTCCAGACGGTTTCAGAAGATTGATGTAGCCGAACCAAGTGTAAATGATACTTATCAGATTCTAAAAGGGCTGAAGACTCGCTTCGAAGAACACCATCATCTTAAGTATACAGACCGTGCATTGAAAGTGGCTGCTGAGTTAGCGGACAAATATATCAATGACCGTTTTATGCCCGATAAAGCAATCGACGTAATCGATGAAGTCGGTGCTTATCAGCAGCTACTGCCTCCAAGCCGCCGCAAGAAACAGATATCGGTAGGGGATGTAGAGCAGATGGTAGCAAAGATCGCGAGGATACCTGCGAAGAATGTATCCTCCTCCGATAAAAATGCTCTCAGAGATCTGGAAACGAACCTCAAAATGGTCATTTTCGGGCAAGACGAGGCGATCGAAAGCCTAGGTAGTGCAATAAAGCTGTCACGCGCAGGTTTAAAAGAAGAGGGCAAACCAATAGGATCCTTCCTGTTCAGTGGTCCCACTGGTGTTGGTAAAACAGAAGTCTGCCGTCAACTTGCCAGTATAATGGGAGTCGAATTGATACGTTTTGATATGTCTGAATATATGGAACGACATACNGTATCGAGGCTTATTGGTGCNCCCCCNGGTTACGTTGGNTNTGACCANGGNGGNTTGTTGACAGAGTCAATTACNAAGCANCCGCACTGCGTATTATTACTTGATGAAATAGAAAAGGCCCATCCTGAGGTATTCAATCTCATGTTGCAGGTTTTCGATCATGGGATTTTAACCGACAACAATGGCCGAAAAGCTGACTTCCGCAATGTAGTTATCATAATGACGACGAATGCTGGTGCTCAAGAAATGAGTCGAAGCTCCATCGGATTTCAAAGGCAAGATCACAGNACTGATGGCATGGAAGTTATCAAAAAAATGTTCACTCCAGAATTCCGCAATCGTCTCGACGCAATAATTCAATTTGCCGCCCTATCTAAGGAGGTTATCAAAACAGTTGTTGATAAGTTTTTGGTTGAAATCCAAGTACAGCTGGATGATAAGAAAGTACAGTTGGANGTTACAGATGAGGCTAGGGAATGGCTGGCCGAGAATGGTTACGACGAAAAAATGGGTGCAAGGCCCATGCAGAGACTCATTCAAAATAGCATTAAGAAGGAACTTGCAGAGGATATTTTATTTGGCAAGCTTGCGAACGGCGGTGGTTTGGTGCGGGTNCGTGTAGGTGATGATGGACTAATCCTGGAAATAGAAGAGCCTGAAAAAGCGCCAGCCTGATTTTATTCCCTAAAGGTAATGCGACCTTTAGAAAGATCGTACGGTGACAGTTCAACTTTTACAGAGTCACCTGTTAAAATTTTGATGTAATTCTTTCTCATCTTGCCGCTGATGTGGGCAGTAACAGTATGGCCGTTCTCTAGTTCCACGCGAAACATAGTGTTCGGTAAGGTGTCGACGACCGTGCCCGCCATCGTAATTTGCTCTTCTTTAGCCATTAACTCCCCAGTAGGGTTTAGCCTAAAACGGGCTGCATTTTGCCTGAAACACCAGTTATTGGCAAAGGCGTTGTGTCAAGCCNATTAACTTCCTGCCATGACCCAGCGGTTATTCACAAATATTTCGATTGGNCGGTAGTCAAGTTTGTAATTCATTTTTTTGCAGTGCTTTATCCAGTATCCTAGATAAAGGTAGTCAAGATCTCTAAATTTTGCGGCGTTAATCAGCTCTAATATTGCAAAAACACCTGGCGCTCGTTCTTCTTCTCCCGGATCAAAAAAAGAATAGATAGCGGAGAGGCCGTCGTTCAGTTCGTCTGCAACCGCAACTGCGAGCAATCGTGCAGAAGTACGGAATTCAATGAANCAGGCNTCAGGCCTTCCATCTACTAGAAAAGACTGGAACTGATCTCTTGAAGCCGGGAACATATCGCCATCAGCNTGTCTAGCATTGATGTAACGTTCGTATAGATCAAAGTATTCTTCGGTAAGTTCNGGTTCTACCGTGTTAACTTTGACGTCGACATTGCGTCGCAAGATCCTTCTAAACCGTCTCTTCATTTTGAAAGTCGACACTGGGATCCTGACTGGAATACACGCGTTGCAAGACTGACAATGTGGACGATATATGTGGTTGCCACTTCGACGAAATCCCGCGGATGAAAGAGCCGAGTAGAGATCTTTATTTATCTTGGCAAGGGGGTCAGCGAATAACGTAATTGCCTGCTTATCACTAAGATAACTGCAGTCGTGAGCGGGTGTGGTAAAAAATCTCAATTCGGAAAGAGAGGTCATTTAGATAAGTTAACCGAAGTCGAGAGTTATACTCAAGTCAGGCATTCGCNAGCTGTTGCCAGTCTATTGGGGAATCATTGATGTGCTGTCTTAAAATAGTCTTGAAACGGGCNCGAGGAATTTCGATGGCACCAAGTGACAAGAGATGAGGGTTGCTTAATTGGCAGTCGACCATTGGCGAACCTTGCATCCTCATTAATCTCATCAACTGCGCAAACGCCACTTTTGATGCGTCAGTAACCTTATGGAACATAGATTCGCCGAAAAACAGACTGCCAATACTGAGGCCGTAGAGACCGCCTACTAACTCGCCGTCCTTGTAGCACTCGATGGAATGTGCGACACCCTTTTCGNATAGNNTTATATATGCATCCTGCATATCTNGAGTAATCCAAGTTGCTTCATTTTGATCNCGTTGGCTGCAAGCGGCGATNACATTAGNAAAGTTCTGGTCTATACCAATATCAAATTCTCCTCGTGCGATCTTCTTGGCAAGGGATTTGCTGGCTTTAAATGTGCTCGGGTCTATGACACATCGAGGGTTAGGTGACCACCAGAGGATGGGTTGATTGTCTTGATACCAGGGGAAAATACCATGTTTGTATGCAGCTAAGAGTCTGTTAGTCGAAAGATCACCCCCAACAGCTAAAAGGCCGTTTGGTTCGTCCAGAGCGTGGTCAATNTCGGGAAAAGCCAAGTCGTCGTTGAGTGCGAACAACTGCCCCATGTGGTCAGGCGTCCGTTATCTCGTCCAGATACTTTTCGGCATCGAGGGCTGCCATGCAGCCAAATCCTGCCGAGGTTACGGCCTGGCGATAGACNTGGTCGGCGACGTCACCNGCGGCGAAGATCCCGGGGATGTTCGTTGCTGTGACATTACCATGGAGACCTGACTGAATCTGGATATAGCCATTCTTCATAGAGAGNTGGCCTTCAAATATTTCTGTATTAGGCGTATGCCCGATGGCGATGAAGACACCCTGCAAGCCGAGCTCTAGGCTCCTTTTTGATTCTGTGTGTTTTATCCGCATCCCAGTGACGCCCATTTCATCACCAAGCACCTCGTCCAAGACATGATCCCAATGAATGGTGATATTGTCTTTCTCCAATACCCGCTGTTGCAGGATCTTNTCGCCGCGGAACTTATCACGTCGATGCACCATGTAAACTTCGTCTGCGATATTAGCGAGATATAGTGCTTCTTCCAGCGCGGTGTTGCCTCCACCAATTACCGCGACTTTCTGCTTTCGATAGAAAAAACCATCGCAGGTCGCGCAGGCGCTGACACCTTTTCCCTTAAAGGCTTCTTCGGAGGGCAGGCCTAGATATTGTGCAGAAGCTCCCGTGGTGATTATAAGTGCATCACAATTGTAGATTGCTTGATCACCGAAGAGACGAAAGGGACTAACACCCAGCTCTGCTGTATGTATATGATCATAGATGACTTTTGTATCAAAGCGCTCAGCATGGCTTTGCATTTGCATCATTAAATCGGGTCCTTGTAAACCTTCTACACCTGCTGGCCAGTTATCGACGTCAGTCGTAGTAGTAAGTTGCCCACCTGTTTCTATNCCGGTAATGACTACGGGTTCCAGGTTGGCGCGTGCNGCGTAGATAGCGGCAGAAAATCCAGCTGGACCAGAACCTAAAATGATTAGTTTGTGATGAACTTCTTGCATGCGTTCAGCCCTGTTTTTTTCGTGCTTCTATGAAAGCGGTCCCATGCCGATGNGCTGATATGACGTCCCAAAGTGTTCTGCCGCGNGGATCTCTGGCATCCAGGTTTCGACCTGCTTCGCTGAAGAATTTTAGGAAACGTTCAAAATCAGTCGCACGCATGTGTCTATAGGCTGCCTCTAGAGCATGATAATCGGCGCTGATCCCTTTAGCAGGTTCGAGGCAAAGGAAACTGAGGACGCGTTGATCGCTCCACTCTTCATTAGTAACTTTTGGTTGGCTTGGTCCCGACATAATTTAACGGTCAGCAAAACCGCGGCATTCTACACCACATCGTACCATTCGATAAACTAACCCTTTGTACGGGTCGCGATTACGTATAAAATTTAAAGTNTTGATTTTTCTGATTTTATAGGCGGGAATCGTGGCTCAAGGGAACTTAAAAGCTAGTGAAAAACCGGACTTTAGGGTTCTGCTTGCGCCGCGGCTAAAGGAAGGGCTTTTCATTGTGCTGGTTGCGCTAGCGCTTTTTATGACTATGGCTTTACTGTCTTTCGACGAAGCTGATCCTGGCTGGACATATACTGGCTCCAACGAAACCGTGAGTAACTTGGTCGGGCGCAGTGGAGCTTGGATTGCGGATGTATTTTTATTCTTTTTTGGTTTCCTGGCCTTTCTTTTCCCAGCAATGCTAGCGTGGCAGGCCTGGATTATTTTTCGTGACCGGGAGTCCACAGAGGAATTCAGCTGGCCAGTATTCTTTTTTAAAGGCCTGGGGTTAGTATTNGTCATTTTNTCGGGCGCAGCTCTAGCAGGCATGCACTTTTACCAGTTTGGTATCGGGTATCAAGAGGGCAGTGGTGGAATCATTGGAGCAGAAATGACTAACCTTTTGATACCTGTATTTTCCTATGTAGGTGCGACACTATTTATGTTGGCTACTTTTTTATTTGGTTTAACCGCTTTCCTTGATATATCTTGGATCAAAGTTATGGAGCGAATTGGCCGATTAACACTGTCGGCATTAGGGGCTATCCAATATCAGACGCACCGTATAGTCGCTAGCTGGAAGGAAAAATCTGAGATAAAAAAATCAGCAGAGCACCGTCGCGAGGCTCTTGAAAAACATGTTGAAAAGAAGCAACAGCGAGCAGCGCCAGTTATCGAAGCCCCTCCGAAAGTAAAACCTCAGGAAAGCAAACGAGCTTCTAAAGAAAGGCAGGGTAACCTATTTCGCGTTGCAGCGGTTGATGGTCTGCCNGCTTTGCACTTNCTTGATGATAATACATCCGATCANAAGCGTGGTTATTCGCCAGATGATCTTGAAGCCATGTCGCGGCTANTNGAACTTAAGTTAAAGGATTANGGNGTAGAGGCTGAAGTGGTTGCTGTTTTCCCAGGCCCTGTGATNACNCGTTTTGAGATCCAGCCCGCGCCAGGGGTAAAAGTATCNAGNATATCTGGGTTGGCCAAAGACTTGGCACGATCGCTTGCGGTAATCAGTGTTAGAGTGGTTGAAGTCATTCCTGGCAAATCAGTCGTAGGCATCGAGATTCCGAATGTGGATCGAGAGGTTGTACTAATCAGTGAAGTGCTGAAATCGCGTGCGTACGATAATTCTCAATCGCCACTTTCGCTTGCATTAGGTCATGATATTTCGGGAGAACCGGTAGTTGAAGATCTTCAGAAAATGCCTCATCTCCTAGTAGCTGGCACCACAGGTTCAGGTAAATCGGTTGGCTTGAATGCAATGATCATGTCGCTTCTCTTCAAGGCATCTCCGAAGGATGTGAGAATGATTATGGTTGACCCNAAGATGNTGGAACTTGCTGTTTACGANGAAATACCGCATTTGCTCACTCCTGTTGTCACGGATATGAAAGATGCCGCTAATGCCTTGCGGTGGTGCGTCGCTGAGATGGAACGTCGCTATCGTTTGATGGCAGCTCTGGGCGTTCGAAATGTAGGCGGCTTTAATCGAAAGGTCAGTGATGCGATAAAGGCCAAGGAGCCTTTGACAGACCCTCTCTGGCAGCCAGATCCTTTGCTAAGTGACGCGGACCAAACTGCACCTGAGCTTGAAACATTGCCTTTCATTGTCGTGGTGATAGACGAGTTTGCTGACATGATGATGATTGTCGGTAAGAAAGTCGAGGAACTAATCGCTCGAATTGCACAGAAAGCACGAGCGGCTGGTATACATTTGATACTGGCAACGCAGCGACCGTCTGTTGATGTCATTACTGGCCTAATCAAGGCAAATGTGCCAACCAGAATAGGTTTCCAGGTATCTTCCAAAGTAGACTCTAGGACTATTCTGGACCAAGGCGGCGCGGAACAGTTACTAGGTCATGGTGACATGCTTTATTTACCGGCAGGATCGCCGTTACCTATGCGTGTACATGGTGCCTTCGTCGACGATGAGGAGGTGCACAGAGTTGTCGAAAGCTGGAAAGAGCTTGGCAAACCGAATTATCTGGAATCGATTCTCGAGGGAGCGAGTGAAAACGAAATGCTCCCTGGAGTTGCTGGAACGCAATCGGGGGACGAAGACAACGACGATGAATCAGATCCGCTCTATGATGAGGCCGTTGAGTTTGTCACCCAATCTCGCCGTGCATCAATTTCAGCTGTGCAGAGAAAACTTCGTATCGGTTACAACAGGGCCGCAAGAATGATTGAAACCATGGAANGAGTCGGGGTTGTCAGCGAAATGAATTCAAATGGATCCAGAGAAGTACTGGTNAATCCCCCGCCTGAGTAATTCNAAATCTTGTTCTCCAAACTNCTGATTTTACTGCTAATCGCCGGTTCGCCCAAGGCACTAGGTGCCAAAGCGGCGGACCAACTGGTCTTTTTGCTAAGCGAGATCGACAATTTTGCTGCGCGCTATGAGCAAGATAGCCAGAATACCTCNCATACNGGACGTTTATGGTTGAGTAGACCCGATCGTTTTCGGATGCAGGCATCTGCCCCTATNAGCCAGAGTGTCGTATCTGATGGCAATGTTCTTTGGACTCATGATCTGGATCTGGAACAGGTGATTATTTCCCACNTAAACGACAGAGCCTTGGATATCCCTTTGCTACTTTTTGCTGGTGAGCCTCAACGTGTATATGAATTCTATGAGGTTGAGCGACATGATCATGGGGCATTGACGCGGTTTGCGCTAACGCCGCTGAATCAAACAGGCTCTGTAGGCAGAATCGTTNTTGGCTTTTCCGGTGGTGTCCCAATCGAGTTTCTTTTCGAAACTGCTATGGATCGACAAACGATTATTAGACTGTTCGATGTCTCGCTCGATGATATCGACGCGAAAGTTTACGACTTTAAAATGCCAGAAGGAGTTGATGTAATCGATGATCGTGCTGGTGTGAACTGATGACGGCTTTGTTTGAAGCTGAATCAACCTATCAACCTCTTGCATCTCGCATGCGACCCACTCGCCTCGAGCATTACGTCGGCCAGGAGCATCTCTTGGGAATTGGAAAGCCGCTGCGAGAATCGATCGAATCATCAATGTTGCATTCAATGGTGCTATGGGGACCCCCAGGCGTCGGTAAGACGACTCTGGCAAAACTAATTGCCGAGGTCTGCGATATAGAGTTCCAGTCGGTTTCCGCNGTGNTGGCNGGAGTGAAAGACATAAGANGAGCGATCTCTATNGCAGAACAGTTCCGAAAGAACACTGGTCGAAAAACACTTCTTTTTGTTGATGAGGTACATCGATTCAATAAAGCACAACAGGATGCGTTCCTACCCTATGTTGAGGATGGCACTGTGATTTTTGCTGGGGCGACAACCGAGAACCCATCGTTTGAGTTGAATAATGCGCTGCTGTCCCGCGCTCGGATTTATAAACTTTTATCCTTGACCGAGGAACATCTAGTTAAAGTACTAGAGCAGGCCCTAGATCGTGANGCAGAGTTGCAAGCTAAATCTATAAACGCNGAGGAAAGTGTTCTTCAGGTAATAGCCAAGGCAGCTGATGGTGATGCCAGACGAGCGCTTAACATTCTCGAAGTCTCTTCAGACATGTGTCAAGGAAAGGAGCTAACGGAATCTCTGCTTTCAGAGTTGTTTGGTGATGAAATGCGCCGTTTTGATAAAGGCGGTGATATTTTTTACGAACAGATATCAGCACTTCATAAGTCAGTTCGTGGGTCCGATCCGGATGCCTCGCTTTACTGGTTCGTGCGAATGGTTGATGGGGGTTGTGATCCGTTATACATTGCTCGNCGTGTTGTGCGCATGGCCAGTGAGGATATCGGCAACGCTGATCCTCGAGCACTGCAGATTGCGCTGAATGCGTGGGAAGTGCAGGAGCGCCTTGGTAGTCCTGAGGGTGAGCTAGCTATAGCCCAGGCGGTGGCATATCTTGCTGTGGCAGCTAAAAGTAACTCTGTTTACAGTGCGGTTACGAATATTGCTAAGCGTATTACTGAGACAGGAAGTCTGGAGGTGCCTATGCATATTCGTAATGCTCCCACTAACATGATGAAAGAGCTAGGCTACGGTGCAGACTATAATTATGCGCATAACAGACAGGATGCTTTTGTCCCTGGTGAATCCTATTTGCCCGAAAGCTTGTATGGCGAGCGCTACTACTTTCCGGTAGACCGAGGGCTCGAGATTAAAATTGCCGCGAAACTCGATCATCTGCGTCGCTTAAATGAGGAAAGCGATTTNCAACGCTACGAGAGTGATGTTGGGGATGATAATCGCTAGTAGCGATCGCAATTATCATTTCTGTCGGTTTGCTGGACTTTTTTAACGCGGTCTTTTCAGAGTATTCATTTGACTGTAAGTTTTTTGTGGAAGTTCTCTGGTGAATTTGCTCAGGTCGGCTGTAAAGAGGATTTGGTCATTTCTGATCCTTCAGGAAGGTNAAATATTACAGCTTTGCNGGTTATTCTTTATGACCCTTTCTCCCGAGTATGACCTTTTCAACAATCTACATCCATCCTCTTCAATTTACTAAAGCACGCCGGTTCGTGAAAGCGATGAGTCATCTCCTGCTCCGTTTAGCTCTGTTTGTCTTCAGTTGTTAGCATGAGTACGTCTACATCCNAGAGTTGCATTAACGGATTTAAACGGCTTCTGCTAAAATCTCCGCCCTGCAAAAGACAGGGCCTATCGGACGATGCTAGATCAACGATTATTCAGACAGGAGCTTGAGCAAACTGCTCGNGCACTTCGTATCAAAGGCTTTGANTTGGATGTCGCTTCGGTCGATTTGTTGGAATCCTCACGTAAAAATCTCCAAATTCAGACTGAGGAACTGCAGGCAAAGCGCAACGCCCAATCAAAAGCTATCGGTAAGGCTAAAGCAGAAGGCCTAGATATTGAACACCTGCTGTCAGAAGTGTCTGAACTCGGCGATCAACTGGATGCAAAAAAACAGGAGTTGGAAGCGGTTAAGACTAAGCTGGATGGAATATTGATGGCGGTGCCAAATATTCCTGACACTTCAGTGCCGNAGGGAGCTACAGAAGAAGACAACGTCCTNGTAAGAACCTGGNGCGCTCCTGGTGAGTTTAGCTTTACGCCAAAAGATCATGTCGATCTGACTAATGAGAGCGGATTAATAAACTTTGAGCAGGCTAGCAAAATAGCNGGCTCTCGGTTTGTTGTGATGCGGGGGGGTATTGCCAGGATGCACAGAGCGCTGACCCAGTTCATGTTAGATACGCACATTCAAAAACATGGGTATGAAGAAGTATACGTACCCTACATTGTTAATCAGGACTCTTTAATTGGCACCGGCCAATTGCCTAAGTTCGAAGAAGATCTTTTCAAACTTGAAGGCGACCGGGATTTCTACCTTACTTCAACAGCCGAAGTGCCTGTNACAAATTTGGCTAGAGGTGAGATCATAGATGCATNTGCNATGCCTCAAAAATTCGTCTGTCACACTCCNTGCTTCCGNTCTGAAGCTGGCAGCTACGGTAAGGATACCAAGGGAATGATCCGCCAGCATCAATTCGAAAAGGTAGAGTTAGTCATGATGGTTAGGCCAGAGGATTCTTGGACAGCCCTTGAGGAATTGACAGGTCATGCTGAAGTCATTCTGCAAAAACTTGGACTACCTTACCGTGTAGTAAATCTCTGCGGNGGTGATCTTGGTTTCGCAGCAGCGAAAACTTACGATCTTGAAGTATGGTTGCCGGGGCAAAACAAATATAGGGAAATTTCCTCCTGTAGTAATTTCCTCGACTTCCAAGCGAGGCGTATGCAAGCACGTTGGCGCAATCCAGATACCGGTAGACCGGAATTAATTCACACGTTGAACGGTTCAGGACTCGCCATTGGTCGAACGCTCGTGGCCGTTCTTGAAAACTACCAACTCTCAGATGGTTCTGTGGCCGTCCCTGAATCTCTTCAACCTTATTTGGCTGGCGAGACGACTATCGCCCTCGGGCCTGATTAATCGGCCAGCCATGCGCTATTTGCCTCTACATGTCGATCTGCGTGATCGAACGGTTTTGGTGATTGGTGGGGGAGAAGTAGCCAGACGCAAGGTCGATCTCCTCCTCCGCGCAGGAGCAAGGGTACATCTGATTGCCCTTCAAATAATCCCAAAGCTACGTGTTATGCTGNAAGATCATGTTATTGTCGAGTCGGCCTATTCAGGGCTTCCCGCTGAGCTATCTATCGCTTTGGTTATAGCGGCTACAAGCGATGCGAAGTTGAACGAGAGAATTTCCGTCGCAGCGCAAGCGGACAATATTCCAGTCAATGTTGTCGATGCACCATCGTTGAGCAGTGTCGTTTTTCCTGCCATTATTGATAGAGATCCTNTAATCGTATCAGTAGGTTCTTCAGCCGCCTCGCCCGTATTAACGCGCTCCGTACGCCAGTTAATTGAGACCCACTTGCCCCAGGGCTTATCAAGATTAGCCGCCTATTTGGGAAGTCGGCGAGATAGAATGAAAGACCTGATGCCGGATCNAGGGCAACGCCGAAGAAAGACNGAGAAATTTCTATCCTCGCCTGGTGTAGCAGCTGTTGATGCTGGAGACCTGAAGCAGGCTGATCAATATCTNCTCCATCAGTCGAATGATCTGGTAACAGGTGAAGTCTTTATAGTTGGGGCAGGTCCTGGCGATCCTGATCTCTTAACCCTAAAGGCTCTGCAACTTATGCAACTGGCAGACGTGGTGTTTTATGACAATCTCGTCTCTGACGCTGTTCTGGATCGAGTCCGACGCGATGCTAGTATGGAGTTTGTGGGTAAACGCAGCGGTTATCGTTCGACAAGCCAGGAAGATATTAATGACCTGTTGGTTAGACTGGCGCTTGAGGGACAACGCGTGTTGAGGCTTAAGGGTGGAGACCCTTTCGTTTTTGGTCGTGGTGGTGAGGAGATTACAGCGCTGATCCATCATGAAATTCCCTTTAAGGTAGTGCCTGGGATTACCGCAGCTTCAGGTTGTGCGGCTTATGCAGGTATCCCATTAACTCATCGTGAGTTGGCCCAGAGCGTTCGTTTTGTCACGGGGCATCCAAAGAATGGGCAGGTTGACCTTCCCTGGCAGGAGCTGACGCACCAGAACGAAACTATTGTTTTTTACATGGGACTCGGCGGACTGACTGCAATTTGCTCACAGATGCTTCGACATGGCCGCAGGGCTGACACGCCAGTTGCTATAATCTCGAAAGGAACCACACCTGATCAACAGGTGCTTAAGGGTAATCTAGAGACAATTCCTGGAATGGTTGCACGCACCCAAATTCAATCCCCAACGTTAATCATCGTTGGGGAGGTGATTAATTTTGCGGCTCACTGATGAGATCGCAGTGGTTAATCGCAATTTGTCGGTTTGGGCAGGCCCGCAATCATGGCGAGGTAGCGTCTGGGCGTACCGGTAAATAGCCTCATCAAAAAGATACTTGAGGCTTTTTCTCTACCCAATTTTTCTCCTATTAGCTTGATAAGTACCCGGTTAGGTGGGAAAACACCGTGCTGGTTTTGATATTCCCTGACTAAGTAGATTATTTCCCAATGCGCCTCAGTGAGAACTATAGATGCTTGGTCGGAGAGATATTTAGCGACCGCCTGATCCCAATCCTTTGTGGATCGAAGAAAGCCTTCGTCATCTAGATCTGGAGTTACATCAGAACCAGGCACAGATTTTTTCCGAGTGACAGCAAAGCTTCACGAAGTTCGGGTAGTCAATTAGCTCAATGCCAGAAGGCAGTATATGAGTTAATCCTCTGGCTTCAATATCAGCCCTGATGGCCGAAGCCTTTTTAATTTTGGTAAGAGCAAGATAGACGCCGTCCTCAAGCAGCACGATCTCATCATGCGGACCAATAAGATCCGAACACTTGACCCATGCTGCTGGTTTGTTAACAGTATGAAGAATCATCAAAAGGTCAGCACTTGATTATGATCGTTTAGTAGAGCCTGTATTACTGGCGAGGATACAACCTTTGGTTTCAGCAACAGATCATTGGTCGTGAGTCGATAATCTTTTAAGGCCTTTTCGCAGCAAAAAACTTCGGTAACGCCGTAATCAGGTAATGCGCCAAAGGTTCGTGAAAAGTTCTTAATACCTAGAAGTTCAGTGTCCTGATCTCTTACAAGTTGAAGCACTCCGGCACCGATAAATAACAAGCTGCACGCGGAAAAGGCAGACCCCATGAGCACTGCATCAAGACCTTCCTGAGCGCAGATGCTGCCATGTGGAGCGTGACTCATGACAAAAAGTAGTTTCATTTCAGTGGCCAAATGTCACGACTCGATCTGCATTCAACGATGCTTCAACCAGTTGTCCTAGACCAGAGATTGTAAAGCCTGGCCTGAGGTTAGCTGAAGATTTCTCGTGTCTTGTCGCCTCTTTAGCGTCGATAATGCCACGTCGCAGGCAAGACGCAATACAAACGACCATATCTAAGTCGTATTCAAGACCAAACTCTTGCCATAAGGTTCCAATATCAGGTTCATCCTGGGGAGGGTTAGTAAGACTGTTCGCCGCATAAACACCGTCGTGGTAGAAGAAGACACGCAGGATGTCATGACCCTCTGCAATGACAGCCTCAGCGAATTGTAATGCAGAAAGGCACCCCTCGGAGGAATAGGGTGCACCGTAGACTACAATGGCAAATTTAAGGGAGGTCATGGCAAACTATTTATCATTTAAATAATCAGAATGGTTAATCTANAGAGCTGAGTGATNACATTACAAAAAAAAGCCCCGGCATATNTGGAATACCAGGGCTTTGATTAGGTTAGGTCGTTGTCAGTCGTCCGCGGCCCCGAGCAATATAAGAAGTGACTGGAAAATATTATAGATACTCAAATATAAAGAGACGGTAGCCATAACGTAATTGGTTTCTCCGCCATGTAGGATGCGGCTTGTGTCGAATAGAATCAATCCTGACATTAATATCACGACAGCTGCTGATATCGCGAGATGCAAGCCTGGGATATGCCAACCGAGCAGACCACCGAGCAACATTAATATCATGCTCCCNAACACAACCCAGAGGCCCGTCATCAGGAAACCNGACATGAAGGAAAAGTCTTTTTTAGTAANTAATGTATATCCTGAAAGCGAGAAAAAAACGAGTCCTGTCATTCCAAGTGCGGTCATAACTATCTGGCTACCACCAGAGGTTGCCATGTAGTAGCTAACTACGGGACCAATTGAAAAGCCCATGAAGCCAGTAAAGGCAAAGACCAGCACAATACCCCATACGCTGTTGCGAGTTTTATTTATTGCGAACAATAGTCCTAGAGCGACTAGGAGCGGCAAAAACCCCATGTGGGGAGCGTCCATAGCCATNGCAACACCCGCCATAGCCGCACTGAACATCAGNGTCATGGAAAGCAATATATAAGTGTTTCGAAGTACTTTGTGTGTCGCTGTAGCTGCGGTTTGTCCGCTGGTAACGAATTGTGTCTCAGCCATTGAGATCTCCTTTGATTTCAAAACGTCAGTAACTAAAAGTTTACGTTACGAGCGAAAAATTGCAAAGGCAAGCTGAACCGAAACTGATTGAANATTTTTTTGACAATCAATGAGATGTTAAAAGTGTAAGTCTAGCTATACATATCGCTGGAAAGTCACGATTCGCTTCACAAAGTGGCGGAGGGGGAGAGATTCGAACTCTCGGACCTGTTACAGTCGCCGGTTTTCAAGACCGGTGCATTCAACCGCTCTGCCACCCCTCCGCTGCGGCTCGCACTATAAAATATTCCTCGCTTGTTGTTAAGCGGAGCGTTCTTCAATACTCTAAGTTTTGTCGTTCACAATTGTAAGTAAGCTCTGGTGGAAGCCTATATCTTTGTTTTGGTCCTTGTTTGCATGCTTGTATATTGGTATACCGCGCAGCAAGCGAAAACCTTTGCGGTAGTTTACGCTAGGCGTGAGTGCGAAAAACACGGTGTACAGCTGCTCGATCAGACTGTGCAGCAGCAAAAACTCTCTCTTAGTCGAAATCACGCACAGCAATGGCGCTTCTGGCGCGAGTATCGTTTTGAGTACTCATCCGATGGCGTTAATCGTTATCAAGGCCAACTTGTAATCTTGGGTCATCGATTATTGAGAAGCCAATTGGAGACTTCTAATCCGGTGATTCACTAGACTTTTGGTTGGGGCTATNCNGTTTACTTCGGTTCGATTAGGCTACGATATGTCTTCAAGTGTTTTAGGGCTTCCCCGTGTTCTCCCACTAATTCATAGAGTCGAGAGAGATTATAGTGAGCATCAGCAAGACTAGATGCGCGTTTATAGGCGGAAATTGCATCATCTAATCGTCCCATATCTTCAAAAAGAGTGCCTAAGTTAAAGGCTGCAAGGACGTTGTCAGGTTCGGCACTCAGTGCAAGGTTATAGTGCTGTTCAGCGGCCGCACTTTCTCCAGCTTCCTGGAGTAGCCGNCCGATATTTACGTGAGCATCAGAGTGACTTGGGTCTAGTTCAAGTGCTCGCAGATAAGCGGCAGGAGCATCTTCTGGTGAGACCGCTTCAAGGTCTACGCCGAGATCGAACCAGTCGTCGGAGGTTAGTTGGTCACTATTTTCNGCTTTCTCGGCGGCTTGTCGGGCAAGTGGAGCCACAGTTCCAGCGAGATCAGCGACTGTGAAATTAAAGTGGAATTGACCAGANTCTGGATTGTAGACCTGATCATCCTCTTGGATGACTACAGCACCGCCATCACCAGAAATACGCATAGATGTGAGTGATCGGTTTGAAGGCAATCTAGACTTAAGCCGGAATAATGCATTATTGATCTGTGCTCTTTTTACACCGGATAACAGTAGTTCTTTTGCCGTGCGAAGTATGATNATGTCTTGGAAATTAAAACGATAATGATTGCNGGGNGTGCGNGCGGGTTCAAGAATACCGGAGCGAGCTATATCTCGGATNACTCCAGGCGGAATCTCTANTAATTCAGCTACGTCGCGAGTTGANTAACCCTTCATAGGCCAAAAAATACCTTNCTGGTTNATGGCAGGACTGATTTATGCCCCTCGTGGGAGAATAGGGCTTAAAGGGGCGCGTGTATAGTTTTCTGACGCAATTTTCCCACCTTCAGTTTACCCAACTAAATANNCGAGCCACTTTGACAGTGCGCAAATTCCTGCGCGTGTCATTGCTTAACTCTATATAATTTGTGTCTTTCGAAGGTAGCCAGAGGTAAACATGGTCGGTTTTAAATGGGACGATCCTTTTTTCCTGGACGAACAACTTAGCGAGGAAGAACGTCTAATCAGGGACGCCGCGCGAACATATGCGCAGGACAAACTATTGTCGCGAGTCAAGCAGGCCTACCGCGATGANAGTTTTGANCGAAANATCATGANTGAAATGGGCGAGTTGGGATTGTTAGGCCCAACGCTACCGGAAAAGTACGGCTGCTCTAATGTAAATTATGTATCGTATGGATTAGTTGCGCGTGAGATTGAACGAGTTGATTCAGGGTACCGCTCCGCCATGAGCGTTCAGTCCTCACTAGTAATGCATCCAATATATTCCTACGGTAACGAAGCCCAGCGAGAAAAATATTTACCTAAGCTTGCATCCGGCGAATGGGTGGGGTGTTTCGGTCTTACTGAACCGGATCATGGGTCGGATCCCGGAAGTATGATTTCACGTGCGGAAAAAACCGACAGTGGGTACCTCTTGAACGGGGCAAAAATGTGGATTACCAACTCACCAATAGCCGACCTGGCGGTGGTCTGGGCTAAACTTGACGACAAGATAAGAGGTTTTATTGTTGAACGGGGGATGCCGGGTTTCGAGACACCAAAAATTGAGGGTAAATTCAGCCTAAGGGCATCAGTTACTGGAGAAATCGTACTGAATGAAGTAGAGGTGCCAGAAGAAAACCTATTGCCCAATGCTAAGGGTCTCAGCGGTCCATTTGGGTGTTTGAATAAGGCCCGATATGGCATTGCCTGGGGGGCAATGGGAGCGGCTGAATTTTGTTGGCTAGCCGCCAGGGAATACACGTTAGAAAGAAAACAATTTGGTCGTCCTTTGGCCTCTAACCAGCTCGTCCAACGAAAGCTCGCCGATATGCAGACGGAAATTACACTGGGTCTGCAAGGCGCGCTTCGAATAGGACGTTTGATGGATGATGATAATTGCCCTGTCGAGAACATCTCTATGATGAAAAGAAATAACTGCGGTAAGGCTTTGGAAATAGCCCGTATGGCAAGGGACATGCACGGCGGCAACGGCATATCTGACGAGTATCACGTAATTAGGCATGTGATGAATCTCGAAACGGTCAATACCTATGAAGGTACGCACGATATTCACGCGTTGATCCTCGGGCGCGCGCAAACCAATCTGCAAGCTTTTTTTTAGGGTGCTCACTTTGGGGACCGCTATACTCGGAAGTTTTCTGTTTGGACGAAGACCACCGACTAATGGAAACACTTTCATTAATTTGGTGTCTGCATTTTAAATTCATAGAAGCCAATTGATTGGCTTGAGGTCGGAGAGTCACNGGCTAAAATAGCTCCGTGATCAAACCTTATTACTACTCCCAAGTCTTCGCCTCCGACAATGGTCGCGCCCTACTGAATTGTTGTAGGTGTAGGCGCTTGGCCAATCAGTTTTCAAAGCTACGCAGAGATTATCCAGAATACTGGAACCGCCCTGTGCCGGGANCGGGACTAATCGATATAAACAAAGCCAAAATTCTTATTCTAGGCCTTGCTCCCGGCCTTCATGGAGCCAACAAGACAGGCAAGCCTTTTGTCGGCGACGCATCCGGGGATCTGTTGCATTCGACCCTTGCGGAACTTGAACTTGAAGACAAAGTCTTCATCACAAACGCGGTAAAATGTCTGCCTNTAAAAAACCTCCCTAATGGGCGTGAAGTAAAAAATTGTTCCGTATATTTAGTTCAAGAACTTGAGGTATATACTAAGCAGGAAAAGCCAGTTGTTTTCGTGTTAGGTGGTGTTGCACATAAAGCTGTTATTGCTACTTTAGGGCTCAGACAATCGGACTATCCGTTCGGGCACGGGCTTGTGCACAAGCTTCCCNGCCTAACATTGGTTAATTCCTACCATTGTAGTCGTTACAATACGCAGACCGGCCGATTAACCCCAAAGATGTTCAGGAAAGCGTTGGCTACAGCCAAAGCGCTCGCCACGACCTAATCGACTTTGCAATCACTAATGACTGAATTCGACGCAAAAGCCTACATTAAAACCCTGACGACAAGACCAGGCGTTTACCGTATGTACGACGCTGGCGCCAACATTCTTTATGTCGGCAAGGCCAAGAATCTAAAGAATCGGGTTTCAAGTTATTTTCGATCATCTGCGTTGGACTCGAAAACGCTTGCGCTTGTGGGACGGATTGCTGATCTGGAAACAACAGTTACGGCTAGCGAGACTGAGGCTCTTTTACTCGAACAATCGCTTATCAAGGAATACCGTCCTCCTTACAACATCGTCTTTCGAGATGACAAATCATACCCCTATATCTATCTCTCCAGTGAGGATTCGTACCCTCGTCTAGCCTTTCATCGGGGTGCTCACAAGAAAAAGGGTCGTTATTTCGGTCCATTTCCAAGCGCCCATAGCGTACGAGACTCATTGAATATTTTGCAGAAAGTTTTTCAAGTACGTCAGTGTGAGGACACTTTCTTCAAAAACAGGACTAGACCTTGTCTCCAATATCAGATCAAACGGTGTTCTGGCCCATGCTGCGATCTCGTGTCACCTGAAGATTATGCCGATGATGTTGAGCACGCCATCATGTTTCTCGAAGGCCGCAATAAGGCGATCATGGACGATTACGCGAATAAAATGGAGCAAGCTTCAGCCGATCTGAATTTTGAACGGGCGGCGCAATACCGTGATCAAATTTCCCATCTGAGAAAAATCCAGGAACAACAATATGTCGTGGGGGATCAGGGTGATATCGACGTTATCGCTGCTGTTGCTAATCCAAGTGGGGTCTGTGTTTTGGTTATGTTTATCCGCGGTGGGCGCTTACTGGGAAACAAGACCTATTTCCCTAAAACGCGGCTTGATGAGACAGAAAGTGATGTCTTGGACGCATTTTTACCTCAATTCTACTTCTCGGAGACGAGGGGAAGCGAAATTCCATCAGAGATTATTATCAGTGCGCCGGTGGACAATAGAACTATTCTTTCTGAAGCTCTATGCGAGAAAGCGGGTCGTAAGGTTCACTTATCAGATAGCGTACGAAGTCGCCGTAAACGTTGGTTGAATTTAGCTAAAACTAATGCCGAACAAAGTCTGGGCTCGCACCTGGCGAGCCGAAACAATATACGGCAGCGCTATCAGTTTTTACAAGATGCATTGTCGCTAGAGGAAATGCCAATGCGATTGGAGTGTTTTGATGTTAGCCATAGTTCCGGCGAAGCAACGGTAGCATCCTGCGTTGTCTTCGATCAAAACGGACCTCTCAAGTCAGATTATCGTCGCTTTAATATTGAAGGCATTACTCCAGGCGACGACTACGCGGCTATGTCTCAAGCTCTCAAACGACGCTATACCCGTCTAAAAAAGGGGGAAGGACAACTGCCAGACATCCTCTTCATTGATGGCGGGCGAGGTCAATTAAATTCGGCACAGAAGATATTGGAAGAATTGCAGGTGGAAGGTGTGATGCTTGTGGGCGTGGCAAAGGGCCCAACGCGAAAAGCAGGGCTTGAATCTTTAATTGTTTCCGGGGGGGCTGAGCTTGATCTGCCCCCGGACAACCCGGCGCTTCATCTTATTCAACACATTCGTGACGAAAGTCATCGATTTGCGATTACCGCTCACCGTAATCGGCGTGGCAAGAAAAGGACTGAATCGCTACTAGAAGGGATCGATGGGGTCGGCCCTAAGAGACGTCGAGCTCTTCTTCGTCATTTTGGCAGCGCGTCCCAAGTCCGAAGCGCCAGTTCGCAGGAGCTGGCTAAAGTCGACGGAATTAGTCAGGCTCTGGCGGAACAGATTTATGCCAGCATGCACAATCAGTAGAATGGACCTTAGTTAGGAAGACGCATTTATGTTCATGAGAGTCAGCGTACCAAACATTCTGACCGGATTGCGGATTGCGCTAATACCCGTCCTGGTAGCAGTGTTTTATCTGGCCCCGATAGAATGGCGTTACATAGCTTCTGCTTTCGTTTTTACCATCGCTTCAGTAACCGACTGGCTAGACGGGTATCTGGCTCGTAAGTGGGGGCAACTTACGCCCTTTGGAGCTTTTCTTGATCCCGTGGCTGACAAATTGATAGTCGCAGTCGCCTTGGTTTTGCTGGTCGAGGTTCATGCCAGCGCCATTTTAGCGGTTCCAGCCCTTGTAATTGTTAGTCGTGAAATCGTGGTGTCAGCACTCCGTGAGTGGATGGCCCGGTACAGTGAGAAACGTGGGGTAGGGGTGTCGATTCTGGGTAAAATCAAGACCGTGTGCCAGATGATAGCAATTATCCTGCTCCTGGCTCTCGGACCCATTAAGGGATACGCGGTTTATGTGGGATATACCATGCTTTACATCGCCGCGGCATTGACCCTGTGGTCTATGGTGGGTTACCTCCGGCTCGCTTGGCCTGACCTTTCGTCGGGCTTGATTAATGAGGAAGAGCCGTGATCGAGTGGCCTACATCGATTAAATACGATCCTGTAAATACGGAAGCTGAATTCAAAGTATTGTGGCAGCAAACGAGTGGTAGCCCTTTATCAAGAGCTGTTCAGGCAGGTATAAGAGCAGATCGACTTTCGTGGGTATTTATCGCCGGTTATCAGAGTGCTGTGCGGTTAGCCTTTGACAAAATACCAGGAAACGAATGGTGGAGTTTCGCTGTGTCAGAAGACCAGTCAGGTCAACTGAGTGGCGTGACTATCCATGATAAAAGACTCTCAGGTACGAAGACCTGGGTAGCCGCCTGCGACAACGTTGATGGGGTAATTGTTACAGCAGCTGGAAAATGTTTTCTTTTGCCGCGCTCTCGACATGGCGTTGTTTTCAACTGTTACGCTGAATCACGATTCCTGCCAGATATGTCTACGGGTAAAGTGACGTTGAACAATACAGAATCGGGACAAGCAGCGGAGATAAACATGGATTTCCGTCTAGCGGAACCGTTAGCTTTGATGGCCGCTTCCGCAGGTTATTTGTGGCGAGAAGGGAGCAGGTTGGAGTCAAAAATGTTGCGCGACGAGGCACAGTCTGTTGTGGAGCGGATGCATGACCTTGATACGACTGAAGCAAACACTATTGGACCGCTTTATGCTACGGTCGCCGATCTTGGCAAGCATTGTGGAAAAATAGCAGTCGAGAACGAAGATTCCTCACAGGCTGACTGGCAGCAGAACGGACGTTTGTTGAGTCTTTACAGAAAATCATTAAGTGAGCATACGAACTAGACGTTTTAGGTAATCAGGAGTCGAATTGCGGCTGGGTAAGGCGAGCCTCCATTCTTTCGGTTAACCAGTTTGCTGAATTCTACGCAGATTCGGTGCGATAATCTTCGTTACTTAACAATCTAGGAAACTCAGCATGGACTCACAATCTCTCAGAGCGACTCAAGCCCCGCTGAAAGAAAAGTACCAAACGAATCCGGATGCCGCAGTTGTTAGGCTTCGCGCAGAGGCAAATGGCTCTACGGGTATCGCTTGCAAAATTGATACCGGAGTTGCGATGGTCGAAGCTGGCCTGCATCCGGCAACTGGCGGCGACGGGAGTCAAGCCTGTTCAGGTGACATGCTTTTGGAAGCATTAGTTGCTTGTGCCGGAGTTACCTTTCAGGCGGTCGCAACAGCTTTTGAGATTGATGCGCAGAACCTAAAAGTTACGGCGGAGGGCGAATTGGATTTCCGAGGCACTTTAGGTGTGGATAAAGAAGCTAGCGTCGGCTTTCAGAATATTCGATTAAATTTTGATTTTTCATCTAACGCCTCGCAAGAAACGACCGAAAAAGTGATCGAGCTAACCGAGAAATATTGCGTCGTGTTGCAGACTATCAAGCAACCACCAGAGTTGACGGTCACCCAACAACGCTTAAATTAAGAGTCAGTGCACTTGCTGAGTGCTGTTAACGCTCTTGTCAGGATCTTGCGGTGGGCTCAACTCGTCAATCTCATCGGATTGCTCAAAATTTTTGAGTATAGTCTGCAATTCTAGGTAAAGCGCGCCAGCAATAAGTCGTTCCGGGATCCAAGATTTCCTAGCTTTTTGAGTAGCTTCAGTGATGATGGATCGTGCACGTTCCAAATCTTCGGCGTCTACCTGTAAGATAAGTTCGCTAGGTTTCTTGTTTTTATTACTCATCTTGAAGGTCGAGGATATCTCTTTTTGCACTTCTTGAAGGAATAAGTAACGGGTCTATGCATCGCCGGCATTGGCTCTCGTCGCTCATTGTCACTGTTAGTCGCCGTTACTAAGTAAACGCTCTATATGTTATAACGTATCACCAAGATAGGAAACTCGTTGCTTTAGCATCTGGAAAAAACCCGGGGGAAAGCAACAGCTCACGAATTAGCTTACAAGAGGGATTAATTTTGCTTTCCGACGAAAATTTTATAGTTCGACCCCTACCAACGATCGTGTTTGAGCGCGGTAGTAGCCACAAACTTAGTGATCAGATTCAGTCCTTGGGTCTCACCTCGGCTCTAATTGTTACAGATAAAAACCTGGCAGACAGCGGAGTGCTGGACCCTGTGCTAGATGCTTTGAGAGCTGCAAACTTGAAGGTTGAGGTCTTCGACGGAGTGGAGCCTAATCCTACAGATCTTAATGTGGAAGCAGGCGCACAAAAGTTACGGGATCTAGGCGACGCTTGTGTTGTGCCAATTGGCGGTGGGTCCTCAATGGACTGCGGAAAGTCTATTGCGCTCCTCGCTGCGAACGGTGGTACCGTTGAGGAACTTCAAACATCTTCTCCCAAGGAAGCCAAAGCCCCAGTAATTGCAGTGCCTACAACAGCAGGCACCGGCTCTGAAACTAATAGCGCGTGCGTTATTACGAATACCCGACTGGGCAGAAAAACATATGTGATGCATCCGAGCATTACGCCAGCATTTGCGGTACTCGACGCTGACTTGACCGTTGGCCTACCAACATATCCGACAGCTACCTGTGGTTTTGACGTCTTAACACACGCGGTTGAAGCTTTCGTTTCAGCTGGCGCTAGCGCGTACTCAGATGCTATTGCCTTAGAAGCAATAGCAAAAGTGGCTGATAATCTCCGCGATGTCGTTAAAGATGGTTCTAATATAGAAGCGAGGTCGCAAATGTTGCTGGGCTCCGCGATGGCTGCAATCGCTTTTAACGTATCGGGACTTGGGTCTGTTCATGGTACTGGCCATGCAATATCAGCTAGGCTTAATGCGGCTCACGGCCAAACACTAGCTACCATGCTTCCGCACGTTATGGACTACAATATGTCTGAACGTGAAGATAAATATATTGAGGTTGCTAAGTTATTGGCACCTTCCGGGCCAGCGACAGGCACAGCGGCCATTGACGCTGTTTTGCAGATTCGGAGTGATATAGGAATCGACCGTTCAATTTCAGATCTTGGTGGCGACGACAATCTACTTGAGGTGCTAGTGGAAGATGCAGTTGCTGACCCCGTAAATTTTTCGAATCCGCGCCCAGTTGATGCCAACTCAATTAGAAAATTGTACGAGGCGGCTTGGTAGGATAATCGATCAGAGTCTTAAATTTGCTTAATGTCAACACGACACAGAGAGTATCCTACTGTCGGGTAACAAGATCGGCTCAGTCGCTCGGGTAATTTGTTCGAATCGCCTCCTTTGAACAGCGTCTTAGGTGGCCCAGCTGGCTTGTAATTAGAGAATGTTATGTTATAACATTCGCCGCCGGACGAATAATTACTCGACCGACGTCACCGCGAGTGTTCCTTAGGCACTAGAGTAGAGGGATCGTCCTGGTTTTTAACTCTATATTTGGTCAAAACTTATGCTCAATTTAACTATCAAGCGAGCAAGCTTGTTCGCTCTAACAACTTTACTGTCGACTGCGCATATAATCGCAATAGCAGAAGAAACGAATTCTGAAGAGATTATCGACGAGATCGTCGTTCGGGCTCACCCGCTCTCGGCAGAAGGCCTAGCACAGCCTGTTGTAGTGTTAGGATCTGAAGAACTTCAGCGAGCCATGGATCCGTCAATAGGGGGCGTTGTCTCAGGCATTCCTGGAATTAACTCTTCAAGCTTTGGTCAAGCAGTCGGACGCCCGATAATTCGTGGGCTTGGGGGTCCTCGGGTTAAAGTTATGGAGGATCGCATCGATAGCTTGGATGTGTCCGTTTCGAGTCCCGATCACGCGATTACGATCGAACCCTTGATAGCGCAAAGCATTGAAATTTTAAAGGGACCTAGCACGCTTCTTTATGGATCGGGCGCAATTGGTGGCGTAGTGGACGTGCACACCGGCCGCATTCCTCATGAAGTTCCTGAGGCCTTTTCGGGAGCTGTAGATATTCGCTCGGAGTATGACAACGCTGATACTGATAGCTTTGCTATACGTCTGGACGGCGGCAGCGGCAACTTCGCATTTCATTTTGATGGTTTCTACCGAGATGCCGGTGACTATGAAATACCTGGTTTTGCGGAGTCACTGGCGCAGCGCGCCAGAGAAGAGGAAGAAGAAGATCACCATGACGATCACGACGAAGATCATGACGAAGATCATGACGAGCATGAAGATGATGATCATGAAGATGAGGACCACGATGATCACGATGATCACGACGGCGAACACGGCCACGACGAAGAAGAAGAGGCCTTTGGAGAACTCCCCGGCAGTGAGCTGAGGGCAGAGGGAGGCTCTTTTGGGCTCTCTTACGTTGGTGATCGCGGCTTTGTCGGAGTTTCAGTTTCTACGTACGATGCTCGTTATGGCCTGCCAGGGCATAGTCATCACCATCACGGTCATGAAGATGAGGACCATGAGGACGAAGAACATGGTGACGAAGAACACGAAGATGAGGAACATGAAGACGAGCATGGTCACGAAGGTCATGGTGAAGGGGAAGAAGCACCGCCGATTCTTGACCTGGAGCAGACTCGTATAGACCTGGAAGCTGGCCTAGAAGCTCCTATGGCAAATATCACTAGCATTAACTTTCGGGTCGGAATTAATGATTACGAGCACACTGAATTTGAAGAAGGTGCGGCTGGCACAACCTTTAAAACCGAATCAGTCGAGACCCGTATCGAGTTAGTTCATGAGCCACTTTGGGGTATCACCGGTGCGGCTGGTATTCAGATTTCAGCAAGAGAATACTCAGCGTTGGGTGAGGAAGCATTCGTGCAGCCGGTTGACACCGACAGCATCGGCATATTCTACGTGGGGCAACGAAACTTCGGTGGTTTGTCTATCGAAGGAGGCTTGCGTTTTGAAGATGTCGAGCACGATCCTACAGTAGGTCGAAATCAGGACTTCGATCTATCCGCTGTATCACTGGGATTTATTTACCCGTTGACCAGTGAGTGGACTCTTACTGGTCAGTTTGACCACTCTGGTCGAGCGCCCATAGCAGAAGAACTATATTCAAATGGTCCTCATCTCGCGACTCAAAGCTTTGAGCTGGGAGATGAAACTCTAGACGAAGAAGTTGCGACCAACTTCTCTGTGGCGCTGAGTTATCAGAGCGACGTTTTGGATGTTTCACTGAGTTTCTACGAAGCGCAGTTCGACGATTTTATTTACCAATCCAACACGGGACTGGAAGAAGATGAGTTGCCACTTCTGCAGTGGACTCAATCAGATGCGACCTTCGACGGCTTCGAATTCGACGCTAATTGGCTTGTAACAACCTGGTCAGAGGGTTCTCTGTCTTTGAATGCAATGTACGAAACCACTAAGGCTGAGTTAGACCGGGGCGTTCAACGCGACCTCCCTCGAATTCCGCCTCAGCGATGGAGATTGGGTGCTTCTCTGACACATGGAGATTTCGTAGCTGAGATTTCGTTTACAGATGTTGACAACCAAGATGACCTCGCACCTAACGAGCTCGAAACTGAAGGTTACGAAGACCTGCGCTTGTACCTTGGCTACAACATTGAATATGAAGGTAGTCAAATCAAGCTCTTCCTCACTGGCCGGAATCTGACGGACGATGAGCAGCGGTACCACACCTCGTTCATCAAGGATTTTGCGCCGCAACCGGGCAGAACAATAGAGGCTGGTATACGGGTTCAGTGGTAGCTTTCGACCTAAAATAACAACAAGGTTGGCTGCACCCAGAAATTCTGGGTGCAGTGATGCCACCTTGGGCCAGCAGCCTCGTCCGCGAATTAATTACCGGGAATATCTCTGCACTGCTCTAAAATTACGTGAGCTTCCCAAGAAAAAGTCAAAGAGAAATGTTTCCCTGCAATCAAGGACGAGACTTCTTGGCGACGTTCTTTATTACGATGATTTGCACTCTTTGGGCTGAGCTCATGGGCCGAGAAGTTAACTTTCAAGAGTGGGTGCAAGACTGTCTAGTTAAGAGTTAGTCCTTCGCTTGACCNGACATCTCCCCGTATTACTGCCGTTANGGTCATTGTGCACTTNATTCTCTNGTTGATTGGACCTGTTACAAAGTGGAAACGCTACGAAAAGGTCTNGATGTGGTACCAGACGAGACGCAAGCTCAGAGAGACTCTAAATAAGGAGTGAAGCCGCGGCGACATTACTCATCGCTCTCCTCTTTGTAAGCGTGCTCAAGTTAACGCTAACCTAGATATTGCNCAAGCNAACTTTTGCATTTTAACGAATAGCGCTGTCAATCAAGATGAACGATGGCGTTCTTAATTCTTTTTTTGCGATTAACAAAAATAGAACTAAAGCGCCATTAAGCCGCTCACCTATGAAAAATTAGGGTGGTTTGATCCCTGCATCTTTTCCTTCAATATTGTTTATGAGATTTATATAGATTTAATGGGCTTTTAGTTGTTAACAGGCTGGGCTTGATGAAGTTTATAAATAACGCCCATTTCTGGCGCTGAAACCAGTTCAAATTTGCCCTCAACCACTACCGGTCCCCACGAAGACTCAACGCCGTCTTCCGAAAACACCTCGATCACACCGGCTGGACCACCAGGAATATGAAAGAAGCAGTGGGGTGGACTCGACGTCAAGAGGAAGTGCTTTTGCTTGAGGCTAGAGTCCATCGGCATCATGAAACCTGAGACCCTGACAAGCTCGCCGTCTTGTTCCAGAATCTCATTGGGGAAATCCACTTTTACTTCGTCTTCGACCAGGCTTAGCTCTGTTTTCATGAGTTGACTCCAATTCAATCCACCCAAGAGCGTTGGTGCACTGGGAAAATCATTGATCTTCAGGCTGATGATATTGAAGTAAACGGTCGCCTCATTTTCGCCAAAGGAAACGGTCAGTTTATCCATTCCCTGTTGACCAGCCGTGACACCAAATTCCAGGATGCCACTCTCGTCCGTGGTTACAAGCGGGGTGCTCTCGCCAGGAGGAATCAGTTCACTGCTTCCAGTTAAGTCGAAATCAGGCTTAAGCCCAATGACGGGCCGCCCTGCCTTCGTTTCTGCAGTGAGCGCAAGATTTACCTCGTAGCCTTCGATGACGTCGATCACGTTCCTGCCAACCTGATCGGTATAACCCGATTGAGTACGAATCTCGAACTGGTAGGTTTGTGAGTTGTCAGCTGATATTGGCGTATCAAGATACTGGCCAGGGTCAGCTTTAATTTTCAGGACAGATGCTGACAAGAGAAAACTGATAAATACTAGTATGTGTATTCTGCTCAAACAACTCCCCTAGGGTGATGACAACGTCCTAGAAACGTCTGTTTGATAAGCTTGCCAAGCGGGCAGCAGCGCTGTCAATGACCCTGTGACCAAGAGCCCTGCAATTAACACAAATTCTTCCTGGGCCCACGCCCAACCGCTGATTGTCAGTCCCTGACCATCTCCAAGCCAGTTTCCAAGAAGTTCCATGCCCCCGTGCGCAAAACATAAGCCGATCGCAATACCTAAAACAGTCAACGTCAAGCCTTCGATAAACAGGAGATAAAACAATTCGCCTCGCGTCGCGCCCAAGCACCGCATTACGGCTAGGTCATGACGACGGGCCCTCAGGGACGCATAGAGAGCAGCGAATATGGATAAAGCTGCGCTGAGGATAAGGACACCCGCAAACGCATTAAGCCAATTAAGCCCGATGCCGACGATCTGTAACAGTCGAGTTACCTCGTAGGCGGGGAGGCCGCTTGCAGGGCTGACTCAGCATTTACCTCTTTGGGTAATGAAAGCAATCCCATAGGAGACGATAGTTTTATCAGCAAAAGCGTTACTTCATCACCATGATATTCATTGTCATGGTCGTGATGCTCGTGCTCATCATCGTGATGCTCGTCTTCATGGTCGTGATGCTCGTCCTCATCATCGTGATGCGCGTCTTCATGGTCGTGATCGCTGTGCATCAGCCAAACGCTTTGGGTAGACGTGACGATCAGGTTGTCCAGAACTGAATCGGTCGCTGTAAACTGTCCGACTACGCTGTACGGTGAACTTTCGTGCTGGTCTCCATCGTCGGCCAAGCCGTGGACACCAGAGAATGTGTCACCTACCTTCAGCCCGGTCATGTCAGCGACATTGCTGCCCAATACCGCTTCGAAAGGCTTGTCCCAATAGTTCCCAGTTTGCAAATCTGCATCGTACAAGGTCGCAAAGTCAGTAATGGTTCCAACAATACGATAACCCTCGTAGCTGTCTCCCAGAGACAGTGGAATCGCGGACTCGACCATCGGATGTTCTGCCCAGCGAGCTGCCTCTTCATATGGAATATTGCCGGGCGGCACGTCGGCGTGATAGACACCAGAAAGCACTAGCTGAAGCGGACTACCTTTTGCGCCGATGACTAGGTCTATGCCAGCTGCGTTACGAGTTAGCGACGAAGACAATTGCGCGCTCGCCAGCAACAGAACGGCAATGCTCGCGGTTCCTAGCGCAAGAAGCAAGACATTTACGGCTGACGATAATCGAGATATCG
>NZNP01000083.1 GCA_002694945.1 Gammaproteobacteria bacterium
ACCATGAGTGANAGAGTTCTAGGCAATCTCAGTACCGCAATACTGATGATCGACAANACAATGACCATTNTATTCGCCAATCAAGCAGCGGAAANNCTGCTTCANGAATCTAACGATAAGATGATGAGCCATNGTCTNGACTCAATCNTGGGCAACANTGACGAGCTAGCAACTATCATCATCGCGGCAATCNANTCCGATCAGATTTACACAAGACGTAAAATGGCCCTTACAATACCGGCAAAACGCGGGGAAATTATCGTCGATGTAACCGTGACGCCTATTCTAGGTACCGACAACGCCCTGGTTGAATTTTTCGAAATGGACCGTTTTCTAAGGATCGACCGAGACGCGGCCTTGCGTGAAACGCATGAATTATCTCGCCAAATGGTTCGAGGGCTAGCCCACGAAATCAAGAACCCGTTGGGAGGTATTAAAGGCTCAGCACAACTATTAGAAAAAGAACTACCAAACTCCGAGTTGAAGGAATACACCGATATTATAATCGAGGAAACCGACCGACTTACTGCGCTCGTTGACAGAATGCTGGGACCACGCGTTATACCTGCCTTTAAACCCATAAATATACACATCCTCTTAGAAAGAATCTGCAAGCTCATCGAACTGGAAGCAGACGCTAGCTATAGAATCTTACGAGACTATGATCCTAGCTTACCTGACTTCGAAGCCGATGCTGAACTACTATTACAGGCCCTGCTCAACATTAGCCGAAATGCCATGCAGGCATTAATCGGTACTAAAAAGCCTGAAATTCTCCTCACAACTCGAATCAGCAGACAGTTCACTATAAATGGCAAGCGNCACCGCGTAGTCCTGCGCATAGATATCCAGGANAACGGGCCTGGAATTAAAGAGGANATCAAAGACCATCTTTTTTATCCCATGATTTCAGGACGTTCGGATGGCTCAGGCCTCGGTTTGTCTCTCGCTCAATCCATTATTAGCCAACATCAGGGACTGATTGAATACAGGTCCGCCCCTGGTGAAACAACCTTCAGCATCTATATACCCTTGGAGCAAGCATAATGAATAGCAATCAGGTCTGGGTAGTCGATGACGAGCGTTCAATTCGATGGGTCTTAGAAAAAGCCCTCTCGCAAACGGGTTTANATGTTCAGACTTTTAATTCTGCAAGAGACGTAATAAGCCGCTTTNAGATCGACANACCGGACGTAGTCATTACGGACATCAGAATGCCCGGTTTGGATGGACTAGATCTACTTAAAGAAATCAAGAAAGGATATCCAGAACTACCAGTTATCGTCATGACGGCTCACTCAGATCTCGACAGTGCCGTTACGTCAATACAGGGTGGAGCATTCGAATATTTACCCAAGCCTTTTGANGTTGATGATGCAGTCGAGGTTGTCGGCCGAGCACTGGCCAGCACAAGCGAAACGACAAGCAGCTCGAACATCGTCAATACAGAGGTTGAAATTATAGGTCAGGCACCAGCCATGCAGGAGGTTTTCCGAGCTATTGGAAGGCTTTCAAAATCCAACGTCACAGTCTTGATNAACGGAAAATCTGGAACAGGTAAAGAACGGGTTGCTCACGCGCTGCATAAACATAGTCCTCGAGCCAATGCACCCTTCATACCATTAAATATGGCTGCTATCCCCCATGATCTTGTGGAGTCCGAACTGTTTGGCCACGAAAAAGGATCCTTTACTGGGGCTAACCAATCACGCCAAGGCCGCTTCGAGCAGGCAAAAGGTGGAACATTATTTCTGGATGAAATCGGTGATATGCCTCCGGAAACCCAGACAAGACTTCTTCGAGTCTTGTCAGACGGTGAATATTACCGAGTTGGAGGACATGAATCCCTAAGNGCCGACGTCCGAATTATTGCTGCTACCCACCAGGACCTTGAAGAGCTAGTTCGCGAAAACCGATTCCGAGAAGATCTTTTCCACCGCTTAAATGTTATACGCGTAAATCTACCCAACCTGGCTGAACGTAAAGAAGACATCCCAGGGTTAGCCACACACTTTCTAAAACTGGCAGCAGAGGAAATCGGCGAGGAAACCAAAATCCTCACCCCCGAAGCGATCGAATACATTACTCAGCTACCCTGGCCCGGTAACGTCAGACAACTTGAAAACGCCTGTCGATGGATCGCTGTAATGGCAACATCAAGCAACGTCCTAGTTCAAGATCTACCCCCTGACTTAATTGAATCAAAACCCGAACCCGCTACTCATGGTGTTGACTGGGAACGAGCTCTCAAAACTTGGGCAACCCAAGAACTATCAAACAAGGAACCCGGCCAAGCCGGTGTGCTTGAAGAGGCAGTCCCAAGATTTGAGCGTGTCATGATCAAGAGCGCNTTGGCCCAGACCGGGGGTCGGAAGAAAGATGCTTCGATACTNCTTGGCTGGGGCAGAAACACACTGACGCGAAAGATTTCTGAGCTAGGCCTTAGCGATGAAACCCTTGTCGAGTGAGCGCTAAGTGTTCAAAGTCGTTCTGTTCGAACCTGAGATTCCACCNAATACAGGCAATATTATAAGGCTCTGCGCCAATTCAGGCTGTGAGCTACACCTTATAGAGCCGCTCGGCTTTTCCATGGATGACCGCCAACTAGTTCGTGCTGGGCTGGACTATAAAGAATTCGTCGACGTACGCGTACATTCTAGCCTCGAAGCATTCATGGATGCTTCAAGACCGTCACGCACTTTCGCGCTGTCAACAAAAGGCAAATTAAATTACAACTGCCAAAATTATAAGCCTGGGGACACGTTCATTTTCGGACCAGAAACTCGCGGACTACCTGATCAAGTCCGAGCACTATTTGATGTCTTTCGTATTCCGATGCGAGCTAACTCACGTAGCCTGAACCTATCGAATGCAGTGGCAATTGTCATTTACGAAGCTCTACGCCAGAACAACTTTGATGGTATTGACTAGTTACTGGATGCTATTTGACTGCGCCTCTGCTTGCGCCTTAGCCTGAGCATAAACTGCATCAAAATTAACCGGCGCTAGCATCAAAGGTGGGAAGCTGCCCTTGCTCACAAGATTATCAATAGCTTCTCTTGCATAGGGGAACAACACGCTCGGGCAGTAACTACCTAGTGTTTGGGTGCGCCCTTCGTCTTCCATGCCACTGATCATAAAGACCCCTGCCTGTTGCACTTCCACAAGGTATATGACCTCATCCGCCTCATTATTGGCCGTCACGGTCACAGAAAGAGTTACCTCAAAGTTCTCCTCATCTATCGAGCGATGGCTGGAATTCAACTCAAGGTTTATCTTTGGCTTAAATTGCTGCAGAAAAGAATCAGGCGCTTTCGGGGATTCGAAAGACATATCTTTAACATAGATGCGCTGCAGGACAAATTGCGCTTCCTCTTGATTTAATTCACTCATCTCGTGCTCCCATCACTAACGCGTCGAGTCGACCAGACCTTTCCAAAGACAACAATTCATCACATCCGCCCACATGTTCGACGCCTATCCAAATCTGCGGCACAGTCCGTCGCCCGGATTTTTCAACCATCTCTGAACGCTTCTCAGCATCGAAATCAACAGCTATTTCCTCGTAATCCAAGCCTTTGTAGCTAAGCAACTGACGCGCGCGACTACAAAAGGGACAGAATCGAGTTGTGTACATTACTATCGGTTGTCTATCCATAGTCATTTCACGACAGGGAGACTATTAGCACCCCATTCAGCCATACCACCCGATAGGCGGCGCACGTCTTCAAAACCCTGGCTTTTTAGTTTGCGTCCAATCGATCCTGCATGCTGTCCCATTTTGCAGACAAGCACAATGGGCTTTTCCTTATATGACTCGAGCTCACCCACCCTCGAATCGATAGAACTGAAAGGTATGTTCATAGCGCCCGCTATATGCCCATTTCCAAAATCTTTTTTATCACGGATATCTATAACTACGGCTCCATTGCGGTTGACAAGGTTAACCAGGTTATTTGGACTAATCGCCGCACCACCTCGCTTTCCCTCATTGACAACAAACGCTACAAGCAAGAACACAAACACACTTACCAGGATGTAATGATTACCGATAAATTCAAATATCTGGGCGACCATTAGGGTGCGAATCTGCCTCTTGGATAAAGTCGCGAAGTATACACAAATGTACGCCAAAAACCCCTTATCGAACGTGCTTTTTCCAGAACCACACTAGGGCTAAAATCACATTTCAGAAACATTAGAAGGGCATATGATCAAAACTTCACCTAATGTATTGATTATCCTTGACGGCTGGGGTCAACGCGATGCGGCAAAAGATAACGCCATCTCTAATGCAAACACGCCGGTCTGGGACGGCCTCTGGGAAAATAGGCCGCATTGCGTAATTTCAAGCTCGGGCCGAGACGTAGGGCTGCCTGAAGGACAGATGGGCAATTCGGAAGTTGGCCATATGAATATGGGTGCCGGTCGGGTAGTTCATCAAGATTTTACGCGNATCAANAAAGCCATACATGATGGCTCGTTCCATAAAAATGACGTACTGAACAATGCTATGCAGGGTTTAGTTGCCACNGGAGGCGCTCTACACCTATTTGGGCTGCTCTCANCGGGAGGAGTTCANTCCCATGAGGAGCACATTAAAGCCGCTGTTGATCTGGCCCGATCAAAAGGTGTCGAGCGAGTCTTTCTGCACGCGTTTTTGGACGGTCGTGATGTGCCGCCCAAGTCCGCCGAACTTTCATTGAGCCTCATGCAAAAACACATTNGAGCAGGCGGCGAAGGATCCATAGTTTCGGTCGTAGGGCGCTATTACGCTATGGACCGAGATAACCGTTGGGAACGCATCGCNCCCGCCTACAGATTAATTACGGAGGGCGAGGCTGAATATATCTATTCTGATCCAGTAGAGGCATTGCTGGCCGCATATGACAGGGACGAAACCGACGAATTCGTTAAGCCAAGCGCGATAAGGGTAGACGGAAACGCCATCACTATGAAAAACNACGACGCTGTCCTGTTCATGAATTTCAGGGCGGACCGAGCTCGCCAATTGTGCCAGGCATTCTTANATAGGGAATTCAAAGGTTTCAAAAGACATCAACGCCCGACACTAAAACATTTTGTCACGCTCACTAAATATGCTGATGATATCCNGAGCGAGATCGCTTTCGATGCACAGTCCATCAAAAACTCGTTGGGCGAATACATCGCAAACCTCAACNTGAAACAGCTCAGACTAGCCGAAACAGAAAAATACGCGCATGTGACCTTTTTCTTTTCCGGAGGAAGAGAAAAGGAATTCACCGGTGAGGAGCGCATTCTTGTCCCATCACCCGAAATAGCTACCTATGACCTAAAACCACAAATGAGCGCGCCTGCGGTGACCGATGAATTAGTTGAAGCTATCAAAAACAAAAAATATAGCCTGATTGTCTGTAATTACGCGAATGGCGATATGGTTGGACATACTGGCAACTTCGAAGCTGCAGTAGAAGCCGTAGAGTGCATTGATGAATGCCTTGGCCGAATCGTTGCAGCGCTCGAACAGGTAGATGGTCAATGCCTCATCACCGCCGATCATGGCAACGTTGAGCAAATGTCTGATCCAGAGTCCNCACAACCACATACAGCGCATACNGCCCTTAAGGTNCCCTTTATTTATGTCGGGCGGAGGGACATCAAACTATTGAACGAGGGAGGTGTTTTGAGTGACGTNGCGCCTACAATGATTGACCTCATGGGTCTCGAGCCACCCAAAGAAATGACTGGTAGAAGCCTAATCTGCGGCTCNGNANCGATCGGGGTAAATGCATGATCCGGCTCGCTATTTGCCTGATCATGCTATCCGCTTATCAGCTAGCCAACGCCGCGACAAATACAAACGCTGTATTATTGAATTCTGAATTGAATCAAGGAGAGATAGAGACTCAACTTAGAATACTTGAGAATGAACTCTCCGAATACCAAGCTGAACTTGATACTTCAAAGGATCAAAAAATCGCTGTCGAAGCCAGCCTGAGGCGAGACGANAGAAACATCAACANTGCTCANAAAAACATTCTAGTTATAGANGAGGATCTTAAGGATAACCGACGCCGGCTATCGAACTTGCAGAGCCGTCAGGATGAACTTAATCATCAAAAAACCAAACATCAACGCTTAATAGAACAGCAGATAAGAGCCGCTTACGAAATGGGAAACCAAGAATACTTGAAAATTATCCTGAATCAGGAAGACCCTCAATATGTTGCCCGAATGATGACATATTACGACTACTTCAACGAAGCCCGCGCCGGCCAGATTGNTGACTACAACCAATTGCTCCTAGAACTGGGTAAGGTGACCGCAGATCTAAATAGCGCTGCGGATTCTCTAGCCAGTAATCGAAAGAGATTGAGAGAAGAGCGTGCCGTTTTAGTCACGCTGAAGCAGCAAAAACAGAAGTCTTTGAATGATTTGCTCAACAAGATCCGCTCAACCGGATCTGAGATCNATCGNCTGGAGGGAGACCGCGAGCATTTGGAACNGTTACTAAGCAGGATAGTAAATCGTCTATCAGACATACCCGAGACTTTCAGCGAAGCGCCATTCGAGGGTATGCAAGGACAACTNATGCTGCCTGTCTCTGGTCAGATTAAAGCCTCCTTCGGTGAGACTCGCAATGTAGGTAAACTAAAATGGAGCGGCATGTTGATTGAGGCTGATTCAGGCGAGCCAGTGTACGCNATTCACCATGGCCGGGTTGTTTTCTCGGACTGGCTGCGTGGCTTCGGTCTACTGCTGATCATAAATCATGGGAACGGTTATATGAGCCTATACGGCCACAACCAGACTCTCTACCTGAATACCGGCGATTCGGTCACTGGCGGTGACCTCATCTCCACAGTAGGTGACAGTGGTGGTCAAACGCAGTCCGGACTCTACTTCGAAATACGCATCAACGGCACACCCACTAATCCCATGCATTGGTGTATCGTCCGCAAACAAGGAGCGGCTTGAAAATGAAGATGTTTAAAAATTTCTTACTGGTCCTTACGATCTGCATTGCATTAGACGCAAGGTCCGTGGAACCTAGCACCAACGATAAAAACGAAAAAGGATTACCCGAAAAAGCTAGTCCATCATCAGCAAATGAAGCTGCTGATTTTCTGAGTGACGATGCAACCTCCAGCAAAGAAAATCTGGAACCACGTTTACCTCTAAATGAACTACGTATCTTTGCCGAAGCCTTCAATCGGATNAGCTCTAACTATGTTGAAGAAATAGACGACAGAACCCTACTTGAAAATGCCATTCGAGGGATGCTCTCGCAACTTGATCCTCATTCCGCTTACCTGGACAAAGAATCNTTTAAAGACTTGCAAGAATCGACAACAGGAAATTATGGTGGCCTCGGTATCGAAATCGGTATGGAAAACGGTTTTGTTAAAATAATTGCCCCAATGGACGAAACCCCAGCCGCCAGAGCAGGCCTAGAAAGTGGGGATATGATTGTCCAACTTGACGGATCACCCGTAAAAGGAATGAGCCTGACTGAAGCAATTGAAGCGATGCGGGGAGAACCTGGNAGTGACATAACATTAACAGTTGTAAANGGAGGCCAGTCATCACCTTCAGAGTTAATATTGACCCGGGAAGTCATCAAAGTCGCCAGCGTGCGCCAAAGGTATCTTGAAGAAGGTTACGGCTATCTGAGGATCGCCCAATTCCAAAGCGGAACCGGTGACGAGGTCGCTAAAGCCATCATCCGCCTGAAGGACGAAGGTGATCTAGAGGGGCTTGTTATAGATCTACGCAACAACCCTGGAGGCGTGCTGCAATCTGCGGTTGAGGTTTCCGACATATTTATAGACGATGGGCTAATCGTTTATACAGCGGGCAGAGAGAACAATGTAGAATTTGAATACAATGCGACGGGCACCGACTCNATCAGCGGCGTACCAGTAGTNGTTCTTGTCAANGAAGGNTCTGCCTCAGCTTCGGAGATCGTCGCNGGTGCGCTGCAAGACCATGGCCGAGCCATTGTCATGGGGACAACCACTTTCGGCAAGGGATCTATTCAAACCATCCTCCCACTGAACNATGACAAAGCAATCAAACTAACCACCGCTCGTTACTTCACGCCGAGCGGCAAGTCGATCCAGGCAGAGGGCATCGTGCCCGACATTTGGGTTGCAAGGTCAAAAGTAACTCCGATCAAATCCAACCCTTTCCGACTGAAAGAAAAAAACCTGCCAAAGCACCTTGACCGTAGAGCAGACCAAACCAATACTGAAACTAAGGATAGCGAGAAGCAGAACATTGATTTAGCTGTTCAGGATTATCAATTAAATGAAGCTCTAACTTTATTAAAAGGACTGCATATAAGCAGACAAAGAAACCCGCAGGGATAAAATAGCGGCAATTCACTTTTATTTCTTCGATTTTTCGTACTGTGATCGGTCACCATCACGGCAGCGTCTTTAAAGCAATAGATCGCCCGGAAGGCCTAACACAGGAACTTTTTAGAAGCAGGACAGAACAACACTAGCTTCGTTAAATAGGTTAACAAGTCCTGCACGGAGGTCATGACCGAGACGCCCACGGCGAATATCCAAGGCCCTCTATAAAAATATAGCGACCCTGCAGAATATTATGCATGCAAGTTGCGTTATCTTCCTCAACACTAGGCCAAGCGTTCGTCATATCGAAAAATAATCTCGTCTATCGATCGACGCGGCAAAAGCACAAGGACCGGAATATCCTTCAACCAATATCCTTAGGAAACTTCGAAATACCTAACCCTTGCCTTGTCACAATTGGGTATCGGAAGANTCCAACCNTTTTNAACTTCAAACGAAATGAANTNCACAAGCGCNNCTTAGCGGCTGACCTCNGNTTCAANAANTATACAAACCAAAACTCGATCGATTTTAAGCTCGGCCCAAAATAAAGCTTAAACTAACCTAAATTATATATCCTTAAATCCGAGCCTTGCGGGTCACTTTCTCCTTTATCGGCTAAGCGCGATTGCTGCAGAAAGGTCGAGTGTCCCCTCGTAGAGCGCTCGCCCCGTTATGACCCCGCTTATACCTCCGGTTACTTGATCTTCTAGTTCCACTAACTTTTCTATNTCACTAATATCGTGAACACCGCCAGAAGCTATAATAGGCACAGAAACGCTATCAGCTAGATCTTTGGTCGCCCGCATATTGATACCGCCCATCATTCCATCCTTGCCAATATCGGTGTAGACAATAGCTTCAACACCATCACTATCGAAGAGCATCGCAAGACTCTTAACCGCAATATCCGTAACCTCTTTCCATCCATTTATGGCCACCATGCCATGCAAACCGTCAATGCCAACAATAATATGTCCTGGAAACCGCTGACACATCCGACCCACAAACTCTGGCTCCTCGACGGCTTTCGTGCCAACAATAAGATAGTCCACTCCTGCATGAAGGTAACCCTCAATGATGCCCTCGTCTCGTATACCACCACCCAGTTGAATAACAAGGTTAGGGTGGTTGCTCGCTATCTGGCCAATCGCTTCAGCATTCACAGGGCTACCTTCGAACGCTCCATCCAGATCAACAAGATGCAACCGTTCGCACCCCTGACTGACCCAATGGTCGGCCATACTCACTGGATCTTCGGAGTATACCGTCGACCTGTCCAGTTGACCCTGCTTCAGATTNACTACCTTGCCGTCTTTGAAATCGATAGCCGGGATAATCTGCATTACTACAATGCACCTTTGGTTGATGGCAAGATGTCTACCATACGCGGATCGACTTCCGTGGCTATCCTGAAAGCACGCCCAAAGGCCTTGAAGATCGTCTCGATTTGGTGATGAGAGTTATCCCCTCTGAGGTTATCAATGTGAAGTGTCACTTGCGCATGATTAACAAAACCCTGAAAGAACTCATGAAAAAGGTCTACATCAAAATCACCGACCGTCTGGCGATTAAACTTAACGTTGTATTCGAGTCCAGGGCGACCTGAAAAATCAATCACAACGCGCGACAGGGCTTCATCCAAAGGTACGTATGCATGACCATAACGACGAATACCCTGCTTATTGCCAATAGCCTGATCTACCGCCTGACCGATAGTAATACCGATATCTTCAACAGTGTGATGCGCATCAATTTCAAGNTCACCNCTNGCGATNAGAACCAGATCAACAAGGCCNTGCCTTGCCACCTGATCAAGCATATGCTCCANAAANGGAAGTCCTGTTTCAAACCTACGNTGACCGGTACCATCGAGGTCTAGCTNTACGTGAATCTGCGTTTCAAGAGTNTCTCGATTTATTTTAGCGGTTCGCATTACTCATTCACCCATCAGCAGTTATCTGCGCGCGAAAATTATACGCGACACTACAAAACCGAACCATAAGGCAAATAACGATTATCGCTGTTCGATTTAATCCANTTACGAAGTTCAACATCAAATTCTTNTCTCTTCTTGAGTATTTTTACCAAACTTATAACAGGTGACTTAGCNCCAGCTTCCCATCCGGGCATGATTTCTATCAAGGTAAAAGCTCGTATCAAATGCACAATCTCTGAAGTAGNTAGACCTTCCGCCACTTCCCAAACTTCGACATCCAATCGCATAACATGCTGAAGAGACGCAACCCCTGCCGCCTCCAGATCAAGGACAGAAAAAGGTCCTTCTTCCGGCAACCGAAGGAAGCTGGCTAACTGATCATTATCGATGACTGCAGCAGTCTCCTTTCCGGACTTATTACCTAAATGAGGATCCCAAGTAGAGACGGCCATATAGTTCCCTTATTAAATACCCACTGTATTTTTCGACAAAATAGTGTTCCAAACATGCCTCAATTCCCGATGATCGAACCTTTTCAATCAGCACATGAACGCTTTCCGGATCATTGTCTAANTATCATAGCGACGGATATGGCTATCAGCGAGAAATACAACAGCATAATCGCGGCATTAAGCAATCACTGACTGCCGCCGCAGGGGATAGACTACTCTGATGATCTCGAAACACTTTGTTTAAACCATCCATATGATCTTTTTTGGGACGGCATCCCTCCTAGCGGAGCCTGGGAATCAGCGTCTTCAATATTACCGATAGTTTTCTCGTTCCTTACCCTNAAATTTAGNGAATACGCTTGCACCTCAAGTCTTACGACACTCTAACTATGATTACTTTTTTATTAAACATGCAGCCTTGGACAGGACTCAGTCAAATTTAGCGCTAAAGTTTTTTAATAAAACACAGTTACATAGCTTTGATCTATTGCAGTATCGCCATTATTCNTTCAACGATAGCGGACATCCTTGTCTATTTATCTTTTGAGCATTGTTTTTGAAAATGCACCCATTNTCGCATCCCAATATATTGACATAGGCTCTGCCTAAACTATACTGTAGTTTTGTTGAGTCGGTACCCCTCTGTATTTCCTATTTGCTAAGCGATACATTCTAATCCGCCTCAAAAGTTTTGATCCGACTGTCGATACTGGTCCAATGCACTGTTAATTGATGTCATTCNCGNTCTAACNCTGATANCGCAAAAAAAACGAAGACTGACTAAGTTTCCCTCCTCCACATTAATTGTGGGTTGTACCCGGCTACATGCATGTGCAGCCGGGTTTTTTTTGCACGGCATTTAAGTTGTGATTGTGCCTTGCTGGTCCACCATTAATTTCTTATCGCATATCTAGGATGCCAACAGTAAGGCCACGACACCTATAAGAAGAACCCCCATACCCATCCACTCGAGCCGATTCGGTATTTCTCGAAAAACGAAAACGGCAATAGCAAGTGTGAAAAGAAACTCAACCTGTCCAAGTGTCTTAACGTAAGCAGCTCTCTCCAGCGTAAAAGCAGTAAACCAACCNACTGAGCCAACCAAACTGGTCAGTCCCACAAATAGGCTGATTCTCCATCGCACTAGNATTACGNTGAACTCTTGCGGTTGCTTTAAAGCAAGCAAGCNCAAGCAGATGACCGTTTGAATAAGCACTAAGTAAGCGAGGGTTANCGCAGCGGTCAACAGCGCGTCATCAATGCCAAACGATAAACTCGCTTGACGAATTAAAAGCGACGTTAGCGATAAAGAGACACCAGCAGTCAAACCATAGATCGCTGATTTGTTCCATAACTGTTCCAACTTGCCGGATTTCGCAATAGTTATNGCGACAAGNCCCGAAACACAGACCAGCATTGAAAGAAAGCCCAACCCNGACACTGNTTCACCAAACAGCGTCAACCCTAGGATAGCAGTCGCAAGAATCTCTGAGCGGATGTAACAACTGCCGACCGCGAAACTCCTTAGAGAAAACAGTTTGACCAGCAATACGGTCGCAATAATCTGCAACATTGCCGCTATAAGACCTGCTAAAAGAAACGTCGTGTCGGGCTTGGGTAAGTTAATTTCTCGATCATCTAGCAGCCAGATGACATAAAGAACCACAAAGGGAGCAGCAAATAGGTAGCGTACAAGCGTCGCACCCAAGGGAGATACTTCTTCAGCAAGATATTTCTGTCCAGCCGTCCGCACTGACTGCATAACCGCAGCCAGGACAGACCAGAAGATCCAACTATCCAGCATCGCTTCTAGATAGAGATCATGATTGAAAAATTACAGAGCCTCGAGAATTGCTTCAGCTGAACTTACCTCGTACGCCCCACCTTGCTCAAGATTCAAGGCAGTAATTTTACCGTCTTCGGCTATTAACGAGTATCGAGATGANCGTTTACCCAGGCCAAAGCCTGTCCCATCCAATTCAGTGCCCATAGCGGTAGCAAGCTCCCCAGCTGGATCACCCAACATCATTATCTCCTCGGCGTTCTGCCCCTTGCCCCAAGCATCCATCACGAAAGGATCATTAACAGACACACAGACAATAGTATCAACTCCTTTTGCCTTGATTTTGTCTGCATTCGCAACGAATCCAGGAAGATGNGCCGCACTNCAGGTTGGAGTAAANGCACCCGGCACGGCGAACATTACTACCTTTTTCCCGTTAAAAATTTCACCTGTCGACAGATCCTGAGGCCCCTGACTACCCAGAACTTTCAAATTAACGTCTGGGATCGCATCACCAATTTGTACAGTCATATTGACTCCTTTAATGACCAGAAAATTCGAGCGACAAGTCTCCCTTGATACCGACTTCAGCGCAAGTGGGAAAAGCGACCCATAGGCGACCATACNATCGAGAAATATATAAATTACTATGTCTCGCCGANAACGGAATAGGTGGGAGTAGCATGAGATTTAACAAGGGAACTTGGAGCCATATCCCTTCCGTGCCCCGACCCGTATATTACTGAAGAAGTAGCAACCTAAGGGTTCGAAACACCGCCTGAGACTGCGCTGTCCATAAATCGCGTTTCCCCTCCCGTCTGCTCCATCGACATGCGGTCAATTCTCCAGCCTGTGCCGGGAATATAAGTTGCATGATCATGATAGATTCCAAGATAAATCCAAACTTTATAGTCGGGGCGTTCGTGCCATGCTTGAACATAACTTTCCATGCTAGCGCTACCCGAGACGATCGAGCAATTATCATCAAGAGCAAGCGCTTCAATATCAACAATTTGAGTGCCTATAAGGTGCTGCGTTGGTCCGAGTGGCACGAGAAATTCTTTTACTAGTTCAACCCAGGAGTCAGGACCAATACGNGGNNNTTCCCCTGNAGACGTNAACATCTGAGCATCCTTTGTGAAAACTCTATGGTANATTGCGCGACCCTCTGCTATNGACTCTTCCGAACCAACACCTATCTTGTCGGTNGCTNTCGCGTANANGCGTCTGAGATACTCAATTTCCTGACGTGCCTGCGCTTCTNCTAGCCCTCTATTGCAATGTTCCATTGTCTCCTCCGCGACCAGAGATTTCATTACCATCATCTGAATCAGAGCACCCNTAATCAGCAAGCCAATTGGCGATTTCATATCGGTCCGTTTCCTGATCAATTTTGTTAGAAATCTTACGACAATAGTACCCGCCAGTTGTAGTGTCGGGGTTATAGGACACTGTGGTAGCCTTCTACGATTACCCATTGAATGAGAGTAACAATCATGGATCTTTCTTTTGGCGACGAATACGAAGAATTCCGCCGTGGCGTTCAGCAATTCATCAGTGATCATGGCGACAAGTCCCCTTCTCAGGGCGGCGTGCGAAATTCGGAGGCCATCGTTTGGCAGAAACTTCTTATAGAAAACGGCTACGCCGCGAGAACGATTCCCCAAGAATATGGAGGTTTCGGCGCGAAACCAGACATCATTAAATCCCGAATCATCGCCGAAGAGTTTTCTCGTGAACAAATAAACCCAGGACTCGGTGGACAGGGCATTTCGATGCTGGTTCCTGTGCTCCTTGAGATGGGCACAGAAGAACAAAAGCAGCAGTTCATCAAACCAACCATTCATGGCGAAATGGTCTGGTGCCAGGGCTACTCTGAACCGGGAGCTGGTAGCGACCTGGCCTCCTTAACAACCCGAGCCCAACTNGATGGCGACGAATGGGTCATCAATGGTCAGAAGATCTGGACCTCTACAGCGCATCTGGCTGACTGGATCTTCTGTCTGGTGCGGACTGAACCCGAAGCACCGAAACATCAAGGGATTTCTTTCCTCTTGTTCCGTATGGATACCCCCGGGATCGAGGTCAGACCTCTCATCGATATGACAATGGAACGAAANTTCAACGAGACATTCTTTACCGATGTTCGTGTTCCAAAGCATCAGATTGTTGGTCAACGCGGACAGGGCTGGCAGGTCGCAAACGCTATCCTCGGTCATGAGCGGGGCTCCCTCGCACCACCTGATGCGGCCATGTCTCGCCTCAATGGCGTAATTAAACTGATGAACACCGAGTCATTTGGCGGCGAAAAAATCATCGATAATCCTGTGTTCCAAGATCGCTTGATGAAACTNCAGGGACGAGTCCTCGCGATGCAATGCAACGACATGCGACTGCTATCAGCGCAAATCAATAAGAATCAGGATGCAAAACTTGCCGGGATGATCGTGAAACTTCAAGGCACGGAACTAAGACATGAGATTGAGGCTTTGGCGATCGATGTAATGGGCGAGATCGGCATCGCCTATGAGGACAACCCTTTCCTACGCGGCAAGGGTTCNTGGCAATACCAATACATGTTTTATCTGGGTTTAATAATCGGCGGCGGAACTTCTCAGATTCAGAAAAACATCATCAGTGAACGCGGNCTCGGCATGCCGAAAGAACCCAAGGTAGAAGTCAATTAGGAGNCCATCATGCAATTTGGATTATCTGAAGANCAGTCTCTGCTGCAAGAGAGTATCAAACGGTTTCTAACCAATCAGGCGCCGCTAGATGCAGTTCGAAAAATAGCCGACGGTGAATCCACGGATGGTGATATTTGGTCCGGCTTAGTCGATCTTGGTATACCAAGTCTACTTATTAACGAAGCAAACGGCGGTCTGGGACTGAGCAGTCTTGACGCCGCGATTGTCGCTGAAACACTAGGTTACCATGTCACGCCTTCACCATTTCTCAGCTCTGCCGTAATCGCACCGGTGGTCCTTCAGTCTGCCGGCCAGCGAGAAGATTTGCTTGGAAGTGTTGCAACCGGNGAAACCAGAATCGGCATCGCATTTACCGAGGCCATCGGCGCCAGAGCTGAAATCAAGGTTNCCAGTGCTAATGGNGTCCTTAATGGTCAATCACTATTTGTCCTCGACACGGACGCAGACTGNTATCTCGTTGCCACAGCTGAGCAAACGATCCATCTCGTCCAGGCCGACGCGTCNGGTCTCGAAAAGAAAAATNTGTCTACCGTAGACCGCACCCGTTCTACCTGCGCTTTAGCCTACNACAATGTCCCTTCGGAATTAATCAGCGAAGACCCTACTATCTTCCACCATGCGCTAGATACAGCGCTTGTTACTATGGCAGCGGACACGCTCGGCACGGCTCAATGCGCGTTGGATCAGGCAGTGGCCTACTCAGGGCAAAGAGAGCAATTTAACCGGGTGATTGCTTCATTCCAGGCGGTAAAACACATGTGCGCGGAAATGGCTGCGGCACTTGAACCTTGTCGTTCAATGGTTTGGTACGCTGCACACACNTTAGACGAACTACCCAGCGAAGCTTCAATGATGGCCAGCCATACTAAAGCACACCTGTCAGAAGTTGGTCAGTTTGTCACACGCACAGCGACGGAAGTTCACGGTGGTATGGGATTCACCGATTTAGTGGGCTTACATTATTGGTTCAAACGAGCGGGCTTCAACCGTCAGATAATGGGCTCTCCGGAGTGGCTGCGGCAGAGAGCCTTTCAATTTCAGAATCTNATTTCGAACGACGCTTCCCGCTCGTAACACCACGACCCGAATGGAAATAACAAATGTCAACAAGTCTGCTTACTTTACTTGACGATATAGCCACTGTACTCGATGACGTCGCCAGCATGACCAAAGCGGCCGCGGGTCGAACCGCGGGCGTCCTCGGCGACGACTTAGCACTGAATGCGGAACAAGTCTCCGGGATTCGCGCAGACCGCGAGCTCCCTGTCGTTTGGGCCGTTTTCAAAGGTTCAGCATGGAACAAGACCATCCTTGTGCCACTAGCCCTGCTTTTGGCAGCCTTCGCGCCCTTCNTAATTCAACCACTCTTGATGCTAGGAGGTTGCTTTCTCTGCTTCGAGGGTTTTGAAAAGGTGTTTTCNAAATTTNTTCATCCAAAGGAAGAGGCCGACGCTGCTGCTAAAGTCGTGTCGGCATTCCACAATNCTNAAATCAACCTGGTCGAATTCGAACANGAAAAAATTAAAGGCGCAATCAGAACTGACTTCATACTATCTGCAGAAATCATTGTCATTTCAATGGGCACNGTACAGGAAGCCGCTTTCATCACTCAANTTTTNACTGTAATCACNATGGCTGTACTGATGACAGTCGGCGTTTACGGTTTGGTTGCGGGCATCGTTAAACTTGACGATGCCGGCCTGCATCTAACTCAAACAGCGAATGAAAATAAAATCAAAGCTTGGACAGGCTCGAGGATTCTATCTTTCGCGCCTTATCTCATGAAAGGATTGTCAATCATCGGAACCTTAGCNATGTTTCTAGTCGGCGGTGGAATCATTCTCCACGGCATTCCCCCTTTGTCTCACATGCTGGACTTATTAACCGCACCCGTCGAATTTTTAACAATGGGCCCACTGTCCGTCGTGTTGCTAAATTTAACAGCAAATGCTTTAACTGGTGTCCTGACAGGTGCATTCTTCGTAGGTCTGTTTAATTTAGTCGGCTGGCTTAAGACAAAATAAATGAGCAGCGCTTGCCCCTGACCTAAAATATCTGAAAGGGGACGAGGACTTCGATATGAGCTTCGAAGGGGGGGGAAGGAACTCCACCAAAGCCCTCGTCAGTTGAAAGGGGACGCAGGCTTCGGCTAGAGAGAGGGGGGGAGTAATATGCCGAAGCCCCACGTCCAGTTAACCTCCTAGAAAGTTTTCCCGATAGTGAAAATGACCGCTTCTCCTTCAGTTGGTTCGCCGTCGTCATCAAGCTCGTCCGACAAATCATCATCATTGAAAATTAGAGAGACGCCGATATCCCAAGTCTCAATCGACGTTCCCCAGCCCAACTCAATATAATCACCGTCGAAATCGTCACCGAAGGTGCCATAAGTACCATAGAATCCATTATGTTCTACAGTGAGCGCCAAGAAGTCGTAGTCTTCCTCTTCACCAAACCCATCCCATTCGCCAACCGAATATTCTAGACTCACAGGGCCGTAACCGAGATTGAGATTGATTTCCTCATAAGTATCGTCGAACTCACCGGTGTAGTAGTAACCAGTGAAGCCGAGGCCAACAGAGAAACCAGATTCAGTTTCGATGCCATACCCAAAATAGCCATCTACTTCGAGGCCGTCACCAACATCTGCTGCCCATGTGCCAATGTAAAAACCACCATTTTCATAATCCACTCCGGCGCTAGCGGAGGAGTCCTTCTGCAGAATGCCCCTAAAATAGTATTCTGAGGCAAAGCCGACGTTGTAAGAGACCTCCCCTGCAGCGAATGCACTTGTCGTCGTCACCGCTCCCAGGACGACTAAAAGCGAGCTTAGCTTTGTCATTAATTTCATATATAACTCCATCAGTTTTTGTTTTCGAAAGCCGTCTTGTGACGATGCGCTCCGAACCAATAACTGCAAAAGACAGGCCAACTAACTAATGACTCAAAAACAAGGGCCGCAAAGTAACTAGATCCAATAACAGGCAGACAACGCACTAAGTTCAAGCATANAGTTGCACTNTTTTGGTGCAATTAACTGTTTACAACGAGCAAAAATGACTTGGCCNGCAATTTCANCTCTTAACGGGTACAAGTACCGAACTCGCGCCAGATAGATGGATCATGACAATCAGGTGGCGACGAATCTTCTGGTCTTTGAAACGAACTTAAACTTTCCAATCAAGAATTGATCAATCAACTGACCAATGCTTTACTAAACGGCCTCTCACCCGCTACCGCCATCGCAATTACTCAACTAATGGAGTTGTCATGAAATTCGGATTGTTTGGTATTAACACTGGCCCCTGCGCAGACCCAGACACCATGCTTGCAGTATCAGCAGCNGCCGAGGCNGCNGGTTTTGAGTCACTATGGACAGGAGAACATGTTGTTCTNCCGGATCCGCAAGTTCCNCCATCGCCAGCGCCNCCTATGACAGCAATGGTTCATCCCTTTACGTCTCTCGCCTACATAGCATCNGCNACGGATCAAATACTATTGGGAACAGGTATTACCTTGATTGCTCAACGCAACGCAGTCGTTCTCGCAAAAGAGACTGCATCTGTTGATCATCTTTCCAAAGGACGTCTGTTATTTGGTATCGGTGCNGGCTACCTGAATCAGGAATTCGAGGCGCTTGGAATAAATTTTGAGGAACGGGGTGCTAGAACANATGAATANATAGACGCTATCAGGGAACTTTGGACATCCGAAAAACCAAACTTTCAAGGACAATTCGTAAATTTCAGCGGTATTCAGAGCCGCCCTCTAGCCTATCAAGCTGGCGGACCACCCGTNATTGTAGGTGGAACCAGCACGCCAGCTTTCAAACGTGCANTACTAAAAGGGCAAGGCTGGTATGGTTTCGCTATGGATGCCGAAACAAGCAGCANGTGCNTANACTCACTCAGCAGGCTGCAAGACGATATCGGNNGGAACTCAACGCTGGGCGANCTGGAAATCAGCATCACGCCTCGCCAACCAATGACAGATGAACTCTTACGAGAGTACGAGGATATCGGGGTTCATCGACTNATCTTACTTCAATCTGGCAAAAGTACAGACNAANTACTCAGCAACATCGAGAAGATCGCTACGGACTATATTGAGTGACNGTAGTTGGTTTAGTTAGCCCNGGAGAAATGGGTGCTTCGGTTGGCGCCGCGGCAAAACTTAACGNGACCACCGTTCTGTGGGCGAGCGAGGGCCGCAGTAACGCGAGTCATTTACGGGCGATAAAGGCAGATCTGANAGACAGTGGGACTCTGCGAAATATGGCGAACCGCGCCGATATTATACTNAGCATNTGTCCACCACANGACGCGGAGTCGCTGGCGAGACANATCAGTGAACTAGACTTCCGCGGTCTTTTTGTCGACTGCAACGCGATAGCACCCCAGAAATCAAAGAAGTTATCGGCTTTTTTTGAAANNGGGCGCTACGTTGATGGCGCAATAATCGGTGGTCCCGCATGGCAAGAGGAATCAGGAACAAGGCTTTACCTTTCAGGTTCNNCCGCCGATGAAATCGTCGGCCTGTTTAAACAATCACCACTGCTCACGCGAATTATTTCCCATGATATCAGTGANGCCTCTGCCTTAAAGATGGCATTCGCCGCTTATACAAAAGGCAGCATAGCATTGCTTGCATCCATTCTTAGTGTTTCTGAATCCTACGGCGTAAGAGAGGCTCTGGCGGAGCAATGGGGCAGTAACTTTACCCNACAAACCCACCAGCGCTTGATAGCGACGGCNGTCAAAGGGTGGCGCTTTGAGGCTGAAATGCACGAGATAGCTGACACTTTTTTACAAGCAGAGCTACCCGACGGATTTCATCGCGCCGCTGCAGACATTTACGCGCGTATGACTGAATTCAAAGACAANCCGCCTCAAAATATTAGCCAGCTGCTAGAGGCACTGCGCTCGACCGCTTGATTTCCTGCTTGAGCATCCAATGCCCCCAAAAAAATGCGGCGGCACCATACGCAAAGTTTGCAATGACAATAGCGACAAAGATGCCGATGTAACCAAATTTGCTATTCAGGTGGACGGCAAGCGGCAAATAGATGACAACACTTCGAAGGATCGCCAACANTGTTGGAGGTATCGGTTTACCTAAGGCAANAAAAAGAGAACCAGCGATATTCCCTACGCCCATCAGNCCAAAACTGATCGGCACAATAATCAAAAACCAGACAGCAGCGTCGATCAGACCAGCATCATCATTGATCCAGCTGACAAACCATTCGCCACTAGGAGCAAGGAGAAGGAAACAGAGCAGCCCCCATCCGAGACAAAATACATAACTGACATAAAGACCACGCCTGATGCGATCATGCTTTCCCGCGCCCCAATTCTGTCCAACAAATGGCGCGATGCTCGATGCGAGCGCCCCAAGGATCATGGTGATAAACATCTCTATACGTGAAACCACGCCAAACCCAGCGACTACACTATCCCCATGTTCAGCAAGCAACGCGATAGTAATTCCCAATGTGATGGGACCTATTAAGTTTGCCAACATTGCAGGTATAGCAATTTTCATAATTGCTAAGACCGACTGCATAAATGCCTCAAAGACATGACTGAGGAGGAGAACATCTTCACGAAGTACGAGATAAACAAAGGCTATAACCCTCAGAATGCCTATCAAGATGAAACTATAAGCGGAACCCATCAAGCCAAATGCAGGCAATCCAAAGAGTCCGAAAATAAGTAACGGAGACAAAGCGATCTGAAGAAAAGCACTGATTGTCATAATCGCTCCGGGAGCTCTCGCAATACCAAAAGCCCGCAGGACGGTACTAGCAACCATTGGAAGCGTAAAGGTAAACAGGCCTAATACCCAGATTTGGGCATACGCGACGACCATGGCCAGGACGTCTCCTTCGGCTCCCATGAACGCATAAAGCTCTTCGAGCCAAAAGAAAACACCGCCGATCAAAAAAAATGTAAGACCAACTGTTAAAATAATTGTATGGGTGACATAACGGATAGCCAGTTGGCGTTGCCCTGAGCCCTCAGCTCTGGAAATCACCGAAGATGCTCCAATGCCGACACCCATCGAAAGACTGGTAAGTCCCATGATGACAGGAAACATAAAGGAGTAGGCCGCAAGTTCTTTCGCCCCCAAAAATCCGACATAAATCGTTTCGATCATCGAACCTAGAATCATGCTGCTGATTCCCAAAAAATAAGGAATAGTCATCCTGGTGAGTTGTGAGCCAACACCACCCTTGGTTAAATCTTGCATTGCCATCTCCGTATAGTGATTCCAATACCGACCAAAACCAAGCAACAATTGCCACGGTGTTATCATCTGATAACCAAACATTGGAGGACTCCGATATGAACCTAAGACTTGGCGTGCATGTCGGCCAGCAGAATATGAGCATGGCCTCATTGCGGCAGTTATGGCGGAAGCTTGACGGACAAGTTGATTGGATATCAGCCTGGGACCACTTCTACGAAGCACCACCCGCGGGAGGCACCATTGACCATTTCGAAGCCATGACAACTCTCGGCGCACTAGCTGCAGATACACAACATGCCACTATCGGTGTCATGGTTCTCTACGTGGGTTATCGAAATCCGGCTAGCATTGCCAAGGCAGCATCGACCCTAGATCATATTTCAAACGGCCGTTTCGAACTTGGTCTCGGCGCAGGCTGGCACGCACAAGAAGCGAATGCTTTCGGCTATGACTTTCCGTCCGTTGGGATTAGGCTGGATATGTTGGAGGAAGCGACGACCATCATCAGGCAGATGCTCACCCAAGACAGGACGACTTTCAGCGGTGAGCACTATACAGTGGAAAACGCATCCAACCTCCCAATGCCTATCCAGGACAGACTACCCATTTGGATAGGCGGTGTTGGTGAAAAACGGACGCTGAAAATCGTCGCCGAGAAGGCTGACGGCTGGAACGCCGCCTATATTTCGGCTGATAATTTTTCTCGACTTAACGGGGTGCTAGATCAGTGGTGCGAGAGAGCTGATCGAGACCCAGCAAGTCTAGCCAGATCCATCCACTTAACTTTTAACCTTGGCACAACTCAGGCCTCTGTGGATGTTCAGCGCGAAAAACTTCGAGAGGCTTGGGGAACTGCAGCTGAGCGTATTGAAGGAGGAGCACTGTTGTGCACACCGACTGAGGCCATAGATCGTCTCAATGAATATCGGGAAAAGGGGGCCACAATGATAAACGTTGCCCTGCGAGCTCCTTGGGACGAGGAAGCTTTGGAAGCTTATCTGGAGGAAGTAATCCCTCAAATAAGACAATGAATCAGGCCTTCGCGATATTCACCATTTCAGCAATGTCCGTAAACTTCACGCGCGGTCGACCTGCGGCTTCACCGCGAGAGGTTTCCTCAGCATCAATGCGCAACCATTCGCTATAACTAATGACTTCTGGCTGACGAGATTCGATAAGCTTCTGTGCGCCCTGGACAGAGGGATCTTCAGGCTGATTGATTAGTCCACCTGCCAGGTCTTCTACCATGCAACCGACCGTCTCCTGTGCACAAGTCTTATTGGTACCGATAACGCCCGTCGGGCCGCGCTTAATCCAACCCGCCGTATAGATACCGGTGACGTCCGAACCATCATCAGTCTCCACCCGGCCACCAGTATTTTTAATCGTACCGTTCTTCTCATTATAAGGAATATTCGGTAAGGGCTGCCCTAAATAGCCGACTGACCTGAAGACCAGACCTACCGGGATAATTTCCTCCTCATCTGTAGCCTGAGGCCGAATCGACCCGTCGTCTCCTTTAACCAGCTTGTTCTTTACCAGTTTTATACCGGTCACACGGCCATCCTCACCGATCAACTCTGTTGGCGACACAAGGAAACGTATGGTCAGTAATCGCGACTTACCGCTAATCTCCCGAGTCGCATAATCTTCGATGTATGCGACATTTTTCTGCGCATTCTTATCACCCTCTGCTTCTAGCACAGCCGCACTTTCTGGATCTAAAGTCGCTTCCGCCTGCAGCACAGTCACGTCAGCATCTTCGAACTCACCCATTTCTTTTATTTCAGGCGGTGTAAAAGCCGCCTGAGCAGGACCTCTCCGCCCAAGAATATATACGTTTTTAACCTTGCTGTTCTTTAAGGCTTCGAGTGCGTGATCTGCCATATCAGTAACCGCCAATTCCGCATGCGTTTTACATAATATTCGGGCGACGTCCATGGCTACATTTCCCACCCCGATAACAGCAACACTCTCCTGATCGAGGTCAAACTGATGGTTAACAAAATCCGGATGACCGTTATACCAAGCAACAAATTCCGTTGCCGAATGACTACCAACGAGCTCCTCTCCTGGTACCCCAAGATTGCGATCGAACGGCGCACCGGAGGTAAACATAACCTGATGATAATGCCTTTTCAGATCATCGAGATGGATATCACGGCCGTATTCTACATTGCCATAGAAACGGAAATTGGCTGTTTGCGCACTCTTGTCATAGGCACGCTGAACTGACTTGTCTTTCTGATGATCCGGTGCAACTCCAGCTCTTACTAGACCGAAAGGTGTAGGCAATCGATCAAACATGTCAAATTCGACATGCAGTTCCTTATGCTTGAGCAGGTTGCTGACTGTATAAAAACCTGAAGGGCCTGCACCAATAATGGCGACTCTTAATGGATTTGCTTCACTACCAACTTCGGACATCTGTCCCTCCTCGCGCTGAGTCCGCAAGATTAGCATAGAGCCAAAAGAGACTATAGATATCTTCTATGGCTACCAGCCTCAATGATAGCAGCAATACATAAAGGAGGGTCTCTTTCCTCTTTATCAAGCACTAATCACGAGCAGGCTATCAACGCTAATGTGGCATAATTCAAATCATAAACCTGCTAACGAGAAAAACCCTGACTCTTGCATCTGTATTAATGACGACTTCACTATCGAAAAGACAGTAAACACATGGTAAGGCTACTCCAGTTCCTGTTCGGCTCTCTACTCGCTATGAGTGCCCTACTATTTTTTCTCTTGGAAAACCCAAACGAGTTAAAATCGGAGATTGCGGAAATAGTCTCACTAAGCACTCCTTATGAGGTGGAAATAAAGGGGGATCTCGACTGGCGCTACTGGCCGCCGATCGCGATTCAGGCCAACGACATTATACTTACTGCCCCTGACGACCTCGTTCTAGCGAACATTGAACAGCTAGAAATAGACGTTGATTTGGCTCCGTTGCTGATTCGACAACCTATTCTTGACATCAACTCACTGACCCTGCGCGGGGGCTGGATCAATTACCAGGTAAAACCCAGTGGAGATTCCAACTGGCTCGCACGCGCTGGCGAATCAGAGAATAGAACCACAGATTCTCCCCCTGCACCCACAATTCATGAATTTAGAGTCAATGATCTACTAATCAATTATCAGGCCAAGCAGAATTATCAGGTGACAATAAATCATCTCCAAACCTCCAAGCTAATGACGGACTCGCCCTTTGATATCAGCGCCAACCTAATAATCAAAGATCTTGAGAACAACGGAAGTCTGCAGATAGCTACCACCGGCCAGCTTATTTTCACCTCGAATGACCGATTGCGTTTCGATCGTCTAGTAGCTGACATTAGCCTAGACCCATATTTACCGGTCAGTCTCAACACAAACGGTGAACTGCACATTGAGAGGCAAGTAATCTTAGTGAATAAAGCTGCCATCACTTACGACACCTTGATTGCTTCTCTGACCGGAATCATCAATTTTTCCGGTGAACCCAGGTTCGATGGAGAAATTAGCTTACAAACAGCAAATGTCAACCAGCTACTTGATACAAACCTACCCTTTTCAGCACTACAACTTAGCGCAGGGCTAGCAGCATCACCTCGGAGCATAAAACTGAGCACGATTGAGGGAGAACTGGATCAAAATCAGTTCAAAGGCACTATCGAGACAACAACAAACAAGCTATTAAAAATTGAAGGTGACCTGAGATTTGATAACCTTAATTTGACTAAACAAAGCCCGGCGAAGAAAAGACCTTCGATCTCAACTCCGAATACGAATTTAGACAGCGAAATCCTACCGAAGACCTTGAAACCCTACCAATTCAACCTAATTACACGTTTCAATCGTTTCCATTACGCCGACTTTGATCTTTCAGCGGCCAAGATCGACATTACCAGCAACCCTGACAAGCTTGAAGTAATCGCAAACACAAGGTTGCTCAACGGAAAATTAGTAGCATCGATGAGTAGCGACTGGTCGAAGACCAATCTAGTAATCAGCGCCGATCGACTCGACATTTCAGCCATGACAAATGACCAATCGATCACCGGCAGATTAACAGGCAGTGGCGTCTACGATTTTTCGGGCGATCGATTATCTGACCTAGAAAACACGCTGACTGGTCGATCGACCTTCAGTATCAGCGAGGGCTCAATTGATGTCCGTCCTATAAAGGAACTTGCCAGAACTATTGATTCACTAAGAGGCAAAACGTCACGCATCACCAATTGGCCCGACAAACAGCCATTTAAGAACATGAGTGCACAGCATTTATTTCAAGGGGGCACGCTTAAAGGGCAGATACTAAACGCCAACATAGAAAATCTAAGACTAACAGCCGCTGGTGGTTTTAATATATTTCAAGAAAGTCTTGATTACGAAATAACGGCAATGTTTGAACGGGGTACAAACGGTACCTTTACTGTCAGTGATCAACTGGCTGGCATACGTTGGCCACTCAAGTGCCAAGGCAACTTCGACGAGTCTCCTGCAGACCTTTGCTTCGGCCAGAACGGCGCCATAGAGGAGCTGGTTGCAAATCTTGTTCGGCAAGAACTGAAACGAAAAGGCAACAAAAAACTAGACCAATTAATTGAAGAAAAAGTCCCAGAAGGGCTTCAGGATTTAACACGCGACCTGCTCAAGGATCTGTTCAGATAAGGTGCAGGACTTTGCCGAACGACTGCTGAACTGGTTCGATTTAAACGGTCGAAAAAACTTACCTTGGCAGCAAGGCGTCTCGCCCTACCGCGTTTGGGTCTCTGAGATCATGTTACAACAGACTCAGGTGACTACCGTCATCCCCTACTACGAGAGGTTCATGACAAATTTCCCTAGGATTGACCTTCTGGCCCAAGCCAACCAGGATGAAGTCCTGCACCTGTGGACGGGTCTTGGATATTACGCTAGGGCTAGAAATCTCCATAAAACGGCACAACAGATAATGACCGACTACAACGGTGAAATGCCGCTGACTCAGTGGGAACTGGAAACTTTACCAGGTATCGGTCGCTCGACAGCTGGGGCGATTATTGCAATCTGTACAGGCCAGCGCGCCACAATTCTCGACGGTAATGTAAAAAGAGTTCTTTCCCGGGTTTTTAAGATCGAGGGATGGCCAGGCCAATCAAAGACCTCGAGAGAACTATGGCATAAGGCAGAGCAGCTGACACCGGATACGCGTGTACCGGAATACACTCAAGCTATCATGGATCTCGGTGCGATGGTCTGCACTAGATCATCGCCAAAATGTCAGCTGTGTCCTTTTGAAGGAAACTGTAGGGCTTACAAGACACAAACAACAGATCAATATCCTGGCAGAAAACCAAAAAAAGAAATGCCGGTCAGGCAAATCAAGATGCTGGTGATAGAGTCCGATCAGGGTATCTTACTCGAGAAGCGCCCGCCGAGGGGTATCTGGGGAGGATTATGGAGTTTCCCTGAATTAGCAACAGAGGCTCAGGTCAAGACCTACGCGGAGACTCTTGGTATTCGCATACTGACATCTGCCTCGCTACCAACACTACGCCATACGTTCAGTCACTACCATCTCGATATAGAGCCACTGCACCTGCAAATTACCAATGCCACCTCCCTGAAGGGACAAGATTCCAATCTAATCTGGTTCAACAAGGAAGACCCAGAGACTTTAGGGCTCTCCGGTGTTGTTACGAAAATTCTGGAGTCGCGTTAAACTCTACGCTTCTGCCACAAACAAATCAGATCATGTCACGAACCGTATTCTGTCGACGACTACAACAAGACCTGCCAGGGCTCGAGGCGCCTCCTTTCCCAGGCCCCAAGGGGCAAGAGGTTTATGAAACCGTCTCGGCACAGGCCTGGAATGAATGGCAAGACCTTCAGACTATGCTCATTAATGAAAAGCACCTCAACATGATGGACAAGGAAGCCCGCCGTTATCTGAACGACCAGCGCGAAAAATTTCTAGCTGGCGAAGCCAGCGATAAGGCAGAAGGTTACATACCGCCAGCCGACTGACATGACCGCAAGCTACCGATCATTCGCTCAGCAGAGTGCTCACTATATGGATCGGCCACACATCGGAGCACCTACTAAACCTATAAAGAACGCAGCAGCCTGGTATGGTCCAGACATTGAAGCTGATGCGAGTCAATGGAGCTACCGACTGACGACCAGCGAGTCGACCGAGATATACGACGCGATCGTCCGACTGAGAGAAGCAAATGCAGAACTCGGAGCAGTGACCCGAGAAAACTTTTTTTTACCAACGCTGGCATCCCAGATCAAAGCTTGGCGTCAGGACATTATGGAAGGGTTTGGGCTGAAACTGATCCGCGGTCTGCCAGTAAAGGAGTGGAGTTACGACGAGGTTTGCTATGCTTTCTGGGGTTTAGGTCATCATCTCGGTATCCCTGGCGCACAGAACCCAGACAATGAACTTCTTGGCCATGTAAAAGATTACGGAGAAACCGCCGACAACCCTTTTGTCCGGCTATACCGGACAGCCAGCCATATACGCTATCACTGTGATGCCTGCGATATTGTCGGTCTCCTTTGTCTGCAACCCGCTGTTTCAGGGGGAGCAAGCCGTGTGGTTAGCACTGTTACATTGTTCAATGAATTGATGAGAGTACATCCTGATCTCGCCAGCAGAGTCTGTGAACCATTCCGTTTGGATCGTAGGGGAGAAACCAAGCCTGGCCAGCTACCCTACTCAATGGTCTCCCCCGCCCAATTCGCCAATGGCAAGCTACAGACTTTCTACCACAGCGATTACTTTCGCTCGATTGAGCGACACGAAAACCTTGTCCTAACAGACGCAGAAAAAACCATCCTCGACTTCTACGATGAGCGAGGCCTTAGTCCAGAACTTTACTTGGACATGCAGTTAGAGTCCGGTGATATTCAATTTTTATCCAACCACACCATCGCCCATTCAAGGACTGCCTACACGGACCATGAAGACCCCGAAAAACAACGTCACCTGCTAAGGCTATGGCTGTCAGCTGAATGATTTCGTACTTGGACCCGNANCAGAATAGCCATGATTGAATGGTTTAGGCGNAGAAAACAAAGANANAGACAGNCCCAGTTANAGCAATGANATNAANAGNGCATAGCGCACATCAATTCTTGACTCGATGCCACACATTCGCTTTAATCACGGCCTCTTCTGGGGGCGCTCGCTCCTGTTGTAGCAGGTCATCGCAGAGCGTCGACCCAACTCATCGAAGAACATGGCCAGATAGCTCAGTCGGTAGAGCAGGGGACTGAAAATCCCCGTGTCGGTGGTTCGATTCCACCTCTGGCCACCACCAAAAGCCCCCATCGATCTTTCAAGACTGTGGCTACTGACCTATGGACATAAACCTTACCGTTGAAAACGAGCGTTTAGCGCAACTGCTTACCACCCTTCGTTTCGAGAACCGGCAGCAAAGTGGGTTGGCGTCCGACCTCGTTCCAAACGATACGGATGCGGCGTATCGAGTATCGCGTGAGGTTTCGCGACGCCTTGGTTGGAACGTCGCTGGATGGAAAATTGCAGCGTTCAAGCCGGAGATGCAAAGGCGGTTACGTGCGAACGCACCGATCTACGGTCCCGTCTACGAGCCGCAGATCCACCTTTCACCGACCCGCCTCGAAGGCCGCAGGCTGCTTCACCCTCTCGTCGAAGTCGAGCTCGTGGTCCAATTGTCAGCACCCTTGCCTCCTCGGTCGTCTCCCTATCTGCGTAACGACATCGAGGACGCCGTCGGATCGATCCATCCGGCCCTCGAGATCGCCGAGTGCCGTTTTGTGCACGATGAACGGTTCCCGCCCTTGAATGCGATCCTTGCCGATGGAAGTGGATCGGGAANCCTCGTGCTCGGGGAAGCGATCATCGGTTGGCGTTCCTACGATTTCAGCGCGGGCGATGCCGCTTTGCACGTCAATGGCACTCAACGCCGTGAAGGGCGCATCTTCGACGCGGTGGAGCACCCGCTCGCCCCCCTCGTTTGGATCGCTAACGAACTGTCTCGAGTCGGGGTAGGANTGCCTGCCNNCANATATATCAGCACCGGTAGNCTNACTGGTATGTANCTGGCGAAACCGGGAGACGAGCTCACCGGCGATCTGGGTCCCTTGGGAGAAGTGCACGCCTTCGTAGGGGAATAGCCCCCCGNTTCTAGCTTGGGACTCCTGCCTCTACACCAACTAGCTACCATGCTCACAGGGCTGAAGCCCTACCCTCAGCTATCACGCGAATCATTGAATCCTTCCTCTATACAGATATCATTAGGGTTCAGAATCTGATCTGAAAGGCGNACAGAAAATTCTGCAGGCGATGTTGCCACAGGCTTAGACNCCAAACGCAATCTGCGTTGAAAGACATCGAGCGCCCAACGATAAAGTTCGTCACATTCATGTCTACGGAGATCGCCTTTGATTCGCGCGGCCTTGCTTATAACTATGCTCGCAGCGTCAGGATATTCCTGCGCTCAAGCCATCAACTTTTCTGTGAAAGGTTTGGAAGCTCCGGCCGAAATCCTTGTCGACGAGTGGGGCGTTCCGCATATATATGCCAACACCCATTACGATGCGTTCTTTGTGCAGGGGTTTAATGCGGCTCGCGATCGCCTGTGGCAGATTGATTTGTGGCGCAAGCGAGGCTTAGGTGAGCTTTCTTCTATTCTAGGCTCCAACTACATCAAACAGGATGAAGCCACCAGGCTCTTTCTTTACCGGGGCGATATGTATCGCGAATGGCTGGCTTATGGTTCAGATGCAAAACCCATTGCCGAGGCGTTCACGACAGGGATAAATGCCTATGTTGCTTTGACTGAGCAGAACCCGGATTTGTTACCGCCTGAGTTTGAGCTGCTCGGATATCGTCCTGCCAAATGGCAGGCAAGTGACGTTGTGCGTATTCGGAGCCACGGGTTACTNAGAAATGTACCGATGGAGGTTCGTCGCGCGAGGATAGTCTGTNAGCNAGGNTTGGAGACGGCNGCCAAATGGAGGCAATTGGAGCCGAACTGGACGACAAAAATACCTGAAGGGTTCGATCCATGCGTCGTGCCTGCAGATGTCTTGGACCTCTACAATATGGCAAAAGCGCCGGTTCAGTTTCCAGGTCAATCCGTTGCTTACGACACGACTCTCACTGATGATGAAAAGGGCTACGGCAGCAACAACTGGGCTGTTGCACCTGAGCGCACCAACACAGGTCGACCAATCCTCGCTGACGATCCACACAGGGGGCATGTTGTGCCATCGCTGCGCTACATTGCCCATCTGGTTGCGCCGGGTTTAAATGTCATCGGCGCAGGCGAGCCAGCTTTACCGGGCATTTCAATCGGTCATAACGGCAAGATTGCCTTTGGNCTGACAATTTTCCCAATGGATCACGAAGACCTTTACGTGTACGAGCGTAGAGGCAATCAGTATCTATACGANGGGCGCTGGGAGAATGTTCGAACCCTCNAAGAAACNATTCCTGTGAAAGNTTCAGCGGCGGCAAGNGCTACANCTNTCTTTTACCCGGCACGGGCCAATCATCCACCAAACCAAAGACANTATTTTTGCCGTACGTGCAGCCTGGTTGGAGCCNGGAATGGCACCGTATTTTGGCAGNGTTGAATACATGCGGGCAGAGAACTGGCGCGAATTTGAAGCTGCACTGAATCGTTGGGGGGCGCCNTCAGAAAATCAGGTTTACGCCGATAGCAATGGCAACATTGGCTATAAACCAGCGGGTTTGTTTCCACGCCGTCCAAATTGGGATGGCTTGATGCCGGTACCTGGTGACGGCCGTTATGAATGGGATGGCTTTTTCGACATGGACGTACTTCCAAGCGAGTTCAATCCCAAGCGTGGTTTTACCGGCACCGCAAATTCGATGAACCTACCCNGCGATTATCCAATTGCCAAATATCCCATCGGGTTTGAATGGAATGATGGTTGGCGTTACCAACGTCTTTGGCAGGTACTGTCCGAGCAGGATGCTCACACGCTTGATGATTCAAGTGATCTTCAGCGTGACTTTGTGTCATTGCTGGCCCGGGAGGCGATCGAGCGCATTCCAAAAGACGATCAGCAGCCTGCGGCACAAATGTTGCGTNAGTTTGATGCTGATATGACAGCCAATTCATCTGAGGCAGCTCTCTATGCGGTTTGGTTTTTTCGCCATCTACGGCCGGGCCTTGAAAAGGTCTTGTCTCCCGATGCGCCAAAACTAGTGGCCAGTCTTGATACCCGNAGCGTGTTAGCGTTGATGGAAGATCATCCCAAANTTGTGAGCGCCAGCTTAGAGCAAGCCTGGGCACAGACTAAAAAGTTACTAGGTGAGAATCCTGAAAATTGGCGCTGGGGAGATTTACATCAGATTCGATTTCAACACCCACTTTTGAACCTGGCGAGCGGTGAGTTGAAAGAACAGATGAAGTATCCGGCTTATGGCAAAGGAGGAACCGTGAACACAACCAACAACACCGGTTTTACCGCAGACAGCTTCGACGTCCGGGGCGGCGCCTCATACAGACAGGTGATTGATGTCGGCAATTGGGATACAGCAAGAATGACCAACGCACCCGGTCAATCGGGTGATCCTCGTTCACCGTTCTATGCAAACTTGCTGGAAGGCTGGGCCAATGAAGAGGATTTCCCCCTGATTTATTCCAGAGAACTGGTTGAGAAACACACAGTCCTAAAAATCGAACTGCAACCAATCCCCTGATTCACATCAGACGTTCGGGTATTCTTCGAGCGAAACCTGCTACGTGAATTGATAAGCGCCAAGTATTTCAGCGAAATGCCAAAAGCGCAGAGCGCTAATAGCTTTTTCATCTGAAACTCCCCTCTCCGAAATAAATTTTTCGAACCTAGCAAGCGGAACCTGCCTAGCTAGCTCAGCGCTCTAATCGTATAGTAGTATATACCCAAAAGTATACATACCTCTCAACGACCCGAAATCATGCGCGATCCCCGAGAAGAAGAATCCCTCAGCATAAGCCCACCCCAAAATATACAGAGACCGAGTGATGAGTGAAAACGCCTATGAAGCGGCAATATCAACCCCGAGCCTGACCGACGAAGAGCGACGTAATCTTGAACTAACCAAGGCATGGTCCGAGGCCTACGGCGACCTGGACAATATCGAGCACTTCTGTAACTTGTACGCCGACAGCACCGAAATCTACACACCATTGCAGGATTGGTACTGGGCGAAACACGGTCACAGCAGGCAGGCCTGGCAGGAAGGGGAGATCGCCATAACGGAATTATTTAGTCACCGGAAGGAGGAGATTGTCAGCATCCTTGCCCATGGTGACTCGGTAGCAGTACATATGGCGGTTGAAATCACCACCAAGGAGGGCCAGTCACGGCAGGGAGCTTTTGCTGCGTTCCTTAAATTCGATTCGAACGGCAAAATCGTTAGCGACCACAGCTTCATAGGTCGCCACCCTCGACCTACACCTGATCAGGGACCCCCGGCGTATAAAGCGATGATCGAGAAGCTCCAAGAAATCAATCCCTAGGTAGCCTCTGGAGGCTAATAAAGATGAAAAAGACGGAAGAATTACCCGAGGGCGATCCTAGCGAACTGGGCTTTGCACCTGAGCGACTCGATAGAATTAGCAACATGATCGACGCTGAAGTCTCTGCGGGTAGACTGCCCGGTGCCGTAACGCTAGTGGCACGCCGGGGCCAGGTGGTGCACTCACACGTCAGCGGTAAGCTAGACGTGGAACGTTCAGCTGATGTCAGGGCTGATAGTTTGTTTCGGCTGTACTCACAGACCAAGCCTATGACAGCCGCTGTACTCATGACACTTTTCGAGGAAGGCGCATTCCTACTCGATGAACCCATTTCAAAATGGATTCCGGAATTCGCCAAACCAAGCGTTTTTGGCATAAAACCACCACGGGACACCGTTCGCGGCGACTTCGCTCAAACCACTCCGGCGCTGAGAGAGATTACGATTTACGACCTTCTAACGATGACCTCCGGCCTACCGTCATTGGGGCGGACACCTGTCGTTTATGGCCCGGCCATGAAAGCCGCTGGAATAACGCTGGGAGATACTGGAGATCCGACAGCAGATTACGATGATCAGATTGTGGCGATCGCAGATATTCCTCTGCACTCACAACCCGGTGAGGTATGGAATTACGGCTACGATTTCGATGTGCTGACGCTTTTCCTGACACGCGTGTCCGGCAAAAGCCTTGATGCGCTTTTCCAAGAAAAACTTCTCGGCCCGCTCGGCATGCACGACTCTTCCTTTTACTGTAACGAGGAAGATCTCTCACGCCTGGTGACTGAGTATCTATGGAACCCCGCGGAGGAAAAACTTGCGATCCGCGATCGACCAGAGACCTCAGAAAAGGCTGGTCACGGAGATAAACGTGTTATGTCTGGTAATGGGAGGAACGGCGGACTGGTTTGCTCTCCAAACGACTTTGCGCGTTTCGCCCAAATGCTCGCTAACGGAGGCGAACTGGACGGAGTACGCATTCTAGGGCGCAAGACCATTGAACTGATGAGAACGGACCATCTTGGCGACCGTTGTATCGACTCGTTTGCGCCTAACTACGGCTTTGGCTTCGGCATGTTCGTACGCAAGTCTATTGGGTCGAGTTTTACCCCGGGTTCCGCAGGCACTTTTGGTTGGGCGGGAGCTGCTGGTACCTGGTTCTTCATTGATCCTAAAGAGGAACTCTTCGGACTGTTCTTCACGCAAGTGTTCGGCTATATGTTCCCGACCGCCGTCCAGTTCGAGAAGATGACCTACGAGGCACTTTGCTGAGCAATAGTCACAATGGCGATCCGAGCTTCTCGCAGCGGTGGTGGATGGTTGAAGGCCGGGTTCTCAATCTACGGCACCGGTAGTGTCTCGACGTAACCTTTCATCCCCTGATCATTGTTGTGCATTAGCTATATTCTTCTTGTTGGTTAATCGACGGCTACGCGAACCGGTTAGTACCGGCCTGCATAAACCACGAGAATTCGCCGACGCGTTCGATCTCTTCGTGGAAGGGGTAAGGGTGATCGATTGCCAGTAACTTTCTCAGCTCCGGGTAGCGCTCGAGCTGACCCGGAGCCAGATCTTCTTCCCGCCACTGTTGAAGCGGTCGCATATACGAGCGCATATACTGCTGCACTAGCGTCAGGCGCAGACCAGGCTTCTTTCTCGGAGTCGAGCCATGCCAGGTGAAGTCATTCCATACAGCAATTGAGCCTGCCTCGCCCTCAAGTGCGACGACCTGACTCTGCATGTCGCTCGGTAACGGCGCCCGGGCGGCGTGGTGACTGCCAGGCACCAAAATCGTCGGTCCATCGTCGGCACCGGCGTAGTCAGTTGCCAGAATGGAGACGTTGCAGCCATGACAGATGTCGCCGCCGCCGGGAACCCCATGCAAGTCGCTGTGCAGTCCCCCCGTCCATTTCTTCATGTTCTCCGGCGATGTCGGGCCCTTGGCGATTAGCGTGTGGCCCGCCATCGACACGGTCTGACCACAGAGCCACCGGGCTATGGCGAGTCCGGCGGGTTGAAGCGCAGCCTCGACGAAGACATCATCCTCCTTAAGCAGTTCCCAGTTCCTCGTCATGAGTGGGACCTGTGTGGTGCGGGTCTCCCAATCAGACAGGTCCATATTGCCGCGACGCTCCACCGTACTGATGATGGCGTCGCGCAGACGTCCGATCCACTCGGCCGAGATCCCAGTCTTTGCCGGCGGAATCACCGTAAACCCGTAGGCCTCGAGTTCCATCACATTTTCTGTCAGATCTAACCGCTTGATCTCCTCAACCAGCGGGTCAACATGAGGCAACAGGCCCTTGCCAGCAATATCCATATTTGTCTCCCATTCGTTAATTGATGGAATTGGCCAACTTCCACAAACTGATCAGTTTGCGCACGTCGTCAACTCCACCAGTGACTTCCTCAGCCAGATCGCCTCTGCCCAGGTTTTTCGCCCAACTGGCGGTCGCAGAATTGTTGGCTTCCCAAAGCATGCCAGCGAACAACCGAGGATAACGATTGTCGCTTTTATCCACCTTTAACTCTTCCGCGAGTCCAATTTCCAGCAGGTTAAGGTATTCATTGGAAATCGCGCGCGCATGACCGACGACGGCCGGAACTTGCAGCGTCGTCTGGAGCCGTTGCAACTGACCATCACGAAAATCAGTTTGTGTACGGGTGGCGGAACCACAGACCCAATCGCGCCAGAAACTGGTAAATGGCGTCTTCGGATCCTTGCCCTGCATCGCGATCTTAAACCGTTCCAGCAGATCGAATTCCGGCGCAATGGCCAGCGCTTCCTTGTTTGGGAAATGCTTATACAGCGTCTGGACATGCAAGCCTGCCCTAGTAGCCACAGCCAACATTGTCGTATCCGCGTATCCCAGCTCAGCAAAGAGTTCTGCAGCCGCACGGATCAGTGCCGATCGGGTCTGCAACTTCTTAAGCGCCCTGCCAGTCTTTTCTGGTATTCGGTTGGATACTTCACTCATCGTCGGCGACATTCCTCCCTCTTATGCAGCTCGCGCCTGTTTCGGGCCGTTGAGACTTATATATATTAGTGGGTATATACTACTATACGTTCTAAAAGCGCAGGTAATCTTTTGTTAAAGGAGAGCAAATGACACACGAATTGATTATCCGTGGTGGCGATCTGCTAGATGGAACGGGTAGCGCTCCGATGCGCGCCGACGTGGCGATTGACGGCGCGCGCATCACAGCAGTAGGTGATCTCGGTGACGCTGACGCCCACGAGATAATCGATGCCAATGGGAAAATGGTCACTCCCGGGTTTGTCGATCTGCACACACATTTTGATGCCCAAATCGGCTGGGACCCACAGCTCCGTCCGAGTTCCTGGCACGGTGTAACAACAGTGTTGATGGGCAACTGCGGCGTTAGCTTCGCGCCGGTTAAATCAGAAGATCGGGATTACCTCGCGGAGATCATGGAATCCGTCGAGGATATTCCCGCACCATCCATACGAGATGGTCTGCCCTGGACCTGGCATTCATACGGCGAGTACCTTGATACAATCACAAAATTACAGCCATCACTTAATGTCGCCGGTCTGGTCGGGCACTCCCCGGTGCGATATTACGCGATGGGAGATGCCGCCTGCGATGCCGATGCCCACCCTGATTCACAACAACTGGCGATTATGGCGGAACTGGTCGGGCAGGCGGTTGCCGATGGCGCCGTCGGCTTTTCAACCTCCCGACTACTGGGTCACAAGGCACCTGATGGACGAGAAGTGCCCGGTACTCACGCCCACCTTGAAGAATACGAGGCAATTCTCGAGAGCGTGATGGCGGCGGGCGGCGGCATGTTCCAAGGGGTTTTTGAACCTGCAAACTTCCAAACCACAGATATCCCGCTGATGCGTCGGGCAGCCGAGCTTGGTTGTCAGGTTTTATTCAGCGGTGGTGCCAACACCCCAAAACAGTCAGCGAATTGGCAAAAGACTTTTGACGGCATTACATCAAGAGGCGGGAAAATTGCATCAGTTGGCCAGGTCCGTGCTTCCGGTGCTCTGATAGGGCTCGGTGCCGTCACACCGGTAGGCGGTAGAGAGTGGCTCAGGCTGACCCGCGAAGTGCGTTCGATGGAAGACAAAGCAGCAGAACTGGCGAAGCCTGAAGTTGTCGAACGTTTGCTTGAAGAGGGCAATAGGAAGGGCCTATGGTTCGATGCGGCACGGATTTTCCCGCTGGGTACCGATGATGTACCGGCATATTCCAGCGACTCGCGGGGTAAGAGTGTCGCGCAGTTAGCAGAAGAAGCGAGTATCACACCGGTTGAATTGATCGTTCGGCGTTTGCGCGAAAGCGATGGCCGTGAATTATTTAACGTACACATCTTTTCTCATTTCGAGGCCGGCAACGACAGCTATCTTGCGCTCCCCCATGTAATTCCAGGTATTAACGATGCAGGGGCGCACGCCAGCCAGATTTCCGACGGTGACTCCTTCACCTACTGGCTGAGTGAGCGGGTACGAGATGATGGCATCACACCATTGCCAGAAGCGATTCGGAAAATCACTTCCTTGCCAGCGTCAGTTTTAGGACTGATTGATCGGGGCATAATAGCACCAGGGCAGTTTGCTGATATCAATGTGATCGACTATCAACGTCTTCAGACCGGCTATCCGAGCATGGAGTATGACTTCCCTCACGAAGCGCCACATTTGATCACGCGCGCTAAGGGCTATGCAGCCACCCTGGTAAACGGTGTGCCGATTCTAATCGATGATGAACTAACCGGAGCTCGCCCTGGTCTTGTTCAACGCAAATTCAACCGTTGAGTCGTTCGAAATCGACTAACAAGAAGGCCGAGGGACTGATGTGAGCCTCGAACAATACAAAGATTTAAATCGATACCGAAAGATTCATGAGCAAACCGAAGCGCTCGATCGTCCCCCCATAGAGTTTGCTCATTTGATCGGTGCCAGCAGTATGTACCCGTTTGAAGATGGCAAACCACCTCCCAACAAGGAAGACAATGCCTACATGATGGCTGCAGGCTAAAATCCCTAGGCATGACTAAAAACATTGATTGAGAGACCTTGATTAAAGTACTGGAAATTGGCGGTTTCAGCGCCGGATATTTTGGCCGACTGTTTGCCCAACATGGCGCAACGGTAGTCCGGGTTGATCAGGGCAACAGTCACTGCCCTTGGGTATCCGAAAAATCAAACGACGCTTATCTGCACGCTAACAAATACTGTGTTGAGGCCGCCAACCCGGTCCAGCTCTCTGGTTTAGCAGATGAAGCCGACGTTGTTGTTTGTGAAGCCGAGACTGCGGACGAATTGGCTGATCTTGGCTTTGATGAATGGGCAACGAAAATCAAAGTTGCCATCACACCCTTCGGCAGAACTGGCCCGAAGCGCAACTGGCAGGCGACGCCGGCAACCCTGCTAGCGATGGGAGGGTATACACACATCATTGGCGACCCGGAACGAGCACCGCTGACTCTGCCAGGTTATTATGTGGAGTTTCAAACGGCAACAATGGCCTTCGCTGCCGCAGCTGCCACTTTTTTTTCCAAGCAATCAGACGTTATCGACATCAGTATGTTGGAGTCAGTATTGTCTTTGACCCAGTTCACCAGCATTCGCTGGCATTGCGCCGGTCAAATCAGGGAGCGACATGGCAACGACTTCTATTTTATGGTGCCAAGTAATCTATATCGAACCAGCGACAGTAGTTGGATTTACATCAGTATCGTGCCCAATTTCTGGGATGGATTCTGTGTGTTTTTAGATCGCCCAGAACTGCTAGTTGACCCGCGCTTCGAAACGAACGATCTAAGAATCATTAATCGTGAGCAACTCTACGAGTTGGCTGGTAGCATCATCGGCACACTGAGTGTCAGCGAATGTGTTGAACGGGCTGAGCGTGCAAGGATTCCTTTCGGCGTCGCCCAGACATTGACCGAAGTGCTTGAGGACCGGCATCTCGCAGAACGAGATTTCTGGCAACCCATCGAAATCGAAGGTGAGTCGGTCCACATGCCGAGAGGTGCATACCAAATGCACGGACGTGCCCCCACGCCTGCCAGACCGCAAACACTGATTGCCAATCATCGGTTCCCGGGCAGCGGACAATGACCAACTTGCCGCTACATAATTTGCGAGTTCTGGATTTAACTCATGTCTGGGCCGGGCCCCTTGCTGTCAGGTTTCTCTCTGACCTTGGCGCCGAAGTGGTAAAAATAGAAGCGCCCTATGGACGAGGGCCACGGGATGCCGCCTATGAGCCACTCGGTGGCTGGCTCGGCGGTGAGGCCGGTGACGAACCATGGAATGTCAACGCGATTTTCGTGAAATTCCATCGTAACCGTAAGAGCCTCTGTCTCAACTTAAAACAGCCCAGAGTACGGGAATTGTTTCTTCAGCTGGTTGAGGTAGCTGATGTGGTTATTGAAAATTTCAGTGCAGATGCTATGCAAGACCTGGGTCTTGGTTATGAAGAGCTGAAAGCCATTAATCCAAAAATAATCTATGTGAGCATGCCCGGTTACGGCATGTCCGGCCCCTACCGGGACCGCGTTGCATTTGGACCAACGGTTGAGGCAATGTCCGGCTTGAGTAGCATGTTGGGATACAGCCCAGAAGAACCTTACAACTCTGCCATCGCACCCATGGACCCGATTGGCGGTACCCATGGGGCAGCAGCCGTAATGGAAGCCCTGCTCCGGCGAGAGCAGACCGGCCTTGGCAATATGGTGGAAATGTCGCTCCATGAGGGTGGAGTCAACTACAGTGGACCCTGGCTTATTGAGGAACAAGTAGGGGATCCGCCGAGGTGTATTGGCAATCGCCATCCAGCCATGGCCCCGCATGGTATATATCGATGCAAGGGCATCGATAAGTGGGTAGCGATTGCCTGTAAAAATGACCAGCAGTGGTCGCGGCTCTGCCAAACACTTGGAGGAAAATTCACGGCAGAGATGACGCTGGAGGACAGGCAAACGCATCACGACGAGATCGACCAGATGCTTGAAGCCTGGACCGAGCTGCGAACCAACCTTGAAGTGACCGAAGCCATGCAAAACCAAGGTATCGCTGCGGGACCGGTTAACACGACGCCTGACATAACGGCGGATGAGCAGATCAAGGCGAGACGATTCTACGTTCCGTACGAACAATTCGAAACGCCAATGCCTGGCAACGCCATTCAAATGAGCGGCATTGATCGAGCCCGCTGGACGCCCTGCCCTGGGCTGGGTGCAAACAATCGCGAGGTTTTACAAG
>NZNP01000084.1 GCA_002694945.1 Gammaproteobacteria bacterium
CAGCGGGGTTTATTACGCTCATCCATGCTTCCGTAACGATTAATTCGCCGTCGATAAGGTTTTTGTATTCTGTTGTCATTGAGATGTCTCCTTAACTGTGTGTTTCTGATTTGAGAAAAAATTTCTCCGCCTTTCTTAAGTATTTAGTTAGGTAGGCGGAATCAAAGTTATCATGAAGGGGCTAATCATCTTTTTAGAACAGACTAGGACCATCTAATGCAGTGAAAATAGCTGGCAATCTATACTCCAAGAATATGTACATTCTAATTCTGAGACGCTGCGTCATAATCGTTTTTTATTTTAGTTTTCAGCTCTAGTCGATCTTCGAATCGCGATAAAGGAGCGAATCCAAAAGACCAAATACGAAATTAGCACTACACTCATCACAACTTGTGAGATTGTTGATAATCGCAAAGGAGAATCGGAAATATTCGGCAAGGCCCTAGACATAGCCCCAACCGCTCCGACCAATGAAATCATCGCAGCAGCGTGCATCGCATGTTTGCGCCAATTATCGTTGAAAGCTGCCAATCCAGTGAAACATAAAGTCACGCCAAAAAAAGGACTGGATCAGCGCGGTTAGGCTGTTTTGGGCTGAAGTAATCCAAGTGCCAATCCCAAGCAAGATTAAGAGTGCTGATACGAAGACGGTTAGCTTAGGCATTATTTTTCCTGGCTATTTGAGTTCTCGGGGTTTTATCAGCAAAAGCATATTTTTTGATTAGACAACGCGAATGAGAATCATTACTATTAAATAGTATGCACGAAAACAAATCCATACATATTTTAGAGCTAATAATTTACGCTCAGGACATATAAATTTATTCCGGATAGTGCTTCATTACTTCTGTTATGTATAAGCTTCAATTACTAAAGATCACCTTTTTTCTTTCTTACTTCATTACTGCGCCACTAGTTTTCGGCGATGGACCTGTGGGAGACCATGTCAACGATCTAAAAGGACATCTCAACGAGTATGGCGGCGAAATAGAATGGTTAACGAAAGAAATAAGAAAGATAGTGGACCGCTATGACAATTTAGGTCCATCTGGTGTGAATTCAGACGAAATAATTGATCGCTGGGAGACCGTCAAAGTCCATTCTGCGATAGAGAGTACACACGTTCCTTTATACGCATCCGTATGGCAAAGCCTTTTTAGCATAAAAACTGGCATAGACCAGCAATTACCGATATCGGAAGTAAATGCGGCGCTGCGAGAACTCGAAATAAAACTGTGGCAATCTCTTGGTGCAGTAAAGCTGGCAGCGCGTTACCAAGACGAGGGACTTCTAGAAACAGTACAAACTAGGAGTGCTGTGACCCCGAGGGCTATACTTACTGAGATCAATCAACAATTAGATAGGGTCTTGGCTAAGTTGGCCGAAAGACTTCCCGATCAAGCCCTCGAAATACTGCAGGAAACTTATGCATATAGCTTTGAGGCAGTTGAAGACGAAATAAAAGAGAAAAATCCGAGCCTCGCAAGAGAACTTGAAGTCGATTTTAAAATACGGCTCCCTGAAATCATTTCTAGTGATGAAGGTTCGAGACAAGCCGAAATGTTATTTCAAACTACGAAATCTAAGATTGATGAAGCGCGTCGCCTAATCAAACATGCTGGCGAACCCCAATAAAAGCTGATGGCAGAATACTAGGATCCAAAGCGATAATGTCTCATAAATGTCAATTGCGTTCTATGCCTCCGAGCTTCCACGATCCTAAAAGTTTAAAAGAGCCAACACTATGAGAATTATTTCCTTGTTTTTCTTTGCCTTCTTTGTCGTCGGAGCTCATGCCGCTTGTGAAGTAACCATCAGCGCGCCTGACTTACTTCAATACGACAAAAAGGAATTGGAAGTTTCGCGCTCCTGCGGAACGGTAAAATTGACATTTGTACACACTGGGAAGTTGCCAAAAAACATCATGGGACACAACTGGGTCCTGTCTGAGGAGAAATACTTAAATGCAATTGCTCAAGAGGGCGGTCGAGCTGGCCTTGAAAACTCCTATGTCAAACCCGGAGACGATAGGGTAATCGCATTCACCAAGATTATTGGAGGCGGAGAAACCACCGAAATTGAGTTCTCGGTAGCTGATCTACCAACAGCCACGCTCGCATACTACTGCACGTTTCCTGGGCACTGGACCATTATGAAAGGAATTTTGAGAGTAGTAGCCTAGATTTTACAAACGTACGACAAATCACAATCAAAGAGATCGACATCGTCGGTCGTCTAATGAAAAATAGCTTAAGAATCAAAAGAAAGTAGAGGAGAACTGATGCGTAAAATATTTTTGATTATCGGCCTGATGAGTTTTTCCGTTTTTTGTTACAGCGATGACCGCGAAGCTGCGGGACCGTACTACGCGTTTTATCATTTTTCGGCAACTAACCCGGCAGGTGTAGTAGCTGCTATGGATAAATTCTGGGACTCTGAATGTGGACAGAAGTACCCCGCCGACGCAGCTTTAAATGAAGAAGTATTCAACGGCGGTTATCGGTCTACTCATTTCATTATCAATACGTTCCGAAATGCTAAAGAACAGCAAGAAGCGGCTGAAATTCTGCGCTCTTGTCCTTCGGCGATAGAATTTTTGAATGAAATGACGGCTGCGGGTGTTGTGCCGGATAATCAGTATATTGGACTAGCCCCGGTTGATGAAAATGACTGGGGTCAGGATTCGGTATTCTCCAAATGGGACCTACTAGTTGAGCCGCAGGATCAAGCAGAGTACGCGGCTGCATTCGCAGAAATGACTTCTTCTCTTAGCAAAGACACAGATATACGTTCGTATGGACTGGGTACCATTGGATATGGACGAGATAAGTTCACCCACTGGGTATGGTTTGGTGCAAGGTCGGTGGTCGAGATGGATAAGATTAACAGTCAGATCGCTGCGCATCCGGCTGTTGCTGAGTTTAATTCGTCCGTGGGGTCTATGCGAATAGTCGTGAACACTACTCAAGTTCAGACGTTAAAGAGCTACCCTAGAAACAACTAATTTATTGATATCTGGTGAGGAGCAACCTGTTGGCTGCTCCTCTCTGGAGCAAAATCGACTTTAATATCTACATTCGTTCCGAGTCAGAGTTCGATCCTAGATGCGCTATGCACTTGATCTCGACTTTTAATTTTGGATCGACTAGAGCTGCGACGCCGACCAGTGTCTGACTGACCTCAGGCTTTCGGCCAAAGATTTCTTCACGCAGTGCAAATATATCGGTGACATTTGTCATGCACTCTTGCATATCTGTGACAAACCAAGTTTCATCGATCACGTCATCTAAATCTGCGCCGAATTCTGTCAGTATACGCTTGATGTTTTCGTAGCAGATCATAACTTGTCCCTTTAAGTCCCGAGGGGTATTACCGTTTTGGTCGACTCCGATTTGACCAGCTAATGTGATAGTCGATCCTCTTTGTACTCCATCACAGAAAAAATCTGCGAAAGCGCCGGAGCGTAGAATTTTCTTACTAGGCATTTTCTTTCCGTTAAATTTAAATTGAGGAGTCCAGTACCAAAATGAGTGATCCCTTATAGTTCCACTAGTTTGTTCATATATAACCTAGTGGCTACCAGCAGGTCACTGTTGTACTCCCTGATCGATAAGATCAGACCATCATTAATCTTAAAAGTGAAGACGTACTCATTATCATACTCGCCATTTATCCCACGCGAGTCTCCGACCATTATTAATGCAACGCCTTGATTGTCAGCAATCGCATATTCTGTAGTCAGAACGATCCCCTCTGGCAATAACTCACCAACTAAGGGAACGTGATTATTAAAAAAACTTTCTTGCGTATGTTCTATTCCACCAACACCTTCAATATTACCCATATACGTAAAGGTAAAATCTTCGTGCATCGCTGCTCTGACTGCTGGCATATCTCCCCGTACGAACAAGTCGTCCATGAATTTTTGCGCTAAAGTGATGTTTAACGAGCGATCAGAGAGCACCGAATTATCAGTACATGCGAATAGGGTAAGAGCTAACAAAAACCAGCTTGTGAACTTCATAAGTTTTCTGACATCTTAAATATGTTTACAACACTAACATCAAATTTTTGTCCCTTCACCTCACCGCAAGAAAGGGCAAGAGGGCGAGGGATAAGGTAAGTAGTTTCGTGGTGCAAGGGACTAGTATTTTGTGTTTGCCCCATGATTATTGTCGGAGATTAGTCATTATTAGATCCTGAAATTAAATAAGGTTGGTTTTTTCGCATTCAAAACTTCTACACAGGGTTATTAAATAATTGAACTCCCCCGTTTTATCTTTAGTTTAAATCTCACCTTAATAGGTCTTATGAGTCTGATATACCTTGGCAGACATAAGTAATTAAAGAAATGTTTTTTCATGCTACTGTATTTTAATCAGTTCGCCTTTGACGGCGGATCCCGCCTGGCGAACCACCGCATACACTCCCAAATTTCCNCCGCTGTGNTTTACTAAGTGNCGCATAATGTTGGTATCGGTTGGGAGATCNGAGAAACCGTGNGTAGTCATCGAACATCTTGGNCAAGTTGATTCAACTTTGAGNTCNACGCTNCCGAAAGAAAGNGTNGAGCCTATCCATTGTTGTTCAGGAAACGGGTGCTNATTTTCAGGAATATCAACTAGAAGGTTCGGACGGAAACGCCTTAAGTCAAAACTTGATTTCGGAAAAGCCTGATTCATGCTCTCAAGTGACTGTCGACTGAGGATAGAAATTGGGAAGGCGTCAAAATATGTGCCGGGGGGTGACTCGAATTCCATGAGTTCTTCGAAACCAGTCAAATCAGGTAATGGCTCGTCAGGTAGTCTTCCGAAGATTGTTCTTAATTCCAGGTCTAGGTCTTCTGTATCGGGTGGACCACGACGATAATGATTTAACTGATCTGCCGGTAGCACTGGCCAAAGTGTGACGGGGTGGTCTAGTTTCTCGGATAACCAGTCATTNATACCTTCCGCATTGGCGTTAGCTGAGTCTCCGTCGGGAGCGGTAATAAGGGGGGCGCTTAAACCAGTTTGCGCACTAAGTTTCATGAGTTGAGGGATTTTTTTGCCACCACGAATTCCGCCTCGTCTTTCGTCTCTAACCGCCCAAACGCGATCTCCTGCTAGCCCTTCTTTAGAAAATGTTGCTTCTGTCAGGCTTTCACCCATCATAGATTTCACGGGGTAACGAAATATTTCAACTAGGGAGATATTAGACATTCTTGGGCTTATTTCTGTGTGTTCCAATAGAATAATCTAAGCATTCGAGATAACACAGCTTTTTGCGACCTTGATCGATAGTCGAGAAGACATATAGGTCAGTTCGTTACTGGTGCTAGGCCCGAAAACAAATGTTTTTTTAAGTTGACCGCTGGCAAAGAAGAGATCACGCATTTCTCCATAAGCTCGTTTTAGTAGGATTGAAAAAAATACTACCCAGGACAATCGAAGGATTTTCGTTAACGATTCGATCGTATCGAGCGTTTAGTAAGCTTTTGTCAAAGTCAGACTCTGATCTGTTTTGCTCAATTTGAGTAAAGAAATCATGGAGAAGTATTTGAATCCGGAAAAGCACAAAGACGAGCTAATTATGTTAGCCCTGTCCGATAAGGCTAGTTTTAATACAATCAGGCAAAGGTTTGATCTATCGGAAGCTGATCTGAAATTGCACATGAAGCGTTGGTTAAAACCTGGAAGCTACAAAGCGTGGCGAGTTCGTGTAAGCAGATTTCGAAAGCGCCGTAGCACTTACAAGCGAGATTAGCTTTGTGAACTGTGTACTTTACGAATGCTAAATGACCTGCAGTGAGAGCAGAAATTAAAGTGTTTACGTTAAGCCGCTCGCTTTTCACCGGGAACCTAAGCTGCTTTTCTAGCTTCAGATAAATCCAATGGCGGGCTTGTCGATTAAGGTCTAATTTAGACCGAAGTGCGTTCCACCAGTTTTCGAAGGCGAGAGATTTGTTTGAAATTTAATGGATGAGTCAGAGCTCGGAGCATACTGTGGGCAAGACTAATTTTTATGCCTAGTCGCNCCAAAAAGAAGAATTATTTCTAACCTGGTCGAACTGCTCTAGTGCGAGNCTTTCAAAAATCCCACNCTTATTACTTTTTTCAGTTATTTATTTGATAAATTGACTAGGCCACGATAAGTGATTACAACTACGCTAAAAAGGGAGTTGGCGAATGGTTATTTTAAATCGGTTTGGGCCTTCTTGGGGTACTTTCAGTTGCATCAGTCAATTTGTGTTTAAAATTGACACATACTTACGAATGTCCGGAATAGAATTTCAAACTAAGAGTCTTGGAGTCAATTTTGCTGATTCAGCCCCGAAAGGAAAACTACCGTTTATCGAACACAACGGTGTAAAAATTGCCGATTCGAGTATTATCATCGACTATTTGAAAGATGCGTTTGGCGATCCGCTCGATAGTAATCTTTCAGACGAAGAAAAAGCTAAAGCCCATATCATCGCTCGCATGATTGAAGAGCACCTCTGGTGGTTGATGGCGAGAGAACGGTGGTGGTCTGACCAGAACCCATATTGGCATACNCCTGGCTTTTTAGAGGATGTTGAGAATGCAGTTTATGAAGAGCTGAAAGCTGAAAACCAGCGAAAATGTATGGAGCATGGTGTGGGTGCATTCAGTAGCGATGAGGCGAAAGTTCGGGGAGACAAGGATATCGATGCTTTGTCGACGTTAATGGGGACCAATACCTATTTTCTTGGCGATAAAGTTGCATCCGTAGATGCGACTGCTTACGCTTTCTTGTGGCAGATCTGCAACGCTCCCTACGAATCAGCGCTAAAGAACCGTGTTAATAAACATGAAAATTTGGTCAGTTATCTGGACAGGATTACCGAAAGGTGGTTCTCATCAGATCCGATGTCAGTGGAACGTGAAATAACTTAGCCTGCTTTGGGTTTCAAAAAAGAAGCCAATATTAGTAACCAGATGGTGATCTTACTCTATGAAAATTAGTCCTCAGACTTTCACTGGTGCTCTTAACTTTTTGACCCTTGAGACGCCGTCGTCCTTGTATCGTAACGATCAAGTGAAAATGGTGCGGGATGAGAGGGGGAATTTTGTTGAAAGCTCTGGTGTAGAGACTGAAGAGTTAGAGCTTTTGATTCATGATGCGCGTCAACTTAGCCCTGACAANGCTATGNCANTNCATCGTAATGGTTTTGAGCTAAGAGAAGCNGCNGTTAACAACTACGACTTTATGGATCATGATGAAGTNGTTGCTAGGTACTATCACGATTGTGAAGAAATTGTTGGTGAAGCCACTGGNGGGAATGTTTGGGCTTTTGATCATAATATAAGGTCTGCGAGCGGCAGTGCCGAAAAACGTCAGGTGAAAGGTGGCCAAGATGTTCAAGGGCCAGCACATATTGTTCATGGCGATTATACGCTTCGGTCGGGTCCAGAGAGACTAAGGCAGCTAACTAGGCCGCCGGGCGTCAATGATACGCTGCGCTCTTNTATACCCGCAGGCAAAGGCCTAATTCCCAGCGAAATAGCTGAAGAGGCTTTAGGTGAAGATGGACGTTTCGCGATTATCAACGTATGGCGCAATATCACCTCTGCTCCGGTTTTGACGCATCCTCTAGCTCTATGCGATGGGCAGGATGTCGAACCGGAAGATCTTGTAGTTTTCGAGATCCACATGCCCGACAGNATAGGGGAGAATTATTGGTCGAAATANAATGCCAANCATGAATTCTACTGTTACCCAGAGATGACNAAAATTGAAGCGCTATTGATAAAGCAGTGGGATTCGGCGGGAATGCTCGCAAGAACGAATGGAAAAGAAGCTGATAGAATATCAGATGGTCCATGCACGTTTTCCTTTCATAGTGCATTTGTAGACCATAATGCTCCTCAGGACGCTCCAGATCGTTGGAGTATNGAAGTTCGCTGTATGGTGTTGTACTAGCCAGAATTAATGTGTGTTANNTCCGGTTAATGCGCGCCTTCCCATNCGGCANTCGGAGGANGNGAGTGGCAACATCTTGCCGAGTTCCTGTTGTNTAAGAGTCATANGTTATTGATTCTATTATNCTTATTAAGAAAANTTAACGGCGGACGATAGANAGTACAGGACCATAAAAAGGAATCGAACTCGTTTCGATATATTCCTGTGCCTCTNTNTGTAAATACAAACGTTAGCTCATTGACGGCACAACGATCTTTAGCTGAATCAGCACGTTCAATGGATTTGGCGATGGAACGGCTTTCAACGGGCTCAAAAATTAATAGTGCGTCTGACGACGCTGCGGGTCTTGCGATCGTGCAAAGAATGTCTGCGCAGATCAACGGTCTGACAATGGCCGTGAAAAATGCAAATGACGGGATCGCCATGACGCAATCGATTGAAGGCGCCTTGGTTGAAGTCACTGATATGTTGCAGCGACTGCGCGAACTTTCTATCCAGGCAGCTAACGCGACGAACACGGATATCGATCGAGACTATATACAGGAAGAAGTAAACCTGTTGATCGCCGAAATTTCTCGAATCTCTGCTAACACTCGTTACAACGGGCTGAAGGTACTGGATGGTTCTTTCTCGAATATCCAGTTGCAAGTGGGCACCGAAAGCGGCGAAACCATTAACTTTTCGGTCGATTCGACAGCGGCCAGTGAGCTTGGTTCTTTTAAAGTCACAGGTGATCGAATCGAAGCTCAACTAGGCAACGGTGCGGGTTCTTACGAAAATATTGTGGACTCCCAGGACGATATCATCATCAACGGTGCAAACCTCTCGAAGACGATTGACGTTATCGCTGGCGACTCAGCTAAGGCAGTCGCGTCAAAAATCAACGCTGTTTCAGGTGAGACGGGTGTCGAGGCTGATGCGAAGAACTATGCGCACCTCTATACATCGTATGCGACTGATGAGACTTACAGCATAAAGATCAATAATGTAACCACGGGNTACTTTGCGATCAGTGGTTCAAACGTGATTGATGCGGTCGACAAGATCAATCGAATCTCTGGTTCTACTGGTGTGACGGCACAAGCTACGACTGACAATAAAGTTAGGCTGCTGGCTGAGGATGGTCGTGACATCTTGATTGAGAATGAGTCTACGGGTGCCAACCTTCGTGTGCAGTCTGTGGGGCATGATGGTGAAAGTAGATTTCCTTCTATGATTTGGCATCGAGCGCTTGCGGAGGCGACTGGTGGTTCGGGTATTCAATTAGGCGCACTTAATACTGATATATACACACTCGTTCAGAAGGGCACAGGGCAGAAATGGACATTCAGTATAAATGCCACCACCAGCGGAGAACCTTCTGCACAAAATATCCAAGAGGCTCTCAATGGTATCGTCGGCGTTACCGGTTTTAGAGCGAATAAAATCAATGGAAATTTAACCGATATCCAGATTACTGCCACGGAAGATTTTGGAGCCTTTGATATCTATAAAGATACTGACATCACGAATACAGCCAAAAGGAAGACGTTTGATGGTGTTGGAAGGATGCTAAATATTAATGCGTCGGTAATGACTGCAGCGACGCACAATCTAGTACTGACTAATAATAGCAAGGGACAGAAATATGCATTTTCCGTTGCGTTCGTAGTTAATAATGGAGCTGTCAATGCCATGGCCCTTCAGACAGCGATAAACAATATTCCAGAAATTTCAGGCTTTACAGCTTACGCCTGTATTGTGATGCCCAACAATGTGCACCTGCATGGCCCAGCTGCTTTTGGTAATTGGACTTTGAGTGGATTATCTAATATTGATAGTGATGAGCTCCATGCTGGCGATTTGAATTACTTTGACCGAGCTTTATCTTTTGGTGGAGATACAGAAGACGCTTCCACCATAACTGGTACTATCGAATTGACCTCCAGCGATGCCTTCTCTGTGAATCAGAAGAATGAATCCAGCGGTGTAGTTACGGATCCGACTGTCGCTACGGGTTCGATGGCGAACGATAATTTTTTCGTCACGCGTTCGAGCGATTTGTCTTCAATCGCAAATTTAGACACAAGAACAACAGCTAAGGCAGGTGAATCCATTAAAACTATAGATGGTGCTATCGAAAAAATTTCGGTGATGCGGTTAGAGTTAGGTGCGATTGCAAATCGCTTACAATACACCGTGTCCAACCTCGTGAATGTTCGTGGTAACACGGCGGTATCTAAATCAAGGATTAACGATGCTGATTTCTCCGTAGAGTCAGCAAACCTCGCAAAGTCACAAGTTCTCCAACGGGCAGGATTTGCGTTGTTGGCTCAAGCTAACGCGAGATCTCAACTAGTTCTCCGACTTCTTCAATAAAGAGTGTGCTTTATTGATATTTAAGCAGCTGATTGCATAGCAGNATAAGTGCTTTCGGGCAGCACGTTATCTTNTGNGGTGGAAGCGAAAGTTTTTAAAACTTAATGATCGATAGCTTTGAGTGGTAACAACTTAAACTTGGAGCTCGATGCGTATTTGATCAAGTCTGATTTCAATTTTATATTCAGATGACTGGACAAGTGCCATGTTACTTTTCGTTGGTCATTTGGATCAGTCAATGTGGCTATTGCTGAAGTCTCCATGGAAGAAAGCAGACAGCTAAGAGTACTTTTTGAAATCTCTAATCTTTGGGCGATATCACTCGATGTAACCTGNACGGGCGAAAAGTGGGCCAGGTTCGCTTCCCAAATTGTCAATTCAACCATAAATGAAAGAAACGTTGAGTGATCATTNCCCTCTANNGATTGCTCTACTAACCTGGAAAGCAACCATGCAATGCTTGAACGGTAATTAAATAGATAAGCATCCTGAACTACTTCACAGCCCAGGTCAGCTTCCATCGCGACAGCCTGGAGATCCTTGAGTGTATCGGGCGTGGGTTCGATCACGCCATTGATTACTGCTACTCGATTGGCTTTCTCGGAACGTTTAATTTGTCTTAGTACATACGCCTCATCACCGGGAAACCTCTCCAATAATTCCCTTAGGGGGTAACCTCTTCGGTAGTTGATCCAGCGCTCAACATAAAGACTTTTTATTATGAAAGCTTTTTGCGACGTTCTACTAGTTTTAGATTTGCGATAGATTAACTTTGCGTAATCGATAAGCTTGCCCACATTTTGTGCGGCTAGGATTGATTCTTTTCTTGACAGACCGCAGCACAACGCATTTAGTTGATGAGACAGGTAATCTTGGTAATCCATTGCTTTTACGACCGCTTCCATTTTCAGAGCTCTATTNTTTTTATAATCTGATCATATCCCAAATATAAATGAGAATCATTCTTNTNTATTGATGTTNCTGTCTGNGATGATTCCTAGAANGTACAACATACGAATTAGAGTTGAAATTAANTTTTCTGGTGGTNGAAAAAAATCACGTTTGACNGTCTCTCTATAAATGTGGCCTGATTCTTAAAAGCGATCCGGTCTCATCGTGTTCAATCAAAAGATAGACAAAACCATCCGTACCCATTTCGACGTCGCGAATTCTCCCGAGTCTAGTTAAAAGTCTTTCTTTGTCGACAGCCTTGTTGTTCTCGATTCTTATACGGAAGAGCGTCTGAGCTCTCAGACTACCAATCAATAAATCGTTTCTCCAGGCTGGAAATTGATTTCCATAATGGAATGTAAAGTTAGATAGAGATGGCGCCGGTGTAAAATCAACAATCGGGGTAATTGTTTCGGATATATCAAAGTCGAGGCCGAGTTCTTGTCCGATCTTGATATAGTCAGCATTGTAATTTAACCCTTCGGTGTATANCGGCCAGCCATAATTTCCNCCTCGTTTAATCAGATTTACCTCATCACCACCTCGGGGTCCCATTTCTGTTGCCCAGATAGTGCCGTCAAGGGGATTAGTCGCAAGTCCTTGTGCTGTTCGATGGCCATAACTCCATACAGTGTTTCGGCTTGAGGTAATGTCGATAGGTGTTTTTTGCCAAAAAGGGTTGTCATCCGGAATGGATCCATCATCCCTGATGCGGTGGATCTTGCCATAAGGCGTGTTCATGTCATGTAAGTTGTCATAACTGCTTTTCCCACCTACAGTCACGTAGAGGTGTCCGTCGTGATCAAAAGTAAGACGGCCTGATGCGACAGCATCAGGCACAANGGTGTAACTACTTTTGTTTACGGACCAGATTTCTTCGCTGTCCACCCAACGATTTCCGTCTAGTCTGCCCCTTATGACACGCACCATAGTAACGGGCCATGGAGAAGCACAATCCAACTGACAACGGTCGCTATGAGATAGGTAAATCCAACCGTTGCGGGAATAATCTGGATGCAGTTCAACGTCTAGCATTGACCCTAGAACTGCAAGGCTACCGCGAGCCTCGATTATTTCTTGCCAGACCCTGGGAGTCCCCTCGATGAGTTCACCTTGATTGCCCAGCTTGTCTACTAGGGTCAATCCTCTGACTTTCTCCACGAGTAATATTCGCCCGTCCGGTAGCGGAGCGATTGAATAAGGACCTTTCCCAACCTTTGTGACCAGTTGAACGGTAAAATCATGCAGTTGGGTTCTNACAAGGCCTCTTGGGATTCTATAGTTGTGCGACTCTAGAATGCTGGGCAACTCTTGTCTTCGCTCAAGTATGTACAGAGCTAGNGCCTTAATCATCGGTTCATCGAATTGGGCACCGACAATTAAGTCTGCATGTTGGGTTAATATCTTATTAGCTAAACTGTCAGCAGTTTCCTCTAATCTAAGTCTTGCAAAGAGGTCTGGCCCGTTATTGCCCTGACCGTGGCAGTCNGAGCAATTGTCGGTGAACGCGAGCCTTGATGGTTCGCGGTCATCCTGAGTAATGAAGAACCAATAAGCCGCTATGGTTGCGATGAAAATTAAAATCGACGAACCTAAAGCTACTATTGCNAGCCTTTTCACCNGGTTATGATTGCCTGTACCGATTGCAAAGNCGAATGTTCATAAACTTCCCGAAAACGCAGACGAAACTTTGTGNATAGTAATCTAATCAACGGAAATGAACTGGTACATGTACAAACACTAACGAGTACTGTCGCAGTCATATGGTTTCGCGCCTTTAGTCTCAGTCATTTGCTGAAGAGGTCCATAGCGTGGAAGCGCTTTTCAGCAGTCTATCCATTTTAGTCATGCGGGCAATAGTTCGTCCGGTATCTGCCTCGCTCAAAGTAGCCACATACCAGACAATTTCAGTTTTTGGGCTGCTAGATAATGCGATCACTTCACCTTCAGATACGTAGTTTGTGTTGGCCATGACCGGTCCGTTCAGGTACTGCACCTCTATGGCCCCAAACATGCCTACGTACGGTCCGTTTATTGGAATGATGTGCTCCTCTATACCCCGAAATGCATGTACCCAGGGGGCGATAGGCGCAACACGCTNAGGGAAAGGGNTTTTATTCNTATAGCAATTCATGGGTTCCGTGATGCTTTCAAGCCGTTCCTCGATTTGCTCGTCGGTAATTCTTNCCGGGNACGGTGNCGAGGCTCTGCCGACGACAACATCCGCTAACATGCGCAGATCAGAATCTGAACGATTTTGCAGCAAACGCCTGCTGANCTCGCTGTCCTGATCTGTATTNAAACATGCNGTACCTTTAACAACGANGNTGCCGNCATCGTTTTCCATCCAGATTTTAGCTCTGNTGTTCGTGTCAGGTTCCAGAATGCAGCGAACCCGTTGATTGTCGAATACAGGCTGCTCAAAAAAAACCGACATTCCACCCGTCTTCCACCATGACTCCCCGAAATAATCAATAAGCAAGGGAACAAACTGCTCCATGCTGACCGAACCAGGAATAGTGCCGCCCTTTAAACCTAACTCTTGTGCTGTTTCATCATCATGAATTCCACCTNTCTCTTCGGCAGAACTGTTTTTAGGGTTGCGCCAGTTCCCCTTGATGATAGAAATTTTTTTCTGTGACATATCTTTTTTTTAAGNTCNCANACANAGNTTATNGCGAATAGGATAGCTTTGTTCGCATACTGTACTTGTCATCATTATAATTTCGATTAAGTGATGATTTTAGTTTTTTGTTAGCGTCAGTAATGCATGTTTTCCTTGGGGCTGAAGATGGACGATCATGATAGTTGGCCGCTCAAACAGTTGGTTGAGGGCATACATTACTATCTCGAAGATGGCTTGATGGTACTAACGGAGCGTTATCATCTCGCTCGGGGGAATTGTTGTGGCAATGGCTGTCGCCATTGTCCATATGATCATGTGAACGTTTCAAGAGAAGAGCGAACATAGTCCTTGATTAGGTATTGGTAGGCACCAATTAAAGCTGATGTTCACCAAAATCTAATTAGCTGTCCAATCACTGATTTTTGAGTAAGACGGTTGATTATCTCAACTCCGGTCTCCGCTAGGGTTTTGAGGTAAAGATCGGTTTTTTAAAATGCGTTTGCGCAGCATTAAGAACTATTACACCCTCAAATTCTGCTAATGCGATTATTTGCGTCTTCAAAATTGCGGCGAGAAGTTTGAGTGATTGTCATCACTCGATGATGGCTATCGGACTATCTGACCATCCGAAATGACTGTGACTATTGCGCGCGTGTTTCGAATATCTACTAATGGGTCTGCGTGAAGTAGAACTAGATCCGCTTCCATGCCGGGTTGAATCTGCCCTATGGTATCGGTCAGCTTAAAAAAGCTCGCTGGGGCAATAGTCGCTGAGGCTATGGCCTCCAGGGGGTTGAGTCCAGCTGCAACAAGTCTTTCGAGTTCGGTATGCAAGCTGTAGCCGGGGATCGCCTGGCCGATTGGGGTATCAGTACCGGCGCCTATGGGGACGCCGGCCCGATGCATTGCCTCTACCAGAGCGAGGCTCCAATCCGACATTTGATTACCCAATTCGCTGGGATGAGCAGCAAAGTAACGGGCTATTTCCATCCATTCTGCGGCGACATCTTTAGGTAAACTCTTAAGTTGATCGTTCCAGTCTGGACGCAGCTCCGGCGAGAACCGGCTAATGGTATTTAGTCGTAATGTAGGGACCTGAATGGTGTCTCGCAAGGAGCGGATCACTTGCTGGCAATGCTTTGATCCTGTTTTGGCTGTCTTTAAGGCGACTGTCCGCTGTGTATTGTGTAGGTGACTTCGTAATTTGTAACCTGAGCTGTTTCCTGGAAATTCTAAAGCACGCTTTCTATCTTTGTGCAATTGATTGGCGTTATCCGCACAGGCTATCTCAATATTTCTCAAGTGCTCCATGGAATTGACCTGAGGACCAGCTTCATCAGCTTTCATCGACAGGGGTACATGTGCGGCGATCGGTAGTCCTAGTCGATGGGCGGTCTGGATCATGCTGTTGAACACCTCAGGACTCACAAGTTCATAAATTTTGATGAAATCTATTCCGGCGTTGTGTAATTGAGCTATTTGATCTTCAGCAGAAGCGGCGGTGGCATTAGGCGTCCCGATCTCTNTTCTGNCATTGCCATCGTAGACGACAAGAGAACCATCTAAGAGAGGCCCGCTGAAAAAGATGTCGGGAGCGAGCGCACCCATGGATCGCCAATGAAGAATTTCGGGTTGAATTTCATGAAGCAAAGCTCCTGTGTCTCGGACGCTGGTCACGCCATAATCCAGGAACAGACGTGGCATTAGTTCTGTAAGTCTAGGCTCGTAGATAATGTGCACGTGCATGTCCCAGAGGCCGGGAATCAGAAATNTATCNGTACCNTCGATGATGATCGATGCAGTTGCTGATATTTTGCCAGCGTTATCAACCATGCNGATCTGGCCGTCCCTTATTAGTACAGACTGATTAGNCTGTTTTCGGGATATCGCATCAATCGTCGTTACGTTCTGTATTAGAATGTCGTGGTTAGCCTCGTCGGCCAAAGACGTTGCTGCGAGTGTCATAAGCCATGAGGCTGTCACTACNAATATCGCNCGCATATGTATGCTGATGTGGACNGAATACTCTATTTTTACATAAGAAAGTTGTATCTGGCGAGAAAGGGCAAGTTNTCCGCCTTGGCCAGCTTATGCGACTAACGTATTTTGACAGAATATCGTTGGGTTCTGATTTTGGTTCCTGCTCCAGCTGGCAAGCCGTANGACTTTGAATCTATTTTAGATAAGGAGATTTAAATGAAAATCGCTTTACTAGTCATTTCTCTTATCACTGCTAATTTGACGATGGCAGGAGACATGCGTATCAATGAGTTACAGTTCATTGGCAGCCACAATAGTTATAAGAAAGCTATGTTGGCAGAACATATGACTGTTCTGAAAGTTCGTAATCCGGAGATTGCCGCGTTTTTGGATTACCATCATATAGCGATAAGTGAACAGTTGGATATAGGCATCCGAAAGCTAGAGCTTGATGTATTTTACGAACCTGGCGTTGATGATTTTACTGTAGGCCACATACAGGTCATTGATATGCAGTCTAATTGCGTTACGTTGCGGGAGTGCTTGCGTCAATTGAACGGCTGGTCGCTACGTAACCCCGATCACATTCCAATTTGGATCAGCTTCAATGCTAAGGACAACTTACTTGAGGGGCTACCTGCGCCTAATCGTTTTGACTCAATCGCATTGGCCTCTCTTGATCAGATACTGTTGGACGAACTCAATGGAAAATTGATCCTGCCGAGGATGGTTCTGATTGATGGTGGTTTGGTTTGGCCAAAGCTTGAAGCGGCACGGGGTACTTTTCTCGTAGTCCTCGACGAAGGCGGAATCAAACGAGATTTGTATCTTGAAAATGGCGATCTACGTGTCATGTTCACGACGGTTGATCCACCCCATCCCGCCGCTGCTATTCAAATCATCAACGATCCAGTTGCGGACTTTGATCTCATTCAGTCAAGAGTCCTCTCAGGCTTTATGGTCCGGACTCGGGCGGATGCCAATACGATCGAAGCTCGTCAAGATGACACGACGCGACGTGACAAGGCACTTGCGAGCGGGGCCCAAGTGATAAGCACCGATTACTACCAGGATAGCAACCCATTTAAGACAGGCTATTCCGTTACGCCAATGATTACCTGTAATCCGATATTAGGCTCAAATTGTAGAGCTGACTTATTGATCGAGTAGGTTGTTGAGACTTTTTACCTAGATATCCTTGCCCGTTAGAGACTCAAACGATCGATTTTCCAGTTGATTAAATGGCGTCTGTCACCAGAGACATGGGTGTAGTCGATCAGCAATTGGTCTCACGTTGCTCTTCATTTAGGTTAATCTAAAGGGATTACTCTTACCTGAATGCGAGAGGGGTACGCGCGAATGATGAAAATCGGAATGATGCTGGGTTTTGAAGAATCTATAAAAACCATGACTAACATAGCAACACAAGCGGAGGCCGCTGGCATCAACTCGCTCTATACGGTTGACGCAGGTCGGAGTGCTACAGTCACAGCGGCCGCTGTCATTAATGCAACTAGCTCTGCTCAAGTAGGGACCTATATCGTCAACGCTTATGCGCGTGACCCCTGGATGACTGGCATCGAGGCACGTGACCTAAATGAAATCAGTGGCGGAAGGTTTGTGCTAGGTGTGGGGACTGGCAACTTGCACTTCAATGATCTCTATATGGGAATCGATTCATCTAAGCCGTTGAAAAAAATGCGAGATTTCATGGAGGTAGTCCGAGGCGTTGTCGCTGGGCGGGCAAGGGAACCAGTTCGTTATCGGGGTGATATCCATCGTATCCGTTGGCGAGCCAGTTGGGAGCCTTTAGACAATTACGTACCTGTTTACCTGTCCGCCTCTGGTCCAAAAATGGTTAGGCTGGCAGGAGAAGTATCGGATGGTGTAGGAATTGGCATTATGTCATCCGTAGAG
>NZNP01000085.1 GCA_002694945.1 Gammaproteobacteria bacterium
GTTCACTCAATGAACGGCTGGGAGGACCTCAGGAGGCGTCTGGCGGCAGACAGACGCTGTTACGCTTTTTTTCATCCAGCGATGCAAGATGAGCCAATAATATTTGTTCAGGTCGCTCTTTCTTGCGGCCTTTCCAGTTCTATACAGGAGTTATTGGAAACGCCGGAGCGTGAAGAACTCGATAATTCTACAGATACGGCCATTTTTTATTCGATTAGTGATTGCCAAAAAGGTCTCAAGGGCATTTCGTTAGGCAACTTTTTGATCAAACAGGTGGTAATGGAAATTCGTAAAGAAGCCCCTCAAATAAATCAGTTTGCGACACTTTCGCCCATTCCTGGTTTTAGAACCTGGTTAAGAAAAAAATTAGAAGAAGAGGAGCCCAATAATGGTTTAACAGAGCTAATTAAATTTCCGCTTGTTAAAGGCCCGATTAGTCAAGCAATTTATAGCGAGGAACAAAAGACAAAAGTTCTTAAATTATGTGCGGAATATTTGTACCTTGTTAAAAAAAATGAGGAGCCGATTGATCCTGTCGCTCGATTTCACCTTCGTAACGGAGCCAGCATAAGGCGTTTAAACTGGAATGGAGATACTAGCATTAAGGGTGTCGAGCAATCTTTAGGCATCATGGTGAATTACCATTATGATTTAACTCGAGTTGAGGAACGACATGAGGCTTTTGTAAATCAAAAAAAAATCAGCATTGATCGGGAATTTTCGAAACAAATTTCTGATACGGAAATTCAATCAAGTAAATAGCAAGCATTCGAATGCTAGGACTATACCAGGTGGAAGCAAGTTAATCAGCGCAGTTGAAATAATCATCAGAATAAAGCTCTGATAATCAGAGGGTTATGGTGCCGGAAAGAGGACTCGAACCTCCGACCAATTGCTTACGAAGCAACTGCTCTACCAACTGAGCTATTCCGGCGAAGATTACTTGATTATAACGACCTAACGCGAGCTCGGGCAAAGCCAACATCATTAGAATAGGAAATAGCGACTCTAAGGATTAAACGTCCGGCTAACAGGTTCGTTAGGTGCATCAGAGTGAGTCGCCGTAATCGTATAACCTGAGCTTCGCGCACATTCACCAACAGTGGAGCTAATGCCGTCAGTCGTGCAAGTAACTTGGTAAGTTACTAAATCAGCGTCTGTACGAGGCGCCCAACCTAGCCGGCTGCTCAGGGTCGTCATTACACCAGGCACATATTCTCCCTCAATATACTCACCCAAATCGTTGCGACGCTCATCCTGCATCAATCGAATAGACTGAATATTGTCATTGAGTACTGAAATCCTGGCTGACTGGACATAATTCTGATATTCGGGGACTGCGATAAACAGAACAACGGCCATGATGCTAATAACAATCATGACTTCAATCAAAGACATGCCTTGCATTAACTGATTAGAAATAGATTTCTTTCCCAACATCTCTTTTTACGCCGTTTCCGTCAATTTCAACAACGCAATGAATGGTCGGCAAACTCGTCGCCGACCATTATTCTCGGCGTTAACGCCTTAAAGATTGGCGGCGTTGATAGTCGTCGAAATCTGACCGGGACCTGGGGGAGTAGCAGTAGTAGCATAGTCCTCGTANGCAGGACGAGTGATGACAACTTCAATAGTGGGACCTGCCCCTGTGACCGCAACTCCNACGGCACCTAATAAATCATTTGCAGCNTCGNNGAGGTAAGCGNNNCCACCGCCCGGCGCNAGNGCACCNCCTTGNTTATATATTNNGATCCATGCAGNTGCATCAGCCGGAGTGCTNTCAGGNAGGNCCAACGCACGNTGAGTGTTNGCTTTAACAATTGTAGATCGCGTNAGACGAACGGCCTCCTCGTAATGAGCGTTAACCTTNGTCATGTTCGCAGTCTTGATNTAATCCTGATAAGCGGGAAGCGCTACAGCGGCGAGAATGCCAATGATTGCAACCACTATCATTAACTCAATCAGAGTGAAGCCCTTTTGTAATTTAGTCATTCGATCTAACTCCTTGTTTTCGAGATACAGNCCGATCGTCTCTCTTNGTATCCGATCAGTGACGGCCTGCCTTACCCATTTCGTTGCTCATTCTTGCACACTCAGCGANATCGATTAAGCGCTAATTATCANNGNCNACCATTTTTTCTCATCTTGCAACGAATTTGAAGCCTTATCACGACATTTTTTCCACAAAGGCCCTATAAAACTTGAGAGTAACGCTCTAAAAAGTACTTAGGAACTTAGGAGAAAATGATATATCTGGCATCGCGCGTTCTGTGTACACTGACGTANGCCAACGGTAAAATTTTACGGATACCCCATCAAGGACCGGGGCATTATTTTTTTAAGGTACTAGCTCTATGGCAGTCAACTCTAGTGCACTAAGCGGTCTAGCTCGCCACTTGGTTGAAGAAAATCTACTCGAAAAATCCGCAGCACTTGAGGCTTCCGAAGAAGCAAAGAAGATGCGCATTCCATTTGTCACATATCTTGTGCAAAACAATATTATCAATGCAAAAGACATCGCCGTTTCAGCGTCCAAAGAGTTCGGTACGCCTTTATTCGATATTACGTCACTTGACCCCGAGGTGGCTCCTAAAAACTTGGTCGACGAGAGGTTGATCCGAACTAACCATGCGATTCCTATCTTCCATCGCGGCAACCGTCTTTTCGTCGCGGTCTCAGATCCCACCAATCGCCAGGGCTTAGACGAAATAAAATTTCAGACAGGCATCAACACCGAAGAGGTGCTCGTCGAAGAAGACCAGCTANCCACTTTTATTGATTCGTACCTTGACGCCCAAGATGGTGGTGGATTGAGCTACCTGGGCGGTGATGACGTCGATTTAGATTTAGAGGCAGTCGAAGAAGGTGGTGGGGGCACTGAGGAAGATGAGGAAACGTCCGCTGCAGACGACACACCAGTAGTCAGATTCATCAACAAGATGCTAATTGATGCTATAAAAGGTGGCTCATCGGACCTACACTTCGAACCTTTTGAGAAAAGCTACCGCGTAAGGTTCAGGACCGATGGTATTCTGCACGAAGTCGCCAGACCTCCTGTTAATCTCGGACCCAGGATATCCGCCCGGTTAAAGGTTATGTCAAAGATGGACATTTCCGAAAGACGAGTACCGCAGGACGGACGGATTAAACTAAAAGTTTCTAAATCTAAGGCGATTGATTTCCGCGTTAACACACTGCCAGTTCTATTTGGTGAGAAAGTTGTCTTAAGGATTCTTGATCCAGGTTCAGCGAAAATGGGTATAGATGCTTTAGGCTATGAGGAAGATCAGAAAGCATTGTACCTCGAGGCACTGCACAAACCACAGGGCATGTTTCTTGTGACCGGGCCGACTGGATCTGGCAAAACTGTTTCGCTCTATACCGGTCTAAACATTCTGAATACAGACTCAACCAATATCTCGACAGCCGAAGATCCCGTTGAAATTAATTTGGAGGGTATTAACCAATGTCCGGTCAATCACCGTGTTGGTCTGGATTTCAGTGAAGCTCTACGCTCGTTCCTACGACAGGACCCAGATATCGTCATGGTCGGAGAAATTCGAGATCTGGAGACCGCTAATATCTCNATTAAAGCTGCACAAACAGGCCATATGGTCATGTCCACTCTGCATACAAACAGTGCGCCTGAAACTCTGACCCGACTTCGCAACATGGGAGTCCCNGCGTTTAATCTCGCTACGTCTATTAATCTAATTGTGGCACAACGATTAGCGCGTCGNCTTTGCGATTGTAAAGAACTACTGGAGATACCAAAAAATGCCCTTTTAGAAAAAGGCTTTAGCGAGGCAGAAATCGACTCAGGCATGGAAATATTTGGGCCCAAGGGTTGCAACAAGTGCAATGGCGTAGGGTACAAAGGACGCGTAGGTATTTATGAGGTCATGAAGGTAACAGACGAAATCCAGAAAATTATTATGGAGGACGGTAATTCAATGCAGATAGCAGAAGTCAGCCAGAAACTAGGATTTAAGACTATTTTTCAATCGGCAATGATAAAGGTCAAGAATGGCCTGACTAGTCTGGAGGAAGTCGACCGAGTCACCAGTGGAAATTAGCGTAAATCTTCGGGAAACTTTGCTTGGGAAGGAACCGACAGATAGCTACATCGNAGCCAAATTACCAAGTGAGCAGTCATCTGCTAGNGCAGCTTGAGAGGTCTATATGGCATCAACGGTATTTACCTATGAAGGTACAGACAGGTCTGGCCGAAAGATCGGGGGCGAAATAACTAGCACAAATGCCAACATAGCNAAGGCAGAGCTTCGAAAACAGGGCATAAACCCATCCAAAGTCACCAAGAAAANNNCTAGCCTGAATCTCTCAATANTGGGCCCNAAGNTTACGCCNGGGGATATCGCNCTGTTCACGCGCCAGTTGGCAACTATGATGAAAGCNGGTGTGCCGCTCGTTCAGTCCTTTGAAATCGTAGCTGANGGCGTAGACAGTCCNCCAATGAAAGATCTCATCCTTAAGATTCGAGACGAGGTTTCAGCTGGTAACTCATTCGCGGACGCGATAAAGACGCANCCTGAGCATTTCGATGACCTATTCTGTAATCTTATCGATGCTGGAGAGCAGTCCGGCGCACTTGAAACGATGCTNGATCGGTTAGCAACTTACAAAGAAAAAACCGAAGCTCTTAAAGCTAAAATCAAAAGCGCCATGAATTACCCTATTGCTGTACTAGTTGTCGCAGGCATCGTCTCCGGAATATTGCTAGTCAAAGTTGTGCCACAATTTGAGAACATCTTCGCCGGTTTTGGCGCCGAGCTTCCACAGTTTACTCAGATGGTGGTCAACGCATCTGAATTCATGCAGGAATGGTGGCTTTTTGGTATTGGAGTTTTGGTCGCGCTTTTTTTTGCTTATAAAGAAGCATACAAACGATCAAAAGCTATTAGAGATGGCCAGGAAAGACTTTCGCTAAAACTACCAATAATCGGCGACATCCTTGATAAATCNTGTGTTGCCCGTTATGCCAGAACNCTATCAACAACCTTCGCNGCAGGNGTCCCTCTCGTCGATGCCCTCGATTCTGTCGCCGGAGCAGCTGGGAACGTCGTCTACTTAGAAGCAATCAACAACGTTAAAGAAGATGTATCCAGCGGATTACAACTCAACACTTCAATGAAACANCAGAACTTGTTTCCCAATATGGTGATTCAAATGGTGGCAATCGGCGAAGAATCAGGTGCTTTNGACAGCATGCTAGANAAAGCCGCAATATATTACGAAGAGATGGTAGACAATGCTGTCGAAGGACTAACTAGTTTAATGGAACCCATTATTATGTCCGTTTTAGGAGTAGTAATTGGCGGACTCATTATCGCAATGTATCTACCAATCTTTTCTATGGGGGATGCAATTGGTGGTGCNGGCGGCNTGTAGTCTTGATATCTCTGGTAACNCCNTGAACCCACGCATGCAAAAAANCTAAGATTATGCNANCGGATCTNATTGCCCTACAGGATCACTACCCAGTCGCTATCCCTGCCATGGCTTTTTTGCTTGGCTCCGTGATCGGCAGTTTCCTGAATGTAGTTGTGTATCGATTGCCCAGCTCGATGATGCATGAGTGGCACGGTCAAGCCATCGAAATAATAGAGGAAATCAGCAACAACTCGGCCGTTAGCCGGCAGCTAAGAGANACCATNGAGAACNNNGATGANCCTCCAAGCTTAATACNGCCGGGATCTCGTTGCCCTCATTGTCATTCTTCTATTAAGCCATGGCACAACATTCCCATCATTAGCTGGGTTCTACTTCGAGGAAATTGTCATNAATGTCAGAGACCCATCAGCCTCCGTTATCCAATCGTTGAGCTNGCNACGGCCTTACTGACTGTAATTGTTATAGCTAACTTCGGAGTCTCCTGGCAGGGGCTTGCAGCCTGTTGTTTTACCTGGGCGATGATCGCACTGGCTCTGATAGATTTCGATACCCAGTTGTTGCCCGATAATATTACCCTGCCATTTATCTGGCTTGGTTTGATCGCAAATTACTTTGACCTATTTGTCGACTTAAATGCTGCATTCCTAGGTGCAATCGCGGGTTATCTAACTCTCTGGATTGTTTATCAGTTATTTAAACTGACAACAGGCAAAGAAGGTATGGGGTTCGGCGATTTCAAAATGCTGGCCATGCTCGGAGCATGGCTTGGTGTTGCCGCTATTCCCTTGATCATTTTCATATCATCTTTCGCAGGGGCTCTATTTGGATGCATTTTGATACTGTCAGGAGGGAGCAAAGATAACCCACTCAAATTCGGTCCCTTCCTTGCTATTGCCGGATGGATTGCGCTTATGTGGGGCGAACAGTTGTTTGATTGGTATCTAGAGCTGGCTTTCCGACATGTCTGAATTTGTTGTTGGCCTTAGAGGTGGTATCGGCACTGGGAAATCTACCGTATCTGACATATTTGGCAACAAGGGAGTCATTATTGCTGACGCCGACGAGGCTGCTAGGCGGGTGGTGGAACCGGGACGCCCAGCTTTTAAAGCAATCGTTGACTTCTTTGGAACGGAGATTTTACAGAAAGACGGCTATCTAGATAGAGCTAAGCTAAGGAAAATCGTCTTTCAGGATGAAACAAAACGTTTGTTTCTGGAATCTAAGACACGAGGTCCAATTGTTCAGGATCTGCTTAGTGAAGTCTCTAGAGCACAATCTCCTTACTCGATTCTCGTTCTATCGACCGGCCTAGGCAAGGTCATGGGCATGAACAGACTACTAGTAGTGGACGCTCCTACCGATCTCCAGATAGAACGAGTTATGGCTAGAGACAACAACTCCAAGAGTCAGGTCGAAGCTATACTGGAAACTCAACCGCCCAGGAACCTCCGGTTAAAAGATGCTGATGACATCATTCTGAATGACGGCAACGTTGAACAGCTCGCGATAGAAGTCGAAAAACTGCATCAGCTTTATTTGAAAAAAGCACGGGAGCATGTCGGTTAAATGTCTGACGTCATCGTCAAATGTCCCACTTGTGATAAAGCTGTAGCTTGGATTACAGCCAGTAAATTTCGGCCGTTCTGTTCGGATCGCTGTCGTCTCATTGATCTTGGCGAGTGGGCAGACGGAAATCGAGTAATACCTTCCGATCCAGAGCACGATGACGCTACCGAGTCGGATCTCAGCTGCAGAGATCTGACATAATCACAACGGCGAGTGTGAGCAAACTAGCAGCCCACAAAAAGCAGAATGTCTCCTTAAGCCTTATCTCAAAATGTCCGAAGCTCCCAGTCCCGTTTGCAATAAAGGGACGTTATTCATCAAAAACTGTTTAGCGTACGATGAGACTATTAAAGAAGAAGTGACTAAATTCACTCATTCTCTGGAAGTTCCTCAGTGGAGAGACTCGGGATGGTCTCTTTCTAAAAAGGGACGAAGCTCTGTTAGTGATTCATGTAAAGCTGTCACGGCTTTCGAGACCTCGACTTCAGTCATTGCAGTACTGGTGCAGTACATAAGCCGGCTCGCAGAAGCGATACCTTTTTGTAACATTAAAAGGTGCAATAGCTTACTCTGCTCTGTCGACCGAAGCATCGAGTCAAACGACTGTCTAGCGTTGGCGACTTCGCCCTCGACGAACAGTATATTGCTCAACGACCCTGATCCCAAAGCCTGCCCCTTAATCCCCGACTGCTGGAAAGCTTGATTAAATCCTTTTCTCAATCGTTGACCTAGGTCGTTAATTCTGAAGTTTTCATCCTCATCAAATGCTTGCAAAGATGCAAAACCAGCAGCCATGGTTAACGCGTTGCCTGCAAAAGTACTCGCGTGCATCACTGGCCGCTCTGCTTCCGGGCTAAAAAGCTGCATGAGATCACGTCGCCCGCCAACAGCTCCAACGGGTAGACCACCACCGATAATTTTACCCATGCAAGTCAGGTCAGGAACTATCCCATGAATGGCTTGAGCACCACCTTGCGCGAGCCGTAGCGTTATAACCTCATCAAAAATCAGAATAATGCCATACCGCTGCGTTACCTCTCTCAGACATCTAAGAAAATCAGTTGTTGCTGCGACCATACCCATAGAACCCATAACCGGCTCAACAATAACTGCAGCCAATTCCTCTGCATGTCTACTGATTAATTTTTCCGCAATTTCTGGTTCGTTATAGGGACAGATCACCGTGTCCGCCAATACACTATCGGNGAAACTCCCATCCATCGGAGTAGAAACCGGAGCCTNTAAATCTCCNCGNAAACCTGGAATAGGAGCAAGCGCGACTTCTGCCTGCTCNTAACTCCCGTGATANCCACCTTCCATCTTCATAATTTTCTGGCGTCCCGTCGCTGCTCGAGAACATCGCAGCGCCATGTTAGTGCCCTCTGTACCGGAAGACGTGAATCGCAACTGTTCTATGGAAGGCACCCTGCCAACGATNAGTTCAGCTAAAGCGACCTGACTTTCATTAGGCGCAGCATAGGCACTGCCCTGGGCGATCTGCGTCTGCACGGCTTCGACTANAGCGGGAAAGGCATGGCCATGAACCAACGATGTAAAGTTATTCATAAAATCGATGATCTNGTGACCATCTACATCGGTCAGAATACAACCCTCCGCGTGGTCCATAGCCAGCGGATAGGGACCGTAATGGGCGCTGGCTCGCGTATCACCACCGGGAAAGACAGAAGCAGCGCGCTTGGCCAGAGCCGCAGAGCCNGGACTGAAAGCAATATATTCTTCAATAATAGGATGCATTTAGGTTCTATATTCAGCATTTATTACAACATAATCATGTGACAGGTCAGAGGTCCAGACAGATTCGGATATNTGTCCCTGATTTAAATCAACCGTAATCGTAATCTCTTCTTCGGCCATCGCAGCCGCACCNGCNGCCTCAGTATATGANGGCTCNTTACNNCCTGCNCGCATCATCTGGACGNCCCCGACNTACACATCTACCTTATCAACATCAATATCTATACCTGCTTTACCTATCGCCATCACAATACGNCCCCAATTAGCATCGCNGGCAAAAAAAGCGGTTTTTACAAGCGGTGAATTGGCTATTGAATAAGCAATGCGCAAACAGTCATCGCTGCACTCGCCACCGNTTACACGAATTTCAATAAATTTAGTCGCTCCCTCCGCATCTCGAATAATACCCTGCGCCAATTCGAGCATTAGGGAATTAAGTTCATCCTGAAAGACAGGTGCAACCNCAGGACTATCAAGTTCAACCTCCGATGCACCNGTAGCAGTCAACATAGAGGAATCATTGGTCGATGTATCTCCATCGACCGTAATACGGTTNAACGACTGGTCAATTGACGCTACAAGAGCGGCTTTCAGGAATTCCTGCCCNGCAAACCCGTCTGTTGCCACGTAAGCTAGCAACGTCGCCATATTCGGCTGAATCATACCTGACCCTTTAGCGATGCCGGTCATCGTTACTGTAGAGCCATTTACCTCGAACTGCCGACTAGTTATTTTCGGCCTGGTATCTGTCGTCATGATGCCTTTCGCAGCCCTCAACCAACCATCCTCATCGAGCCTGCTGATGATCTCCGGCAAAGCATCAGTTATGCGCTCCACNTGGAGTTTTTCACCNATGACNCCCGTCGAAAAAGGGATAANCTCTTCTGGACAGGCTCCAGTAGCCTGCGCTAAAGCCAGGCAACAACCTTCAGCATCAGCGACTCCAGCCTCCCCAGTGGCGGCATTTGCGTTGCCTGAATTGATCAGAAAGTATCGACTGCTGGACTNCGCCAGATGCCGTCNTCCCACCAGCACCGGNGCAGCGGCAAATGCGGACTTTGTAAAGACACCGGCCGTATGACTACCTTCAATGAATTCGATAAGGACAAGATCCAGGTCATTCTGTCCCTTGATCCCAGAGGCAATGCTAGAGAGCCTNACGCCAGGCACCAAGCAATGATCAGTTGAGTGAGCGCCAACAGCCATCAGCCATCAGCCAAGTTTGCCACAGCAGGCTTTATATTTTTTCCCCGAACCGCAAGGGCAAGGTTCATTCCTGCCAACTTTTCTGTCGCGCCTAACAAAAGGCGCTTGGCTCTCAGAAGCTATACGTGCCCCTGGGTCCAAACCATCTCCTTCNGACTTTTCAAAGTTCAATTTAGATCTGGACTGTTGTTCACGGCGGCGGCGCTCAAGCATTTCCGGATCCTCATGGGATTGAAANTGTACTCGGGAAAGGAATCTTACAACCTCCANGCGCACATCAGATAGCAGNTTCTCAAACAGCCCGAATGCCTCGCGCTTATATTCATTTTTCGGTTGCTTCTGAGCGTANGCTCTAAGGTGTATGCCCTGTCGCAGAAAATCCATCGAGGCAAGATGCTCCTTCCAAAGATTATCAAGAATATCGAGCATGATACGCTTCTCAAAANGGCGAATGTCTGNGCCGACAATCTCTTCTTTCTTGCGGTATTCTGCCCTGATAGCGTCAACAACTTTTTCCCTCAGGCTATCTTCGTAAAGGTTTGTGTCTTCATCGAGCCATCGCTGTACCGGTAGATGAACATTGAACTCTGTCTGACAGGCCTGTTCCAGGCCACCAACATCCCATTGCTCTTCAAGGCTCTGCGGCGGCAGAAAATTATCTATAACCTGGTTCACGACATCTTCCCAGAAAACATTGATGATTTCAGATACATCATCCGATTCCATCAATTCATTTCGCTGTCGGTATATCATCTGACGCTGATCATTTGCGACATCATCGTACTCAAGCAGTTGCTTGCGTATATCAAAGTTGCGACCCTCAACTTTCTTCTGAGCTTTTTCTATCGCGTTGGTCACCATCTTGTGTTCAATCGCCTCACCCTTTTCCATTCCAAGGTTTTGCATAAGGGCACGCACCCTGTCCGAAGCAAAAATTCGCATGAGGTCATCTTCGAGCGAGAGATAAAACCTTGAATATCCTGGATCACCTTGACGTCCCGAGCGACCTCTCAACTGGTTATCGATTCGCCTGCTCTCATGTCGCTCAGTGCCAATTACATGCAATCCACCTGCCTCGAGTACTATTTCATGATTCTTCTGCCATTGCGCCTTGATCCTCTCAACCTTGTCGCCGTTCGCGTTCTGCAACCCATTTATATCAGCCTCCCAATTACCTCCGAGAATGATGTCGGTGCCGCGCCCAGCCATGTTGGTCGCTATCGTTACTGTGCCTGGCTTACCAGCCTGGGCAATAATCTCTGCCTCCTGAGCGTGGAATTTTGCATTCAAAACGCTATGTTTGATCTTTTTCTGATTCAGTTTTTTAGATAGTAGTTCTGAACTCTCTATCGATGCAGTACCCACAAGCACAGGTGCTTGCTTGGCAAGGCAATCCGAGACATCAGCGACGATGGCGTCGAACTTCTCTTCCACAGTCAGATAAATCTGGTCGTTCATATCCCTACGGACCATCGGTAGGTTAGTCGGAATGACAACCACGTCAAGACCATAAATCTGTCTGAATTCGAACGCTTCCGTATCTGCAGTACCCGTCATACCAGCGAGCTTGTTATAAATCCTGAAATAGTTCTGAAAAGTAGTAGAGGCCAACGTCTGACTCTCATTAGTAATGGTGACGTTCTCCTTGGCCTCGATGGCTTGATGAATACCTCCGGACCAGCGCCTTCCTGGCATAGTTCTCCCAGTGTGCTCATCAACGATAACAATTTCACCATTCTGAACAATGTACTCGACATCGCGGCTATAGAGCGAATGGGCTTTCAGCGCAGCACTCACATGGTGTAGGAGACTCAAATTAGCAGTTCCATAAAGACTATCCCCTTCGGACAGTAAACCCTGTCGAACTAGCAGGTTCTCCACCTTCTGATGNCCGTCTTCCGTGAGNTCGACATCTCTNAGCTTTTCATCTACATAATAGTCCCCTGGTGGAATTATCTCGTTAGCTATATCTTCCTGGGACTTTATCTGCTGCTCCAGAGATGGGATCATCTTGTTAATAGCGCGATAAACATCCGCTGTGTTCTCAACGCCCCCAGAGATAATCAATGGTGTTCTTGCCTCATCGATCAGAATCGAATCAACTTCATCGACAATGGCAAAATTAAGACCACGCTGGACGCGTTCCTCAAAGGAAAACGCCATGTTGTCACGCAAGTAATCGAANCCGAATTCATTGTTCGTTCCATAGGTTATGTTTGCCTGATAAGCCGCACGCTTTTCTTCATNGCTCTGCCCTGCATAAACAACCCCAACGGTCATCCCCAGTGCCTGATAAACAGGGCCCATCCATTCGGCACCCCATTTCGCCAAATAATCATTGACCGTAACCAGATGAACACCATCGCCCGAGAGCGCATTCAAATATAGCGGTAAAGTTGCTACCAGCGTTTTACCTTCTCCGGTGCGCATCTCAGCAATCCGACCTTCGTGCAAAGTAATACCGCCTATCATCTGCACATCAAAAATCCTCAAACCTAACGCTCTGTGTCCAGCTTCTCTGACTGTCGCAAATACCTCCGGTAAAATGGCATCCAGTGTCTCACCCCTGTCCAGCCGCTCTTTGAATCTTTCTTTCTGAGCGGCCAGTTGGGCATCGCTCATTTCTTGGCAATGGGCCTCAAAATCAGCGATCTGCTGAACAATCTTCCCCATTCGCTTTAATTCACGATCATTTTTGCTGCCAAATATTTTGCTGAGAGCCTGGAATACCATTGCCTGTTCGTCTTAANTTAAATGAAGGAAGCGATAGAACACTATCGCAAGAAAAAATCTAAAGAGTTAGCGTTCAGCGACTAGCNCGATGAATATAGGTAGAAGGATCGACGACACGCCCATTTTTGTAAACTTCAAAATGAACGTGCGGACCCGTCGATCTCCCGCTGCTGCCCATAAGACCAATAACTTCGCCTCTGCGCACAATATCGCCAACCTTAACCGACANTTCCTTATGATGACCATAACGAGTAATGTAACCACCGCCATGATTGATTTCGACCATCCTGCCATAGCCGCTCCTCTCGCCGGCATAAACTACCACCCCGGTCGCAACGGCGACGACATCTGCCCCTAATTTACCGGCAAAATCAATACCCGAGTGCATCGCCTGATTGCCGCTAATGGGATCAATTCGCTGACCAAANCGGGAAGACATCCAGCCTTTCTTAACAGGTCGTCCGGCTAAGAAAATATCGCGTTGCATTTTCTGATCAATCAGCAGTGTTTCGAGAACACTCANCTGCTGTTCCCGGTCTTCGATTTCACCTGCGAGGTCCTCAAGCATGTCCATATACGCCGGTGTGCGTAAATCAGCATGCTCGACCTTATGACCCGGACCACCCATCGCGGGTGACTGGGTAAAATTGAACTCGCCCTGTTCAAGCTGNCCTAGCCTAGTGAGTCNCTCGCCCAGCGCATCCAGCCTAACAATTCTTGCCTGTAGTTCTGCAAAGCGCACGGCGAAAGCTTCTCGATTATATTCTGCTTCTCCCTTAACTTCTGCTATGGCGTCCTGCTGGTCTTCAAGNACTTCGCGNCATCGAGCCACAATAGCGCCATCTAGAGCAGCTTCACCAACACCGTATTGATAGGCAAAGTAGCTCATTACCATNGGCACTGAAAGCAACGAAGCCAAGGCAATACCAAANAAAAGNCCACTNGCTCCAAATGAGCGATGTTTACCGCTACGATTATCAATTATGATGACGTTCATAGATTCACTTTTAGCCATTCACCCAAACTGAAAAATCACAATGACTCCAATTCCTCNTTCAATAAAATCTNCNCAGGATCTGTTGANGAGTAATAATATACTGAAAACGCTCCTTACCAAATCTNGAGAACTANTACGTATTGAAGCAGTCATTGGCAANTATGTCGACAAAAACTTTTCAGTTTCTTCCTTTGAAAACAAGCAGTTAGTATTGCTGACTCCGACGGCTTCTCAGGCAACTCACATACGATATCGACAACAAAGCCTTCTGAAAGCCCTGCATCGGGAGGGCCTAGACGTAAAAGAATTAAAGATCAAGATTCAGCCAGTTTTAGTCAACGAAATTCCACCGATGGTAGAGCGACCTCTGAGCAAGGAAAGTGCCAGGCATCTCTCATCGATTGCCGAGCATATAGATTATCTGCCGCTGAAGCAGGCTCTCATAGGATTATCGAGGAATACGAATTAGCCTGCAGCCGCGAGAGCTATCCCCGCGTACGATACAGGCGCATCTTCGATTTTATCGAACGTGACAATTTCCCAAGCATCTGTTTCGACCAGAAGGCGCCGTCTCAAGGCATCGTTTTCCGTGTGCCCTGATTTATATCCGACAAATTCTCCTATAAGACTGTGGCCGAGCAGATATAGATCGCCGATTGCATCAAGTATTTTATGTCTTACGAATTCATCCTCGTGGCGAAGACCATCGTCATTCAGTACCCTGTAGTCATCGACAAGGACAACGTTATCCAGGCTACCTCCTCGGGCTAGATTTAGCTCTCTAAGGTGCTCTATATCATGCATTAAACCGAACGTACGAGCCCTGCTCACTTCTTTAACGAAGGAAGTCGCCGAAAAATCAACACTCGCTTGTTGTTCCTTTATAATTGCGTTGTCATAAACGATCGTGTGGGAGACTTTGAATCCATCATAAGGCCTAATGCCGGCTGACTGCCCATATGAAGCCTCACTTTCTTGGTCATCAACCAAGACCTCTTTCTTTATCCTAATAAATTTTTTAAGTGCCGCCTGCTCTTCTATACCAGCGCTTTGTATAAGAAATACAAAGGTCGCCGCGCTGCCATCCATAATTGGCATTTCTGGTCCACTCACTTCGACATAGGCGTTGTCTATTCCAAGCCCACTGAAAGCCGACATCAGATGCTCAACAGTTGACACTCGGAACTTTCCTGTCGCTATTGTGGTAGCTAAAGTAGTGTCTACAACCGATTCGGTTAGAGCAGGGATTTCAACAGCAGGTTCGACGTCAACACGAACAAAAATAATCCCACTATCGGCTGGAGCTGGGCGCAATGTCAGATATATCTTCTCGCCAGTGTGTAAACCAACACCCGTAGCCCGAATCACGTTTTTAAGTGTTTTTTGCCTGATCTGCATCTTTATTATTGATCTAGTTCAACACAAGCGGCGCGAATACTAACAAAAACTCGCCGGAACCTCTATTTCTTTAAGCTTTAATACATCTTTAGAGCGCGACTAGTTATAGGACCGCGAATCTCAAGATAAGTTTCAGCTAACCAATAATTTTTGAGGAAAATCATTCATAGATAAACCACCATAGATTTTCAGAAATTTAAAAGGAATCCACCTCTGGATGACCTTCAATCAGCCTGTCTCCGAAGAAAGGCTGGGATGTCAAGATAATCCAGATCTTTATCGGCACTGAGGTGGCCTTCATCAGTACCATTAACTACGGCTTTCCTAATTACCGTGGGACGGTCAAAGTCTGAATAATCTGGCACCCCATCGCCTGCAACGCTACGCTTTACCTCCTGAGCTATTCTAGGCGATCCCGCCTGCATATCCTGGCTACCCAATCCAGTTGCTACAACAGTAACCCTTAGCTCATCTCCCATCGTTTCATCTATTACGGTCCCTACTACAACCGTCGCATTCTCTGATGCGAATTCCTCTACTGTACCACCTACCTCTGAAAATTCGCCGAGCGAGATATCTGCACCTGCTGCAATATTTACCAGTACCCCTCGCGCACCTGTGAAATCAACGTCTTCAAGTAGAGGGCTTCGAATCGCTGCTTCAGCAGCTTGCCTTGCCCGACCTTCACCTGTTGCGTAACCGCTGCCCATCATCGCCATACCCATTTCTGACATCACCGTTCTAACGTCAGCGAAGTCTACATTGATCATACCTGGTCGGATAATTAGGTCGGCTATCCCCTGCACCGCACCAGATAGGACGTCATCAACGCTGGCGAAAGCTTCCAGCAGCGGGGTCTCTTTACCTAAAATAGCCAAGAGTTTTTCGTTGGGAATAGTAATCAAGGAATCGACGTGTCGAGATAGTTCGGCAATACCCTCTTCCGCTATCTTCATTCGCTTCCTTCCCTCAAAAACAAAGGGTTTGGTCACAACGGCAACGGTTAGAATATCTAACTGCTGGGCTATCTCCGCAACAATCGGTGCTGCGCCAGTGCCAGTTCCTCCACCCATACCTGCAGTGATAAACACCATATCCGAACCACTCAAAGCTTCTGCAATCCTTTCACGATCCTCTTCGGCAGCATCCTTACCCATCGCAGGATTAGCGCCCGCGCCTAGACCACGGGTCACAGTCGAACCTAGCTGCAGCAAGGTTCTAGAATTTAGATTTTTCAAAGCCTGTGCATCGGTATTGGCACAGACGAATTCTACACCTTCAATATTTTGGCGAACCATATGCTCAACGGCATTTCCACCGCCACCACCAACGCCTATAACCTTTATTACCGCATTTTGAGGTGCGTTATCCACTATCTCAAACATCATCAACCTCCTTCAGGTTTCATGCTCTAAAAGTTTTTATTCCATTTCAGTAGTTTTCTACTAGTAATTACCTATAAACCAACTTTTAACCCGCCCCATCATGGAGTCCATACCCGCTACCGCTGGCAATGCAATCTGATCAGCCATCTGCAGAGCGCCATGCTGCAACAAACCTACTGCCGTTGAATAAATGGGGTTCCGGACAATATCTGATAATCCAGAAACATTTTTCGGCTTACCAAGGCTGACCGGCATGTGAAAGATTTCTTCTGCCAGATCTACTGCACCTTCTATCTTCGAGGTGCCGCCAGTCAGTACTATTCCCGCTGCTATAAGATCTTCAAAGCCACTCCTACGCAGCTCGGCCTGCACCAGAGTGAATAGTTCATCGTAGCGAGGCTCGACCACCTCAGCCAAAGCCTGGCGTGAAAGATCACGATCAGATCGATCCCCAACACTAGGCACCTTTATCGTCTCGTTCTCTCCCGCCAAGCTAGCAAGCGCGCAGGCATATTTGATCTTTATGTCCTCGGCGTGAGGCGTGGGCGTTCGGAGCGCCATCGCTATGTCATTAGTCACCTGATCACCAGCGATTGGGATTACAGCGGTATGGCGGATCGCCCCTTCCGTAAAAACAGCGATGTCAGTAGTGCCTCCCCCAATATCCACAAGACAAACCCCCAGATCTTTCTCATCTTCTGTCAATACGGCATGCCCCGAAGCAACCTGCTCCAGAATTATGTCTTCAACCTGCAAACCACACCGCCGTATACATTTTTCAATGTTCTGCGCCGCATTCACGGCACAGGTTACTAGATGCACCTTGGCTTCAAGCCGAACACCCGACATACCCAATGGTTCCTTAACGCCTTCCTGGCTATCTACAAGGTATTCCTGAGGAAGGATATGTAGAATCTTCTGATCCGCAGGAATAGCAACTGCCTGAGCGGCATCGATGACCCTTTCTATGTCCGGCTGGAAAACTTCACGGTCACGAATCGCCACAATTCCATGAGAATTAAGGCTCCTAATATGATTACCCGCAATGCCCGCATAAACTGAGTGTATCTGACAACCTGCCATCAACTCAGCCTCTTCCACCGCTCTTTGAATCGACTGTACGGTTGATTCGATATTTACTACTACACCTTTCTTCAACCCCCGAGAGGGATGGGAGCCAATCCCAACAATTTCGATTTCACCCTCGAAACCTATTTCCGCAACGATTGCAACGACCTTTGATGTTCCGATATCTAGACCGACGATCATGCGGCCATCAGTTGGGCTATTCATAAGCTTTGCACCCCTAAAGTTTCGTTAATCTCACTACGAGCAGCGACCACTTCGTTGCTCAGGTTTAGTTCATCATCAAACTGAACAGCAACACCGTTGATGTAACGTGCATCCATTCTCCGGATTCGTTTGATTTCGCTCTGACTCTGCAGGAGCTCTCTCACTGCAAGAAAACGATCTAACCTTTCTCTAAGATCCTCTTTACCCAGCAAAATCGTAATTCGACGCCGAGTTTCAATAGTCCAGGAACCAAGATCGCTCCGCGTCAAATTTCTGATAACGATACCGTGAGAAGTCAAAATCCCGCCCAGTTCTTGAAATCTGGACATAACTTCCCGCTCGCTTCCATCGGGTCCATATAATCCAGGCAGATCCCCTGCTGCAATCAGATCGGTCACCAGAACTCTACCTTCCGAATTAATAAAACCATCGTCGTTCCAATAGGCGACTACGGTTTCAGGGACGATTTCGACGCCGATCGCATTCGGCCATTGTCGTCGAACATTTACCTGGTCGATCCATTCAAGCGCTAAAAGCTTATCTCGAATGAACTCTTGTTCAGCTTCAATATCAATTGCTAGCAGCCGATCCTTCACGCTCAGGATTTGGGATTCAGATAGTTCACCAATGATGGCTACGGATTGGATTTTCGCTCGATCAATTGATAATAGTGCAAAAGCCAAAGCACCAACGAGCAACAACACCGATATACTAAAATTCGATCGAACCCACAGCTTCATGTCCTCAGCCTCCAATCTTGCCAGCGTTTCGTAAGAGCCTGAGCTAGCTGGGCTGTTTCACCCGCGCCCTGAGTCAGGACGAGGTCACCAGGTTCAACTAGGTCATCGAGTACTTGGGGTACATCGGCAATAAACTCAGCAAAAGTAACCTGCACATTAGTTTTTAAACTTAGCTGCCCATATAAATCCCGTCCTGAAGCACCCAAAATACGATTTTCACCGGCAGAATAGGTCTCCAATAGTACGAGACGATCAACAAGCGAAAGAACATCAATAAATTGATCGAAGAGTTCTAGGGTTCGAGAATAACGATGAGGTTGGTAGACCATTACGAGCCTGCTGTCCGGCCATCCTCGCCGAATAGCTTCAATTGTTGATTTAACCTCACTGGGATGATGACCATAGTCATCTACCAAGAGAAATTCGCCATCTCTCCGGCAGAAACGACCATGAACCTGAAAACGTCTTGAGACCCCTTCAAAATTCTCGAGACCTCTCATGATATCCTGATCTGAAACACCTTCATCCGAAGCAATAGCAACAGCCGCCAGAGCATTCTGAACATTGTGACGACCGGGCAAAGAGAGGTTAATTTTGAGATCATTCCCATGCTGATTACGCCTTACAACAAAACTTGCATGTTCACCGATCTGTTTATCGTCCGTCGCTTGGAAGTCGGCTTCTGGATCAAAGCCATAGGTGATAATAGGTCGTTGAAATCTTGGCATAAGAGACTTTATGACTGGATCATCTATGCAGGCCACAAGAAGACCATAGAACGGTAAGTTATGAGCAAAGGCAACGAATGCATCTTTGAGTTTCTCAAAACTGCCTTCGTAATTTATCAGGTGGTCTTTATCGACATTAGTTAAAACTGAGACCAAGGGCTGCAGGTGTAAGAACGACGCATCGCTTTCATCGGCCTCGGCAATAAGATAGCGTGATGCTCCTAATCGAGCATTACTGGCAGAACTATTTAATAGACCACCTATGATAAACGTCGGGTCGAGCGAAGCCTGCCTGAATATCGAGGCTACAAGACTCGTCGTGGTGGTCTTGCCATGCGTACCTGCTATAGCAATGCCATGTCGATAACGCATCAACTCAGCGAGCATCTCCGCCCTTCTGACAACAGGCAACCGAGCTTGATGAGCAGCCGTTATCTCTGGGTTGAAGTCACCAATAGCCGAAGACTGAACGACGACATCAGCATCCCTAACGTAATCGCTATTATGACCGATGTGAACAGTTGCGCCTAGATTTGTCAGTCGGTCTGTAGCCTCCGATTGACTTATATCCGAACCCGAAATGGCATACCCCTGATTCATTAGAACTTCCGCGATCCCACACATACCGGAGCCACCGATACCGACGAAGTGAATCCGTTTGATACGCCGCATCTCTGGAACATAAGCTGTATTAGATGTCTCAGCCATAAGCGTCACCACGAGACTTTTCAACTTGTACCTGACGCGCCTCAAAATCTACTCGGAGAAGAATTGCTACCATGATGCAACTGACTATCAAGCTGTTTCCGCCATAGCTCATTAGAGGTAAGGTCAGGCCCTTGGTAGGCAATATACCGAGATTCACCCCTAAATTGATGCTGGCCTGAAGCCCCAGAATCATTGCAATACCGAATGCCAGATGCGCATGAAAATTTAATCCTTTCTGCTTCGCCTCAAGTCCAATAGCAAGACCGCGTAATACCAAACAGGCAAACAGCACAATGATCAATCCAGCCCCTATTACTCCCAATTCCTCTGCGATTATTGAAAAAAGAAAATCCGTATGCGCTTCCGGCAAGAAGAACAATTTCTGGATACTGTTGCCTAACCCCAAGCCAAACCACTCACCGCGACCAAACGCTATAAGCGCCTGAGTAAGCTGATAACCACTACCAAACTGGTTTTCCCAAGGATTGGCAAAGGCGGTTAGTCGGGCTAGACGATAAGGCTCTAAAGTCGCGAGGATAGACACAGCGGAAATACTAATCACGACTACAGGGAGAAAATATCTGTAAGGTACCCCTGCAAGAAAGATCATTCCGATAGAAGCGCCCAGTATTACAATAGCAGCTCCAAAATCCGGTTGTGCCAATAACAAGAGCGAAATCACGGTTAGAATAAGAAGAGGTTTAACAAAAGCAAAAAATGACGACTCAATGTCTTCTTTGCGTCGCACGAGGTAGGCCGCAACGTAAACCAGAAGGAATAATTTTGCGAACTCCGACCCTTGCAAACCAAAGGGACCGATTGGTATCCATCGTGTCGAGCCATTAACTTCTCTTCCGACACCTGGCACCAAAACGATTAAAAGGAGCAAAAAAGAGAGCGCCAGAAGCCACAGATCGCAACGTTGCCAAATGGAAATAGGGGTCACCAGAGTTAGGACCGCCGCGATCGCGCCTATACCGAGATAAAACATGTGACGATTAATCAGGTGAAATGCATTACCGTGAGTCGCCACGCCAACTTCGAGCGATGCAGAGCCGACCATGACAAGCCCATAGACAAGCAAAAAAGTCGCGATTCCTGCCAGCATCAAGTCAATGGGGCAGTTACCTTCTAAGACCATGACTGCTTGTTTATGTTTCACAGCCATACTCATGACTCAAATCTCTCTACAATTTGTCGAAACGTTTCACCCCGTGCGGCAAAATCAGTAAATTGATCAAAGCTGGCACAACCAGGCGAGAGCAAGACAACATCACCAGAGTCTGCAATATTGCGGGCATCTTTCAGAGCGTCGGGGAGCCCCGTATAGATCGCGCAATCGATCTCCGGTAAGGCTGAGTAAAGCAAAGGTGCCGCATCACCGATGAGATATGCTCGTTTAATATACCTGCCAATCGTATCCTGCAGACGAGCAAAGTCGGCGCTTTTAGAAACTCCGCCTGCAATCAAATGAACATTTCTTTCACTCGCTTCACCTGAAACTGCCGCAATCATTGCGCCGGGATTTGTTCCTTTTGAATCATTGACGTACCGAACACCGCCTATATGTGCAACAAATTCACTGCGATGTGGAAGCCCTGAAAAATCTTTTACTACTTCCAGCATCGTTGACATATCAAAATCAAATAGGAGGCCGATCGCGAGTGCTGCCTGAATATTCAGTAAATTGTGACGGCCGGAAAGTTTCAGCTCGTCCTGCTTGAGCAATACTTCTCCTGAAAGTGTTATAGCATCACCCAACAACGCGAACTCATCGTCACCATCAGCTTCATCCATACCAATGGATACCACTCGGATCGAAGGGTCTAATGAGCAACTTATAGCCCGGTTTACAACAGCAGATCGGCAGTTATTGTAAATTGCAAACTTTGTCTTAAAGTAAGCCTGTTCACTGGAATAGCGATCCAAATGATCAGCAGACAAATTCAGCAACACTGCAACATCAGCAGCGAGGTTGTTTGCAAGCTCCAGTTGGTAACTTGATACTTCCAAAACGTACAAATCGACGTCGGAGCTCAAAAGGTCTAGACAGGGTGTTCCAAAGTTACCACCTAGCGCGACCCTTCCAGTTTGTTTCTTAGCTATGTCATGGAAGAGCTGCGTCACTGTCGATTTGCCGTTTGTACCTGTAACGGCGACAAAAGGTGCCTGCACAATTTGACCGAAAAGCTGAACATCGCCAAATAACCGGTCATGTGTTGTGTGATCCGCAAGGACCGGGAGACCCAACGGTACACCAGGACTCACATAGATCTTCTTCGCAACTGAAATGACATCACCAACAATAGGGCCGACTGTTGCATCGGGTGAAATAGCGCGCAATAACGCAAGCCGATCCGACCTAACCGCGTCATCTAGGACGACGAATGCTTCATCCCTTGCCGCTAGGAACCTGGCATAACTCAAACCGGTTTCTCCTAAACCGACTATCACATTACTCACCATTGGTACGCCCTTTAATCGGGAGCCACGCATCAAGCCCTGCCTTGACGACTTCGTAGTCACTGAAAGGCACCGGGCCAGAAGCCAACACCTGATAATTTTCGTGAGCTTTGCCAGCCACTAGGATGACATCAGAGTTGTCCGATTCCAGGATCGTCTGCAGGATTGCAGCGCGACGATCGACGAGTTTCATCGGCTGTCCACTCATACCTGCTGCAATTTCGTCCATTATCTGCTCTGGATCTTCTGAGCGAGGGTTATCACTGGTGAGTATCACTTGGTCAGCAAGATGCTCAGCCAGCTCACCCATAATAGCCCGTTTGCTTCGATCCCGATCCCCACCACAACCGAAAACACAGCAGACTCGGCGCCCAGGAAGGTGCTGCCTGACTCCCTTTAAAGCCTTAGCCAATGCGTCAGGGGTATGGGCAAAATCGACGATCACGGTCGGTTTACCTTTTTGAGAAATGCTGTCCATTCTTCCCGTAACCGGCTTCAGCTGGTTCATGGCCGTTTGAATGAGCCTAGCATCATGGTTCATAGCCCTTAGCGTTGCGGCCACGGCAAGTGCGTTTTCGACGTTGAATTCACCAAGCAAGGGTAAATTAAGTTCAATTTCCTTGCTGTCGATCACTAACCTAATAGCTATTCCTTCTAACTGATATTTGACCGAGTGACAAAAGACGTTAGCACCTACATCTGACTTACTGTATGTCGTCAAAGTCATTTTCTTACCTAGTGAAAAAAACAACTCTCGACCAAACTGATCATCGAGATTAAGCACTGCATTCTGCAAACCAGTAAACTCAAATAAACGCTTTTTAGCTTTCTTGTATTCGTAGAGGGACCCATGATAATCCAGATGATCATGGGTCAAATTTGTCAGTACCGCCGTATCCAACGCAATGCCATTCAGCCTCTGCTGAGCCAACCCGTGAGATGATGCTTCAAGGACTATAGCGAGACACTTATCGTCGATCAGCCGCTTAACCCTGGCCTGCAACTCGATGGCACCAGGAGTGGTCATTCCCGGATCTTGAAGCATACCCGGCATGCCATAACCCATCGTGCCAATAACGCCGGTCCGCAATCCTGCAGAATTAAGCGCCTGAGCCAGCAGATCAGCGAAAGATGTTTTACCATTCGTACCGGTAACAGCAACAACCGAAACATCCTGGCTCGGATCTCCATAGATCTGGCCTGCCAGTTCGCCCAGGCAAGCTTTCAGATCGGCAATCTCAACGACTGGGACAACGGCATCAACCGACGGAGGTTCACAAGCTATAGCCGCGGCACCTCGCTCAACCGCATCCGTAATAAAGTTCCTTCCGTCGAACCGCTCGCCCGGCAAAGCACAAAAAAGGTCACCCGGGATAACAGCTCGACTGTCATCAGAGATACCACTTATCACCACATCGATCAGCAGATTACTGTTAGGCAGAAGCTCACTGAGCATCATTTAAACGCTCCGTCCAGGAGCTACGTTCATAATTCGCAGAGCATTACCAATAACTCGAGAAAAGACCGGTGCTGCTATCGCTCCACCGCCAGTCCGGGCAGTCTTAGGTCCATTGATCAGAATAACACCGACCAGACGGGGTTTCTCCACAGGGGCAAGACCAGCAAAAAAAGCTAGGTGTTCTGTATCCTGGTAACCACCCTCACCAATCTTTCGGACCGTGCCTGTCTTGCCCGCTACGCTGTAACCGTCTATAGCAGCCTTGGTAGCAGTACCATTAGTAACCACTCCATTCAGCATCGTTTTTAATTGCTCTGCGATCTCTGCTGGATATATTCTCTGCTCTACTATAGGTGTATCGCTGAGCACACTTATATCTCGGCGAATACCCCCTGATGCGATCGTAAGATAGGCACCTGCCAGTTGCATGGGGGTTACAGTAAGACCATAACCATAGGCGAAAGCTGCCCGATCAATATCTTTCCAACGTCGATAGTAGGGTAAGAAACCCGCGCGCTCTCCGGGAAAACCCGAACCTAAGTCTTGGCCAAAGCGCAAACTCTCGAACATACTTCGGACATCATATTCATTCAGGTCCAACGCCAGCTTTGCGATTCCTACCTGGCTAGATTGTGCGATCACCTCACTAAGGTTAATTACGCCGCGGTCATGCGGGTCTCGGATAGTGAAACCGCCAACTCTGTAAAAACCTGGAGAGGTGTCGATTACTGTTCCTGGCTCATATCTGTCGGTCTGTAATGCAACACCCACTGTAAAGGGCTTGACCGTAGATCCAGGTTCAAAAACATCAGTGACGGCACGATTACGCACCGCGTTCATATCAAGCCCTTTACGGTTGTTCGGGTTAAATGAAGGCTGATTTACCATGGCGAGTACCCGACCGGTTTCCACATCAAGGATCACCGCGGACCCGGATTCAGCCTCATAATGGATTACCGCAGACTTCAGCTCTCGATACGCCAAATATTGAAGTCGCAGATCGACACCGAGAGTGAGATCTCTGCCAGATCTTGCTTCTGCTATCGGGGCAATGTCTCTGACAATCTCACCATGCAAATTTTTAAGGACCTTTTTTTTACCTGGACTACCAGCCAGCCAATGGTCATATGACAACTCAAGACCTTCCTGACCCTTGTCATCGATATTAGTGAAACCAACAAGATGACTGGTGACTTCACCCGCGGGATAGAACCGGTTATATTCTCGCTCGGCATAAACTCCGGCTATGCCTAATTTCATTATATTGCGAGCTTCGGCGGGGGGCAGATGCCTACGCAAGTAGACAAAATTTTTTTTCTGAGCCTTCGATAACCGATCAATGAAACTTTTTTCGCTGACACCGAGGTAATCAATCAAAGGCCCTAGGGGGTCCTTGGTATTCAATACTTCGCCGGGGTTTGCCCATAACGATAGAGCCGGAGTACTGACAGCTAAGGGCTTACCATAGCGATCCTGAATAATGCCTCGATGGGCATTAATCCGCTCCATACGGATTGTTCTGGCATCGCCCTGATCCTGCAGAAAGTCTTTCTCAAAAACTTGCAAGTACCAAAGTCTAACCATCATTGCCGATGACAACACTACAACTAAAGCAGCGACGAGTAAGAGACGACCAATGATCATCGCAGAACCACCATCTCTTGAGGCGCCGGCGCAACCATCAAAAGCTTTTCGTTTGCCAGCTTATCCAATCGGCTGTAGTCCGCCCAAGCGCTCTGCTCCAGTAGCAGTTTTTCATATTCGTGACCTAGGTCATCATGAACTCTTTCGAGGCGCTGCAATTCCCTGTACATGTTACGGGTTTGATGAGCCGAATAGGCCACCGCAAACGCCGAGACAATAACCATTGAGGACACCGCGCCTACGAGTAATTGCCGAGGCTCACCTAACCAGTTTAGAAGACTCCTAAGCAGTAACATCAAAGTTTCTCCGCAACGCGCATAATGGAGCTCCTGGCCCGCCTGTTTAAAGCGATCTCGGTTTCAGAGGGCTTTTTAGCCCTTCCGATCAGCCTAAACCGACGCTTTAACTGATCATCTGTCACTGGCAAACGGGCCGGCCATTCTTCTCCGCTAGCCATACGACGCATAAAGCGCTTGACCAACCTATCCTCAAGAGAGTGGAAACTAATCACGACCAATCGGCCACCTGAATTCAAGAGCTCAACCACATCAGCGAGGCATGCCGCAAGCTCGTCGAGCTCACGGTTGACATGAATTCGAATGGCCTGAAAGGATCGGGTGGCAGGATGCTTGTGCTTCTCACGCCTCGGAATTGAGGTTTCAATAACTTGAACCAATCTTTCCGTAGTTGTAATTGGATAGTCAGCACGAGTCCGAACGATACTCGCAGCGATCCGCCTAGAAAAACGTTCCTCACCAAACTTCTTCAAAACATCAGAGATTTCAGCCTCATCAGCGCCCGCCAACCAGTCTGCCGCTGTTTCACCCTCTTCCTGATTCATCCGCATATCAAGCGGACCTGTGCGCTGAAAGGAAAAGCCTCTCGCCTGCTGATCCAACTGAGGCGAAGAGACACCCAGATCCATGAGCACTCCATCGAGCTGATTTATGTTGTGATCCTTGACTATTCTAGAAATCTGAGAAAACTTACCGTGCTTAATTAGGACCCGCGGATCATTAGCAAAACTTTTACGCGCGTGATCAATAGCTGCAAGGTCTCTATCCAGAACTAGCAGCTTGCCATCAGCATCTAATTCTTCGGCGATAGCGTTACTATGGCCGCCGCG
>NZNP01000086.1 GCA_002694945.1 Gammaproteobacteria bacterium
TTGCTGGAGATGGTTGTCTCATGGAAGGTATCTCGCATGAAGCTGCGTCACTTGCTGGCACCTTGCAGTTGTCCAAGCTGATTTGCATCTATGACGATAATGGTATTTCTATTGATGGGGAAATCGACGGTTGGTTTACCGATGACACGCCGCAGCGATTTGAAGCCTATCGGTGGCATGTTCAGGATTCAGTGGATGGGCATGACCCGGCTGCTATAAAGGCTTCTCTCATTGCAGCACAACAGGATCCCAGGCCCAGTATTATTTGTTGCAAGACGAACATTGGCTTTGGATCTCCAAACAAGGCTGGTACCGCGAGCAGCCACGGAAACCCGCTGGGTGAAGAAGAAATTGTGTTAACGCGTGAAAATTTGGGTTGGCCTTATCCTCCCTTTGAGATTCCAGAAGATGTCTATAGTGTCTGGGATTGTCGAAAGAAAGGAAGCGAAGCTGAAATTGTTTGGCAGAAGTTACTTTCGGAATATCACTCCAAATTTCCGGCACTGGCCGCTGAGTTTGAGCGAGTTATCGATCGAAATCTCCCGGCGAGCTGGGATGATGAGATGATTCAGTTGGCCCGGCAGTTCCAGAAAGAGGCGAGAACCATGGCTTCTAGAAACGCTTCGGGGGAAGTGATCGCGAAGGTATCTGAATTGCTCCCAGAACTGACAGGTGGTTCAGCGGACCTTTCAGGGTCGAATTGCACTATCTGGCCAGAAGCGAGGCCCATGGGTCCNNGTCAGGCTGATGCTAATTATATATATTACGGAGTTAGNGAATTTGGNATGACCGCCATAGGTAANGGTATGGCTCTGCATGGCGGTTTGCGACCTTTTTCCGGGACCTTCCTTATTTTTATGGAATATGCTCGAAATGCAGCTCGAATGGCAGCTTTGATGGGAGTGCCAAACATTCTGGTTTATTCTCACGACTCGATCGGTCAGGGAGAGGACGGGCCGACGCACCAGCCTGTTGAACAGTTGGCGAATTTAAGAGGAACGCCAAACATGAGAGTCTGGCGACCCTGTGATGCAGTGGAAACTGTATTTGCGTGGCGTAGCGCCGTAGAGAATCTTGATGGTCCGACGGCGCTAGTATTATCTCGCCAGGGGTTACCAACCATCGATAGGTCTGAGGGGCAATTATTAAATATAGCACGCGGTGCTTACGTGCTGTTTGAGTCTGATAGTCAGCCGGACACCATTTTGATCGCAACCGGGTCTGAAGTATCTGTGGCTATGGCAGCTGCTAGGTCACTGGCTAGCGACGGTCTGTCAGTTCGGGTCGTATCGATGCCTTCGGTCGAAATCTTTGAAGCTCAGGAAGAAAGTTATAGAGAAGCAATATTGCCATCCGCGACGCGTCAAAGGATTGCCGTGGAAGCTGGGCATGTGGATTACTGGAGAAAGTGGGTTGGTCTTGATGGTCATGTGATAGGTATGAAGAGTTTTGGAGCAAGTGCGCCAGGGGGTGAGCTCTATAAACACTTCGGTATTACTGCGGATGCAGTTGTGAAGGCCGCGAAGGCCTTCAATTGATGTCNATCTGCACTCTAAAAGACGTTGATATTCGAGGTAAACGAGTACTCATACGTGAAGATTTAAATGTGCCTGTAGTCGAAGGTAAGGTTGTTAGTGATGCTCGTATCAGGGCTGCATTGCCGACGCTTCGCTATGCTGTTGAGCAGGGCGCGCGTACCATGGTGATGTCTCATCTGGGCCGACCGCANGAAGGCGTCCCGATNTCTGAACAAGTTGACGCAAGTCTTGCGCCCGTCGCAGATCGAATAGAAGAGTTGTCGGGCCTCTCCGTCGCGTTAGTAGAAAGCTACGTCGATGGTTTCGAACCTGTCGACGCGGANATTGTNCTGTTTGAAAATNTTCGNNTTAANGCAGGTGAAAAGAANAATGATGCTANTCTGGCAAAAAAACTTGCGGNATTGGCTGACGTATTTGTCATGGATGCATTTGGAACCGCGCACCGTTCTCAAGCGAGCACGGAGGGTGTAGCACGATTTGCTACTGTGGCTTGTGCTGGTCCGCTATTGGAAGCTGAGCTACTGGCTCTAAGTACGGCACTAGCAGACCCCGCTCGCCCGATGATTGCAATTGTTGGCGGCAGTAAGGTTTCGACCAAGCTGGAAGTTCTTTCAGCCCTCGCCGAAAAGGTCGATACTATGATCGTTGGTGGAGGGATAGCCAACACATTTCTGGCGGCTAGTGGAGTCGATGTCGGCTCTTCACTTTGTGAACACGATCTAATTGACACGGCGAGGCAATTGTTGCGGCGTATTTCGATCCCTCTGCCCACCGATGTTGTGGTCGCCAAAACCTTGTCTTCTAATGCAGAGGCTGTTGTTAGGCCCGTTAATCAGGTTAGGACAGATGAGATGATTCTCGATATTGGTCCCGTTTCAGCCCTTGCGATAGGCGAGATATTGAGTGAGGCGAGAACAATTTTGTGGAATGGGCCCTTGGGTGTATCAGAGATTGCCCAATTTGCTGAAGGGACCAGGTCTCTGGCGCACAGCATTGCTAGCAGTGACGCCTTCTCACTAGCGGGCGGTGGCGATACTTTAGCGGCGATAGACCAGTTTGGCGTTGCCGATCAGATTTCCTATATTTCAACAGGTGGTGGCGCCTTCCTTGAATTTGTGGAGGGCAAGCCGCTACCTGCAGTTGCAGCATTAGAAGCCAGACAACAGTAAACATAAGGAGATTACTATGGCATTAGTCAGTATGCGTCAGCTTCTTGATCATGCCGCAGAGCATGACTATGGCGTTCCAGCGTTTAACGTCAATAACCTTGAACAGATGCGCGCCATTATGGAGGGAGCGCAACAGACGGACAGCCCAGTTATTGTTCAGGCATCAGCAGGGGCCAGGAAATATGCGGGACCCAATTTTCTTAGACATCTCATACTTGCGGCGATTGAGGAGTTTCCCGATATTCCAGTGGTGATGCATCAGGATCATGGTGCGTCTCCGGATGTTTGTCAGCGTAGCATCCAATTAGGATTCTCTTCAGTAATGATGGATGGATCCCTGATGGAAGATCAGAAAACACCGGCAAGCTACGATTACAATATTGAGGTAACTCGCCTCACGGTGAACATGGCTCATGCCTGCGGTGTAACGGTCGAAGGAGAGTTGGGTTGTCTTGGTTCCTTAGAAACCGGTGAAGCGGGAGAAGAGGATGGCGTGGGCGCAGATGGCGTTCTAAGTATGGATCAGTTGTTGACAGATCCAGAACAGGCTGTTGACTTCGTTAAGCAGACAAATTGTGATGCCCTGGCGATTGCCATTGGAACCAGTCATGGTGCTTATAAGTTTTCTAGACCGCCCACCGGCGATATCCTTGCGATTGATCGCATCAAGGCAATCCATGACCGTTTACCAGATACTCATCTCGTCATGCACGGATCCTCAAGTGTGCCTCAGGATTGGCTGCAGGTGATTAATGAAAACGGTGGTGAAATTCCTGAAACTTATGGGGTCCCTGTGGAAGAAATTCAGGAAGGAATCAAGCATGGTGTTCGAAAGGTCAACATCGACACGGACCTGCGTCTGGCTTCAACCGGATCGATACGAGCTTTTTTGGGCGCGAATCGTGCCGAATTTGACCCAAGGAAATATCTCGCTGAGTCGCAGCGCGCAATGCGTGACATAGTCATCGCGCGTTATGAAGCCTTTGGCACTGCGGGCAATGCTTCTAAGATCAAACCGATTTCGCTTGATGAGATGTCAGAACGATATTTATCGGGTGTACTTGATCAGAAAGCTGCTTGACGTCTGACTTCATCTACATCACCGCTTTTTCGCGCCACCAACAAAAGGTCGGCGGGACGTTTGGCAAATAAACCTTGGGTAACAACACCGGGTAATCCATTAATGGAATCCTCGACCTTTGTTGGATTGCTCATGTCGAGCCCGTGAACATCTAAGATTACATTTCCGTTGTCTGTCACGAAATCATGGCGATAAACAGGTTGTCCGCCGAGACCGACCAGCTTTCTAGCTACAGCTGATCTTGCCATTGGTATGACCTCAACAGGCAGTGGAAACGAGCCAAGCACATTTACCTGCTTTGATTCATCAATAATGCATATAAACTCTCTGGCTACGGAGGCGACAATTTTCTCTCTGGTCAACGCGCCGCCACCACCTTTGATTAACTCCAAATTACCGTTGGACTCGTCCGCTCCATCGATGTAGTAGAGTATTTCATCAAACTCATTCAAGTCATACACTCGGATACCATAGTGGTTAAGGCGGTCAGCCGTCGCTTCTGAACTTGCGACCGCTCCGTAGAATTTGTTTTTGGAATCTGCTAAAGCGTCAATGAAATAATTCGCGGTTGATCCTGTGCCCACGCCGATAACTGATTTGGCGGTGAGATTCGGTTCTATATAGCTGGCCGCTCGGCGACCGACGTTAGCCTTGAGCTGATCTTGATTCATGGCACTCAATGATTAAGCTCCCTGAGGCCCCTATATTAACAAACTTTGTTCTAGGGCACAGTTAGACGGTTTGTATTTCGGGTTGATGAACTGGGCTTATGCCAATTCAATNGTAATATTAAAAATTAGCCCTTNGACCGCTGTCTAAATTAAAGNTCTTATNAGCCGCGCCTTGGACATTGGTAAAGAAATTGACGAGTTTACGCTAGGAGATTTTAGGCTTGTCCCTTTAAGATCTAGAGCATGGAAAGATATATAAAGAAAATCTTAGCGGCTAATGTTTATGATATTGCTGAGCAGACACCGCTTGAATTTGCAGACAATTTAACTAAGAAGCTCGGTATCCACGTTTTTTTAAAGCGTGAAGATCTCCAACCAATTTTCAGTTTCAAAATTCGTGGCGCGTTTAACAAAATATACCAGTTATCATCGGATGCTAAGTCTCGGGGTATTATTACAGCTTCTGCAGGTAATCATGCACAAGGTGTGGCGCTGGCCGCCCGAAAACTTGGCTTAGAAGCTCACATCGTCATGGGCGAAAGTACACCGAGCATCAAGACAAATTCTGTTGGGGCTCTGGGTGGGCGGGTCATTCTTAAGGGCGGTAGTTACGATGAAGCCGCATGGCATGCGACTGCTCTTGCAAAAAAGCACGGCTATACTTACGTTCACCCATTTGACGATGAGGACGTTATCGCAGGTCAAGGTACGATCGGCATGGAACTGTTGCGGCAACATACCGGAATCTTGGACGCAATTTATGTTCCCGTGGGTGGTGGCGGCTTGATCAGTGGGATCGGTGCGTATGTTAAATACTTACGCCCTGGTGTTCGAATAATTGGTGTTGAATGCGAGGGCTCTGATGCGATGCAGCGTGCCTTGGCATCGGGTCGTCGCGTCACTATAAAAAAAGAAGAGTTAGATCAGTTCGCTGATGGCACTGCTGTAAGACAGGTCGGAAAGAAAACATTTGCGCTTGCCGAACGTGTAATCGATGAAGTAATTACCGTCTCCATCGATGAAATCTGTGCGGCGGTTAAAGACATATTCGAGGACACTCGAGTTATCGCGGAGCCTGCTGGGGCGNTNGCAGTTGCTGGNTTGAAAAACCATGCTAAGCAGGGTNAGACNGTGATCGCTTTGGTCTCTGGCGCTAATGTCAATTTTGATCGACTGCGACACATATCCGAGCGGACTGAGGTCGGGGAGAAACGTGAAATTTTACTTGGAGTTTCAATACCTGAGAAACCAGGAAGTTTCAGGCGATTTTGCTCGCTTATAGGCAAGCGAAGCATTACCGAATTTAACTATCGCTATGCAGACCATTCGAGAGCCCAAGTTTTGGTGGGCATCCAGACGGAACCTGGNGAGGACCGTTCACGTTTGATAAGTAAAGTAGCCCGCCGCTATAAAGTTACAGACCTGTCCGCNAATGAAGCTGCCGTGTTGCATGTTCGACATATGGTGGGTGGTGTCTCTAACATTCCTGATGAAAAGTTGTACAGATTTGAATTTCCTGAAAAACCCGGCGCGTTGCTTAAGTTCCTAACAGTCCTTGGAGATGGCTTTAACATATCAATGTTTCACTACAGAAATCATGGTGCTGCTTATGGACGGGTTCTAGTAGGTATCCAGGTGTTATCAAGTCAAAGAAAAGAATTTGAAAGGCAGTTATCCAGTATTGAGTATCGTTATTGGGATGAAACGGGCAATACTGCTTATGATCAGTTTCTTCGAACTCAGGATTCGTGAAATTTAAGGTATTCTTCATCGAATGCGAGCNGTGACTTGTCCGTGATTCGATCGATGTAGAGTAGGCCATCCAGATGGTCAAATTCGTGTTGAAAAACTGTTGCAAGGAAGTCATGGGCCTCACGGCTTGCAGGTTCGCCCTTTCTNTCCGTGTAGTCTACGCGTATATGCTGAGGTCTTTCTACATATCCTGTAATCCCTGGCACTGACAGGCATCCTTCCCAGTAACCTGCCGCTTCGGGTGAAATAACNGTGATTCTCGGGTTAATGTATATTTCAAACGGNACAGGCTCGATCTCGCCNTAGCGGGTCATGGTATTTTCAATTTCAATAACTGCCAGGCGATAGCTGATCGAAATTTGTGGGGCAGCCAGTCCGATACCGCCGGAGGCGTGCAAGGTTTCTCGCATATCATCTACGAGGCTTTCAAATTCGGTAGATCCGATCAACTCTTTAGGATACGGATCAGCGGTCTGTCTCAGTATGGGATTTCCCATGCGAATTATGGTTCGGACTGTCATGCAAACTACCGTTTTTAGATCATTCGGCTTTTGGGCAACCTTGCAAATTATATCAAATGGCTAGCTCTGGTCTGCAGATGTTACCGTAGTTNTTTGCGCTGGATAATTCCTGACTCTGTGATGATGGCATCGAGCTTGANNTCGTGTGGCTTGGGTTCAAAATGCTGCTGTTGACAGGCGAAAGCCAAACCTACGAAATGGCTGCGCTCCCTTTCCACATGGCTAAGGTATCTGTCATAGAAACCTCCGCCCATTCCGATTCGGTCGCAATTTCTATTGAAACCTACCACCGGTACGATGATCAGGTCGAATGAGCAGCATATCTGCTCTGCTGTATGTGACTCGAAAGGTTCATAGATACCGAATCGATTGGGTTCTAGCGTTGTCACGTTTGGTTCATAGTGGTGGAAGCACATGATTCCCGTCTGAATGTTTGAAGACTTGATTACCGGGAGGTAAATTTTTTTACCAAGCCTCTGTGAATGTTGNAACAAAGANTCCGTGGTTACNTCCTCTGCTGTTGGCCAATAAGCAGCAATGTTTATGGCTTTTTTGAANGGTGGAAAGGTAGANAGCAATTTNAAGATAGCGAGNGATTTATCTNTGCGTTCGTTATTGGATAGGGCTCGACGCGTCGCTCTAAGCTTTCGACGAAGTATCGACTGATCGTTACTATTTTTCACGTAATTAGTCGAGTAGTTTTAGCAACGGTCGGGTAGCGTTTTGCCGTTGAAGAGATAGTGGTAAAAATGAAGTTTATCTTTCTCGGTCTTGATGCTGCGATTAATAATTTTTGGATCAATGTCAGCGGAGCCTCTATTTGTACTCGTGCGGAATAATTCTGTGGTTTATTTTTCCGGCTCTTTCTATCGCTTCTAAATTTATTCTGTGCACCGCGACGTTTTNCTAATGATTTGTCCCGTTTTATGTATTTGTGCAATGATCTTTCTGCCTNTAGCCTNTATGCATTTTTAGGGTCGGGCGCACTTGANCNAGNNNGCTGAAAAATACGCCGAAGGAAAATTCCCCAAATTGCCGCTGCACGGATAGGCCCTTGAACCCAGCGGTTCAAGGCGGTGGTCTCCACATGGCCNNAGGCTTTCCGACGACTCGATTTTCCGGACGAGGGACGTGCGCATGGTCCACAAAAAAAGACCTCCTGGGTGTCGCATAAAGGGTCGAGGACATATCGGCTGGCAAACAACCCAGGGAATCNGTGNAAGTATATCTGGTTCGAGTTAGACGGGNATAGTGTCAAGTNTGGTTTCGTTTCAGTCTGACCAAGGCTGAGTCGACTTTGTTAGCTAGATTTGCAATTTCGGCATTTTGGTCTGCGATTTTATTNGTCATCATGACGTGTTGACTTCCCAAAGCGTCTGCTTTCTCTGATTCAGCGAGCAGTTCGTTGGTAAGGTTTAAGGCTGCCATGACTGCCACTCTATCCAGGCCAAAAACATTGGAATTTTCCCGCATTTCGNGCATTTTTTTGTCGAGATACTCTGCNGATCGCTGCAGCGCAGGNACCTCCTNAGCTTGACAGCTAACTTGGTAGTCCTTGTCGAGAATTGAGACTGTAACCGTTTTCGCGTCGCTCATGGCNTAGTCCTGGTCTAACGATTTCAGTCGCATTATCATGGCTTCTATCTTAGTCTTAGCTAATTCGTTTTTCTCTAGCAATCGGCTGCGCTCTTGCAACCATTTTTCTTGTTCAGTGGCTATTGATTCCTGTTTGCGTTCCAATTGGTCACAAAAAGCAATGAGTTCGTCAATACGTTTTTCTAGGGTGCTGAGTTCCAATTTCGATCTCTAACTTTTTCGAAAACTAGAACTATAAAGCGTGTTAAATAGGTAGTTCAAGCATGCTAAGTCGATTAGCAGGAGACGTGGTATAAGTTTAACTAGTAAAATAGTTATTATGTCCACTTTCGAAAATCTCACTGAAGAACTCGACGCGCAGTCGATCGATACACACGCATCAGAACTCCACGGCATGCTTATTGGTTATACATGCACCCTGAAGCATTCTCAGCCCTCGGAAAGACATGCACGCTACTCGGAGTGGATCGGCAGAGAACCTTCATCAATCCTTGTTGACATTTTGGATTCTGCATTTGCCTCAGCGTTGGATAACCTAGAAGAGTATTCAAACTTTGAGTTTCGCTTGTTACTGCCGATTGAAACCGCCCCAATTAGCCAGCGGGTAGCCAGTCTTGCTTTATGGTGCAGCGGGTTCTTATCTGGANTGGGGGAATTTGGAAATCGCTTGGTCGAATTAGAAGGATTAACAAACGAAGCGTTAGCCGATCTTGCTAGGATTGCTGCCCTGACTGACGAAGTCCCAGAAGGTGAGGATAATGAAGTGGATCTGGTAGAGATTGAAGAGTTTGTTCGGGTTAGTGTATTGCTGATTTTCTCAGAGATACANGCGGGATCTAGATAAGAATTTATTNTCGANGCTTGGGGAGTTTTAGATGGTGACNTTTAAACCNTTAGCCTTTTCAAGCAAGGACTACGCGTTCAGAAGGCGTGAACTGATTGCCTTGCTGAAGGAAGACAGCATAGCGATCCTCCCGGGGGCTGTCAGCCAAATAAGGAATTCAGATGTTCATTANCGTTTTCGGCAAAATAGCGATTTTCTTTACCTGACAGGGTTTGAAGAATCTGATGCTGTTTTGGCTCTTGTCCCTGGTCGGGAACACGGTCAAACCATCTTGTTCTGTCAGGAGCGTGATGATATTCGAGAGCGTTGGCATGGAGATATTACGGGACCGGAAGCTGCTATAGAATGTCTCGGGTTAGATGATGCGTTTCCCATTGCCGACATTGACGACATATTGCCCGGTCTTATCGAGGGACGATCCAGCCTATATTACCCGATGGGTCATGATGTCAGGTTTGATAATCAGATCATCGACTGGGTAAAAATGATTAGTGCTAATGGCCAGAAGTACAGNACGCCTTCTGTCGAATTTATTCAGCTTGATCAGTTNCTGCATGAGCTCCGATTGCATAAAAGNNANGCTGAACTTAAGCTCATGCGACAGGCGGCCAGAGCGACTTGTCAGGGTCATCTGCGAATTTTAAGGTTTACACGCCCTGGGATGATGGAGTTTCAGATTGAAGCAGAACTTTATCATGAGTTTGCTATGCACGGGGCTCGAGAGCCTGCCTACCCAGCAATTGTAGGGGGCGGAAGCAATGGATGCGTACTACATTACATCGCGAATAACGATGAGTTGCGAGATGGTGATTTGGTGCTAGTTGATGCNGGNGGTGAGTTTGAAAACTACGCGTGTGATNTGACANGGACGTTTCCGGTGAATGGTCGTTTCTCNCCCGCCCAATCACAAATTTATGACATAGTNATAAATGCGCAACTTGCTGCCATTGANGCGGTAAAACCTGGGAACACATGGAATGAACCTCACGAAGCAGCAGTTCGAGAGATAACTGCAGGCTTGCTGGGACTTGGCATCTTGATAGGTGAACTTGAAGAGCTAATTGAGACTGCTGCTTACTTGCCTTATTACCCCCACAAAACAGGTCATTGGTTAGGCCTTGATGTTCATGATGTGGGAGATTACCAGGTAAATGGCATGTGGCGTGTATTTGAGGAAGGCATGGTAACTGCAATTGAGCCGGGTATTTACTTTGATCCTTCTGATCAAGACCTACCAGAGCATTATCGCGGGATTGGCATTCGCATTGAGGATGATGTTCTCGTTACTCGGACAGGCAATGAAGTCCTGACAGGTGAAGTACCAAAGACTATCAAGGATATCGAGTCTTTCATGGCAGGGCGTAGATCATGACTGACATTGCCGTTGTAGGTGCGGGCGTCGTAGGATTAGCTTTTGCATTNGCGGCCGCTCGGCAGGGTTTTGCGGTAGAGCTCTTTGATAAGAAACACCGCCCGGAGAAGCTGCTCGAAGCGTCATCCAATGTACTNGCGATTAACTCGTCATCGCGCCGTTTTCTTCAGGAAGAAGGTGTATGGAATTTGATCNAGAAAAACTACAAGACACCCTACAGCTCTATGATCGTAAAAGACGGCACGGGTATGGGTGTTATTTCCTTCTCTGCAGCAGATATGGATTTGGATGAATTAGGTTTCATAGTAGATCAAAAGGCTCTTTTGTTTGCTCTGGCTAAGGCGGCTGATGATCAGACTAATCTCCGTGTAAATTGGAAAACTGACTTTGATTCCGCAAGTGTCACAGTTCCTTTGGTGGTTGGTTCGGACGGGGTTCACTCGAATATCCGTAAGCAGCTTAGACTGCGAACAATAGGATTTGATTATCAGCAGACCGCGACTGTTTGTCTGGCTAAAGTCTCGAAGCCCCATGGTAACTGCGCAAGACAGTGGTTCCTCAATTCAGGTCCTGTGGCTTTTCTACCACTTTCAGATCAATTGCGGGTAGCAGTTATCTGGTCATCAAGTTCCTCAAAGACATCTCTTGGTGAGACGCGTTTCCTGGAAGAATTGTACCGCGCGTCGGAAGGTGAATTGGGCTGTATCTCAATAATTGGCTCCCGTTTTGAGTTCCCATTACGTCAGCAGCAGGCTTTACAATACGTTAGAGAGGGTTTCGCGCTCCTTGGTGATGCAGCTCATTCGGTTCATCCTCTGGCTGGTCAAGGTGCGAACTTAGGACTCAGTGATGCCTCTGTTTTGGTTGCTATTCTTTGCGCTGCGCGAGTCGAGGGCTTGCAGCCTGGTGAGCTTTCCGTCTTAAAGCGGTATGAGAAGCAACGCCGGCCGGATAATTACCTCACTGCACTTGCGATGGAAGGCTTTCATCGAGTCTTCACCAGTTCATCGCTCTGGTCTAGGCTGCTGCGCAATCATGGCTTAAGGTTTGTTGGTCGTCATTCGGCGTTAAAAAAACTCGCCGTTGGTTTTGCATCGAACTGAACACATTTAAACTATTGCCTTACTTCTGGATATTTCTTCCCGATGGGTCACCGGACACCGCTTTGGCTTCTATTTTAAAAGAGGTACAAAGGCGGCCAGATGTCGGAATTTCGGCCCTGCACACCTTGCCGGTCAAGCGTCTAGATGATGTGAAAGCGGCGCGGGAACTCGATCTGACGCTGACTGACTGATTATCAAATTGTGATTCCGCTCAATGGCCTATCGAAGTGAAATGATCTCCCAACCGTTTGTTTTAGCTGCGTCGCGCAACACTGGATCGGGATCAACAGCAACCGGATGGTCGACATGGTTTAGCAGCGGCAGATCGTTATGTGAATCGGAATAGAAATAGCTTCCATGCAGGTCATGATTATTATTTTCTAGCCACGCCAAGAGTCGTGTAACCTTTCCTTGACCGAAAGACGGAACTCCTGTGATTAGCCCGGTGTATCGGCCACCGGAAAACTCTGGGTTAGGTGCGAGCAGGGTTTCGATTTCGAAGAGGTCAACGATAGGACGCGTAACGAATTCAATTGTTGAGGTGATCACCATGATATAGTCACCTGCTTGTCGGTGTCGATCAATAAGTTCGACTGCCTGAGGCAGAATCTTTGGTTTTATGCGTTCTGTGACAAAGTATNTTAGGTGCTCGTTTAAAAGGTCGAGAGGATGGCGGGCTAAAACGCCACATGCAAATTTTAGGTATGCGTCGATATCCAAATTGCCTGCCTTGTATTGCTTATAAAAANAATCGTTTTGATGCTGGTGAGTTTCTTTCTCAACCAAACCCTTATCGGCGACATACTGCCCCCATTCGTGATCACTGTCGGTAGAGATCAAGGTCTCATCCAGATCGAAGATCGCCAAGGCCATTCAGAAAGCTCGTTTCGCAAAGGTGGTAGTCTAGCCTGTCCGGCTAGTTTGCTGAATCTTTTGCTTTCAAGCACAATAATGACCAGTATTGATTGAGGTTATGGTAGTTGATAGATGAAGATGGATATCGGCCAAATGTAGCGATTATCGTNGCTAATTCAAATGGCAGTGTTCTCTGGGCTAAACGGATTGGCCAAGAGGCCTGGCAGTTTCCGCAGGGCGGAATAAAATCATCAGAATCCCCGGAAGATGCTCTTTATCGGGAATTGCNCGAAGAAGTCGGCCTCACTCATGAACATGTAGAGGTCGTAGGCGCTACAAAGGGTTGGTTGAGATATAAGTTACCGAAGCGATTGCTGCGGGATAATAAGTCGTCTTTCGTCGGACAAAAACAGAAATGGTTCTTGTTGAAGATGCTCGCGGCTGATGATGCGGTATCTTTTCAGCATAGTAAATCGCCAGAATTTGATCGCTGGCAGTGGGTCAGCTACTGGTATCCGCTTGGGCAAATCGTGCCTTTTAAGCAGGANGTCTATNGGCGAGCTCTTAAAGAGCTTGCNCCGTACCTTTCACGCTGTTTTCCGCTCTGAGGACTAACGTAAATGTTAGATGTGCTTCGTCGTGTTATTCAGGAGGTTAGTAGAGCCGGAGACCTTCAGTCGGTACTGGAGATTATCGTTGAGCGAGTCCAAAGTGCTATGCAGACNGAGGTTTGTAGCATCTACCTGAAGGACAAAGAACTACAACGTTATGTTTTCATGGCCACTCGGGGCCTGAACGCTGAGGCTATTGGAAAAGTCACGTTGGGTGTTGATGAAGGCTTAGTTGGTTATGTCGGTGAAAGAGCTGAACCAATCAATCTCGAAGATGCTCAGAATCACCCTCGCAACCGTTTTTTTGAAGAAATCGGTGAGGACCCTTACCACGCCTTTCTTGGAGTTCCAATTATTCATCATCGCTTGCTGCTGGGTGTGCTGGTTGTGCAGCAACAACAGAGCCGACGGTTTGACGAAAGTGAAGAAGCTTTCCTCATCACCCTCTCAGCGCAGCTTGCTGGGATTATTGCGCACGCTGAAGCCACGGGCACGCTTACGTTAAAAGGCAGAGGCCGGAAATCTGTGCGTTTTGAAGGCATGCAGGGTGCGGCCGGGGTCGCTTTGGGCACTGCGGTGGTTACTTATCCGGAAGCAGAATTGCACAATGTCCCAGAACGAAAGGCCGTTGATATAGATGTAGAAGTCAGAAATTTTCGTTCTGCTGTCAAAAAAACTCGAGCTGATATATCAGCCATTGTCGGCAAGCTGACTGGTAGATTGCCGCCAGAGGAACTTGCTCTTTTTGATGCCTACCTCCATATGCTTGATGAAACTGCGATTTCAGGTGAAGTTGTTGAGCAGATTAGAACCGGTGAGTGGGCACAAAGTTCGCTGCGCAAGGTTGTCTCTCGACACATCGCCAATTTCGAAGCGATGGAGGATGAATACCTGCGAGAGAGAGGTGCGGATGTTCGGGATTTGGGAAATAGGGTTTTATTTAACCTTCAGTCTGCAGACACNAGGAAACGACGATATCCTAAGAAAACCATACTTGTAAGCAATGANTTGACNCCTGCTGATTTAGCNCTTGTCCCNAGAAGCCGACTCGCCGGATTTATTTCAGTGAGAGGGTCAGGAAAATCTCACGTAGCTATTCTTGCTGAAGCNATGGGCGTNCCTACAGTTATGGGCGTTGAAGAATTGCCCATCGAATTGCTAGACGGAGCACCTTTAATCGTTGATGGCTTTGCGGGTGCTGTGATCTCTTATCCTAAGAANGAAGAGAAGCGTTACTACGATCAAGTGGCTCAGGAAGAACAGGCGTTGGTCGAAGGTTTTGAGGTGANAGGNGAGGAACCTTGTTATACGAGCGATGGCCATCGTATACGCCTTTGGGTCAATACAGGCTTGATGACTGACGTGCAGCGGTCNTTAGATCGAGGGGCCGAAGGNGTCGGCCTNTACCGCACCGAAACGCAGTTTATGATGAATGATCGCTTTCCAACAGAAGAAGAACAACGTCTCATTTATCGCGAGCACCTTCAGGCCTTTGCCCCTNGGCCTGTNACGATGAGAACTCTNGATATTGGGGGCGACAAGGCGCTCTCTTATTTCCCAATTAATGAAACNAACCCCTTTCTNGGCTGGCGTGGGATCCGCGTCACTCTTGATCACCCTGAGATCTTTCTATCGCAGGTCCGGGCCATGATCCGTGCAAATGAAGGGATCGATACCGAATTGCGGATCATGCTTCCAATGATAACTAGTATGGCAGAAATTGATGAGGCGCAACGTCTTATCTCGAGATGCTATCGAGAGATCGTGGATGAGGGCGTGGAAGTTGAAATGCCTGATGTGGGTGTAATGATTGAGGTTCCTGCGGCAGTTTATCAAGCTAATGATATCGCCCAGCGNGTTGATTTCTTGTCTGTAGGTAGTAACGACCTGATTCAGTANATGCTTGCGGTAGACCGCAATAANGCNCAGGTAGCNGAACTCTATCAGGAGTTTCATCCATCAGTTTTNCAAGCNTTGAATCATTTAGTTCAAGCAGCTCATGGATGTAGAAAACCTATNGGAATTTGTGGCGAAATGGCAGGCAATCCATCGGCTGCTGTTCTGCTGATGTCTATGGGTTATGACGTGCTTTCCATGAATTCAACAAACCTNCTGNTAGTTAAACATGCACTTAGCCAGTTTGCTNTGGCGCAAGGCAAAAGCATTCTAGGGAAGGTCTTGGAAATGGATAACGCTTACCTGATCAAGAANTTTGTCGACGAGGAAATGCATAAGGTAGGACTAGGTAATATCGTCAGAAGTCGTCGGTATGGTTGATCGAAAAACTTTCATTTCCGATTGCCTTGCCATTAATTCCAAACGTCCTTTCTTCGAAATATATGTCGCCATCGCGCCCAATCAGAACAACAGTCATAGCTCGGGTGCCGTATTCCTCTCCGCTTATAAAGCTGTTAGAGAATTCTCGGCCATCACCGGAGTCCATCAATATATCGAACAACCTTTCTGAAAGCTCATCCTCAATGTTATCTAGACTCTGTTTTAGCTGTTTGCGACCTAGAGAGACTTTTGGCCAGCTGCAGTTTAAAACCTGATTACTGAGGCCGTAATACCCATTTATAAGAGTCTTTGTTTCACCGGTTCGATTGCAGAGATACTGTACACTAAAATCATCGGCCGCCAATAGATTGAAGCCTCGATAGTCATTTGCTTTTGGTACGATACTGGCGGCATAGGCACTGGCATCTTTATTGCCGGCGAGGTAACGAAGGGGCAGTTCGCCTCTTGATCGGGGTGGTATTTTAACCGGAGGCGTTTCTCTATAATTGGTTACCGCAGCGAACTTGCCCTGCCGATTTACGCCGAGCCAAGTCCCTCCCATTTCCGCATCACGGCCCGCCAGAATTTCGGGATGATCATCCCAAAGTCTAGCGGGGTAAGCAGGGCGGCTATAGAACTCGTCCCTGTTGGCAGCTACGACGAGCCGATATTTAGGATTCGGTTTTACGGCAAAAAGGATTAGGCACACGATGTTGGTGAAAAAATCATAAGTTTAACAGAGCGCACTTATAACGGATAATGGCGTTTTCCTAAGGATTATTGTCAATTGCATTATCCCGTTATTGACCCGGTTGCTATAAGCCTCGGGCCGGTCAACATCTATTGGTATGCCATTTCCTATCTCATTGGTATTGGCCTCGTCTGGTTGACCTTAGGTTATCGTAATCGCCATCACGCTTGCGGCTATACGGAAGATGCGCTTTCGGACCTTGTATTTTATGCAGTCATCGGTGTGCTGCTCGGTGGTCGTTTAGGTTATATGCTCTTTTACGGTTTTGAAAACTTATCGAAGGACCCTTTTTCGGCTCTTAAGGTCTGGCAGGGTGGTATGTCTTTTCATGGNGGATTATTGGGTGTCTTGTTTGCGGTTTGGTTTTTTGCGCGAAAGACGGATCGGACATTCTTTGAGATCACTGATTTCATTGCCCCGTCAATTCCTCTTGCNCTGGGGCTGGGGCGGATNGGAAACTTCGCAAATACGGAGTTGCCTGGCCGTGTTACGGATATGCCTTGGGCGCTGATTTTCCCTGATGGCCTTGCTCGTCACCCATCTAGTCTTTATCAGGCTTTTGCCGAAGGCCTGATTTTGTTTTTGTTGCTCTGGTGGTTTGCTGGCCGTCCTCGACCCTTGATGGCGGTATCGGGATTGTTTCTAGTTGCCTACGGTTGTTTTCGCTTTACGTCGGAATTTTTTCGTGAACCTGATATTCATATGGGTTTCTTGCTGGCAGACTGGGTTTCGGCGGGACAGCTTTTATCGACGCCGATGGTATTCATTGGCCTTACGTTGTTAGCCTTAAGTTACCGGCGAACTACAGGAAAAGTGTGACGTGATAATAAAACCAAAAATTAGAGGATTCCTTTGNACAACTGCNCACCCGAACGGTTGTACAAGGGACGTGCAGGGCCAGATAGATTACGTGGAGGCCCANTCAGATCGGNGCGCTGGCCCAAAAAAAGTATTGGTTATTGGAGCTTCGGGTGGATATGGCTTGGCTTCCCGTATAAGTGCTGCTTTTGGCTATGGCGCGTCAACCGTCGGGGTTTTTTTTGAGCGACCAGCCAGCGGTTCGAGAACTGCTTCGCCGGGGTGGTACAAAACGGCAGCATTCACGGAATCAGCCCNAGCTCGTGGTCTATATACTGCTAATATAAACGGAGATGCCTTCTCTAATGAGGTTAAGCAGGCTACCTGCGATCTGATTGAACGCGACTTGGGTCAGGTCGANCTCGTTGTCTACTCGCTGGCTGCTCCGGTGCGTCGGATGGCTGACGGCAGTGTATTTCGCTCCTGTATAAAGCCTATAGGTGAAGCGTTCGAGGGTAAGACAATCGATTTTAACACTGGCCAATTGCGAGATATTTCACTTCAACCTGCTAATCCAGAGGAGGTGTCAGACACGATCCGTGTTATGGGGGGTGAAGATTGGGAGCTTTGGATTGGAGCACTAAAAGANCGTGGTTTGTTGGCCAAGGGATGTATTACGACGAACTACACTTACCTGGGAAGCGAAGTGACCTGGCCAATCTATCATCATGGGACCATCGGTAAAGCCAAGGAAGACTTAGACAGAGCTTGTGTATCTCTGTCAGCGCCAATGTCGGAAATTGGCGGTCATGCCTACGTAGCAGTAATGAAGGGACTTGTTACGCAGGCGGCTTCGGCGATACCTGGTATGTCGATATATCTGTCTTTGCTGTTTAAAGCGATGAAAGATGCTGGTACTCATGAAGGTTGCATTGAGCAGACAACACGATTCTATGACTCGCAACTTTATAGTGGTGAGGGATTGCGCTTGGACGATCAGGGACGTATTCGTATGGATGATCTAGAACTAGCCGCGGATATTCAGCAATTCGTTTCTGATAACTGGTTCCNCGTAAAGGAAGACAATCTTGAGGCCAAGACCGATTTTGCAGGCTATCGGCGGGCGTTTCTCCAGCTTCATGGGTTTGAAGTGCCTGGTACAGATTATCAAGCCGAAGTTGATCCAGATGTGGAGTTGCNGCTGGATGTAGCTGAAACAGTTTAGTTCGAAGCCGATGTTAGGGATGATGGCTATGTGAATTGCTTTAGACAGCGGTACGAGAAACCTTGATTTTGTTGGGTCGAATTGTCCAAAGTCCAATGTCTGGCAGCAGGTTTGTAAGGCTACAAGTATGTATAATCTGCCGGTTTTTAATCGGGCCCCGTATGAGCAACGAACTACAGAACTCCGTTTTTCTTAAAGCCTGCAGAGGNGAGCCTACAGATTTCACTCCGATCTGGCTGAACCGGCAAGCGGGACGCTATATGAAGGAATACCATGAGGTTAAAGGTAAGACACCTAGTCTAGATTTCTTCAAGACTCCACACTTNGCGGCACAGGTCACCTGCGATGCGCAGCGCATACTAGGCGTTGATGCGGCTATTATGTTCGCCGACCTCTTACCGATTCTTGAGCCGATGGGGCTTAACCTCGATTATCTAGTGGGTGTNGGACCTAGTATCGCCAATCCAGTNAGGAATTTTNCNGACATTGATCGACTAAGATTAGAANCTGCTAGTGNATCGATGCCNTATATTGGTGANGTAATCAAGTTAATCCGTTCAGAACTGCCTGCAGACATCCCCCTAATCGGNTTTGGTGGTGCACCTTTTACTCTCGCCTCCTATGCGGTTGAAGGACGAGGTTCGCGCAACTACATTCACGTTAAGCGACTGATGCTGAGTGATCCTGGCGCCTTCAGTGCCTTGATGGGGAAAATGACAAGCGCCGCTATTGACTATCTAAATTACCAGATCGAGGAGGGTGTTCAGGCCATACAGATCTTTGATAGTTGGGTAGGAGCGCTATCAGTTAATGATTATCGGGAGCATGTTTTTTCACATAGCCAACGCTTGATAAAAGCAATATCAGGTAAGGTCCCGGTGATCCACTTTGGAACCGGTAACTCCTCGTTGCTCCCGCTCATGGCGGCAGCCGGCGGTGATGTCATCGCTTTGGATTGGCGTGCTCCTCTGCTTGAAAGTTGGGATCTGATGGGTGTTAAGGCTGTGCAGGGTAATCTTGATCCGGTGGCTTTGTTTGCTGAACGGACATCGGTACTCCGTAGCGCCCAAGCAGTATTGGATGATGTTGGTGGCCGACCAGGGCATATTTTCAACTTGGGGCACGGCATTTTGCCAGAGACGCCCGTTGATAACGTTAAGGCTCTGGTCGATTTTGTGCACGAGTCAACCGATCGTTAAGGCTTCGTGTAAAACGAAGCGAACTTTGATTTAAATTAAATCTTTCTCCAAAGCCTTCGAGTTTCGTTGGAAATTGTAGAATTTGCGCTTTTCTACAGGCAATTTGTCAATCGCACATTCCTTGAAGCCGCGCTCGATAAACCAATGAAGACTTTGGGTGGTCAGTACAAAAAGACGTTTAATGGACAACTTTTTTGCTCGGCTTTCGACAGCGTCAAGCAGGCGGTCCCCGCGATCGCTTTTTCGGTAGTCTGGGTGAGTTACAACACAGGCGACCTCGCCGACTTCATTAAAATCAAAGAGTGCGGCGCAGCTGATTAGTAGTCCGTCTCTTTCGATAACGATAAACTGCTCGATTTCTGCTTCGAGCAGTTCCCGAGAACGTTTAACCAGTACCCCCTCTTTCTCGAGGGGTTCAATAAGGCGCAGAATTCCGAGAACATCGTCCATGTCAGCGGAACGAATTTGTTCGTAACTGTTCCCGACTATCTGGGTTCCGCAACCATCACGAGTGAAGAGCTCCTCGAGTAAGGCGCCATCAGTCTGGTAACTAATCAGGTGGCATCGAGTAACGCCGGCTCGACAGGCTTGGTCACAGGCATTGATCATGATTTCGTTCCCCGGAGATAAAGTGATTTCATCTCGGCGGCTTAAATCGAGTTCGTTGATGACTACATCTTTAACGTCGCGAAGGCCCTCGTCGTCACCCATGAAGATAAGCTTATCGGCCTGAAGTGCCTGTGCGACCTGGCTCGCGGTGTGTTGAGTCCCCAGATAAAAAATTTCGCCAGAAGGTGAATAGCCGATAGTGGGTATTACGACGATTGAGCCGCCATCGAGTTGATGCGATAAGGCGCTTATGTTGACCCTTCTGACCAATCCAGTTTGGAAGTGATCGACACCGTTGATTATACCGATTGGTCTCGCTCGCAAGAAATTGCCGGAGACTGTTGGGATCTCAAGTTTACTGCGGGGTGATTCAGGGTGGCTGGCAGAGATCTTCGAAACCAGAGACGTAGCCAATGCCCCATTGACCTTTATGATAACGTCTAAGATTGCCGGCGAAGTTATGCGGTCTATATCACTGGAAGGCCAGTCAACATCAAGATGTTCGATCACTTGCTGTTCTGCCCCGAAGACCAATACAAGTTTTATGCCGAGAGTATTTAGCAATACAATATCAGAAACGATGTTGTCCAAATTAGGGGATTGCAGGGCACCGTCGTGTAGGCAAAGCACGAATGTTTTGCCACGATGGGCATCAATATAGGGAGAAGCATCCCTGAACCACTTGATGTGATCCTGATTGAAAGCCATGTCGTGCGCCCTTTAGTCAGCGGGCGCGGATTATAATCAGGCTGTTTCGGGACGTCTAGCAGGTTTAGACGCACGGAACCATTTTTGTTACAAACCTTGCTAAGAACATTCAGAAGGCTGCCGAACGCGACGATGCTCGTTGTTAGCTTTATATAGCCTCGTGTAAAGTGTAGCGAGAAAGATGGGTATTCAAGGGTCTCTGTGAACCTTAGAGAAAACAAAGACAGAAAACCGGATATTGCACTCAACTTGCGTAGTGTGGCCGATGAACTTGTAGCCTCTGGTCGTCTGTCGCAGCAGTCATCTGATCAATTGGGTCTAAAAACCCGTCGCCAAGATCAACTCGACTGGCATCCACTGGAGCTCATTGCTGAAGAATCGTTTCAAGATGAGGCAAATGCAGGAGCTACCCTTGATATTGAATCTCTCACGATTTGGCTGGCGGAGAGAGAGAGGCAACCTTACGTTCGAATTGATCCATTGAAGATAGATTCGACAGTCGTGACACAAGTTATGTCTTATGAATTTGCTCGGCGTCATCAGATTTTAGCGCTGGAAGTAAGAGAAGATGAGATTGTGATTGTTAGCGCCCAACCCCACCTCTATTCTTGGGAGGCTACAATCGAACAGTCGCAACCGGGCAAAAGGCTAACTAGAATGGTTGCGAATCCAGCCGATATCAGGCGTTACACCGCTGAGTTCTATACGATGGCGCGTTCAGTCAACAAAGCGTCCGCCGGTATCATTAGTAGCTCCCTGACGAATCTTGAGCAGATGTTGCAACTTGGTCAGATTGACCATATGGAAGCTAACGACGCGCATATTGTCAATATTGTTGATTGGTTGCTCAATTATGCGTTTGCCCAGCGAGCCAGCGATATTCACTTGGAGCCCCGACTTGCGAAAGGCCGAGTTCGATTCCGTATTGACGGAGTTCTGCACCTAGTTTACGAATTACCCGCCCCTGTAATGACAGCAGTCATTAGTCGGCTCAAGACCTTAGGGCGCATGGATGTAGCAGAGAAAAGACGACCACAGGATGGTCGTTTGAAGACAAAGACTGCTGTACTAGATGAAGTAGAGCTACGGTTGTCGACTTTGCCAACAGCCCATGGCGAAAAAATGGTGATGCGGATTTTTGATCCAAGCGTATTGCTGAAGTCGTTTGAGCAGCTTGGGTTAGGTAATGAAGATTTCCATCTGTGGGAATCAATGGTTAGCAATCCTAGCGGGATTGTATTGGTAACGGGGCCGACTGGGTCGGGTAAGACCACGACTCTTTATACGAGCCTCAAACATCTCGCTAATGAAGATGTCAATGTTTGCACGATTGAAGATCCTATTGAAATGGTTGAACCCAGCTTCAATCAAATGCAGGTCCAACACAATATCGATCTAAATTTTGCAGATGGTGTGCGCGCGCTCCTAAGGCAGGACCCAGATATTATTATGGTTGGTGAGATCCGGGATCTTGAGACAGCTGAGATGGCTATTCAGGCAGCTCTTACTGGGCATTTGGTGGTATCAACTTTGCACACTAATGACGCTCCCTCTGCCATTACTCGGCTTCTTGAATTGGGGGTTGCACCTTATTTGATTAAAGCTACGGTGCTTGGTGTGATGGCGCAGCGACTAGTTCGAACACTGTGTTCTGCTTGTAAAGCGGTGGGGGATCCTGATCGAGAAGGATGGGAGACCCTTACTGAACCGTGGAAGATGAAAACTCCGCTAGAAATGTCTCATCCTGTCGGATGCCTGGACTGCCGTGATACAGGTTATAGGGGACGACAGGGCATCTATGAGCTGATGGCTATGACCGATTCGGTCAAGGAGGTCGTAGACGAAAGCTTCGATCTGGGGAAGCTTCGCT
>NZNP01000087.1 GCA_002694945.1 Gammaproteobacteria bacterium
ACATCCTCCAACCCAATAGGGCCAGGCGGCATCCCGTCATAGTCACCACCCAGACCAATATATTCCACACCGATTACCTTACGAATGTGATCGATATGGTCAGCAACATCAGACAAAGTGGGGCGTGGTAATCTTGACCGACGGGCGTTCAGCAAGGCTCTGCGCTCATCGACATTATCGGTAATAGCCTCAATCTCCTTCACAGCATTCCCCCAGGCTATCCTCACCTCTTCATTGACGTAGGTGTGGAAGAACGTCACCATCACTATACCCTCATTTTCTCTCACCCGAACTAACACATCATCAGGAACATTGCGTTTGTGTGCTGTCTTTGCGTAAGCGCTGGAGTGAGAAAAAATCACCGGCGCCTGAGTGACATCAAGAGCGTCATGCATCGTATCTACAGAGACATGGGACAAATCTACCAGCATTCCAAGACGATTCATTTCACGCACGACTTCTTTTCCAAACGCTGACAAACCACCAACTCTCGGTTCATCCGTTGCTGAGTCCGCCCAAAGAAGACCTTTCGAATGGGTTAATGTCATATAACGAGCGCCAACTCTGTAAAGCATACGCAGACTGGCCAAAGAGTTTTCAATGGCATGACCTCCCTCCATACCCATAAGGGATGCTATTTTTCCGGATTTGTGAATTCGAAGTATGTCACTACTGGTCAAAGCCAGTTCCAACGCTTCAGGATTCTTCTGAATCAGTCGATGCACAAGATCAATCTGCAGCATTACTCGAGCTGTATCGCCTGGCGCGCCAGGATATTCTTTAATGGGAATATACACCGACCAAAACTGTCCGCCCATCCGACCGGCACGAAGACGATTGAGATCAGTGTGCGTTGGTCGATCAAGCTTCGTCAGGTCATCTGTAAAAGGCATGGCATCGAGCTGGCCATTCGTCCTCACCGTGTAGGCATAAGGCAAATCGTTATGCCCATCGATCAATGGCGTCTCAGACAGCACTTCAAGAACGCGTGCTTCCAATTCTCTATCATCTGACCAGACGCCCGACGCGAAGAGAAAACACAAACAAGAGACAACGACTCTTAACTTACACATACTTCTCGCCCATTACTTGGAACTGAAGGGCACCTAGCCTATCAGGATTAACAATTGATTGAACTCCCGCCGCAGCCGACGTAATCTCTACTTGATAATTAAGGATACTAGCCATGACCGAAATAAAACGCCGTTCAATCCTTCAATCTTTCTCTGCTCTCGCGGTTGGATCGGCAGCATTGATGAAAACTGGCAGTCTCCAGGCTGCTCGAGACGAGGTCAATCAGTCAGTGGACGGATGGCCCGATATGCAATATCAGACATTAGGGAAAACCGGATTCGAAGGGAGTAGATTGGTTTTCGGCTGTGGGGCCGCGCTTTCCGCTGGGCAAGCTAATGACTTGCTTGAACCGGCGTTGGAGTCAGGCATTAACGTCTTCGACGTCGGGTATCGAAATTACTACAAGGATGCGGAAGAGAACCTCGCGCCCTTCCTTAAAAAACATGACGACAAGATTTTCACTATATCCAAGGCCAATCCCGAAGTTGACCTTGAATGGGACGAGGAGGTTGACACCGCAACAGCTCGACAGGCTGCCAGTAACTGGTCTACTTTTTTAGACCAGAGTTTGTCCGAACTCGGCGTCGAGCATCTGGATGCTTACTATGTCATGGCCGGTAATAATGTCTCCTTAATCAAGAACGATGAAATGTACGAGGCATTCCTGACAGCCAAGCAAGCCGGCAAAGTTGATCACTGGGGTGTTTCGACTCACCAGAACGCAGAAAAACTATTGCTCGCCATGGCAGAAACTGGGCGCTACGCCCTGGCACAGATAGCGATCACACCAGCCGGCTGGTACGACTGGATCGACAAAGGGATCCTTGACGATGGCAAGGCGATGACGGACCTACGAGATGTTTTGGACACAGCACGAGCGGCAGGCATCGGCTTGATCGGCATGAAAGCCGGACGATATCTCGCCGGGCGACGTTTCCTAGGCTGGGGTAAACCCGACGCTTTCGATGAGTATTATGAGAAAGACCTACTGCAAGCACGCCTTACATCGTTTCAACGCAGCTACGCCTATGTTTTAGCTCATGGTTTGGATGCCGTGAACGCGGACATGCAATCCTGGCAGCACCTGAGGGAGAATCATTACGCAACGACTGAGGTTACCCGGCAGTTTTTTGTCTGATTTACTGGTATAGATAGGCCACAGAAATCTGTGGCCTAACGAGGCTATGTTTCACCGCGACCAAAAAGAAAGCTTCGGGCCTCTTCTCGGGCAAGACTAATGTCCTGAGCCTTTATCCTGTCAGTATTACCAACTTCCTCTGGCACGTAGAAGTGTATCCGGGTGCTGTCTTCGTAAGCAGCCCAGACAGCTTCTGCGATAGCACGAGCCGGCATGAGTCGATAAGGCCCGCTTTTGGGCAGAGCATCCAACATAGACTCATGGAATGGGCGACCCCGGGCCGTCTCCCGTCTCAGCATTGGCGTATCAATACATCCCGGAAGTACATCAGCCACCCGAATACCAAACCTTTCAAACTCGAGTGACAAAGCTTCTGTCAGCCCCTTGACAGCAAACTTTGAAGCGGAATAAACCGCACGACGCGCATGCCCGTAGGTGGCCACCGATGAGGAGGTACTAATACATAAGGAGTTGTCGGTTACTTTCAGAAAGGGCAGCGCAGCCCTAGTGCCATAAATTACGCCCAAAACGTTAACGCTGATTGTCTGCTCCAATACAGACAATTCCATTTCATCGAACCAACCACCAGGCGCAATTCCTGCGTTGTTAAAGAGAATGTCCATTCGGCCTCCTGAGCGCTCTGCAAAGTCAGCGATAGCGGGTTCGAAATCAGCTTGCTGAGTCACATCGAGCCGGCCAGTGACCAATTGCTCGGGATTAAATTCGTCGGAGATCTGGTTCAGCAATTCAGTATTGCTGTCGAAAAGTCCAACTAGCCAACCTTTCTCAGAAAAGTATCTGCCTGTTTCCAGACCCATTCCGCCAGCACCGCCGGTGATAAATATCGATCTCCTGTCTGTCATAGTGCCTCGCTGTTAAACTTGTTCCATCAATGTAACGATATAAGACTATGACCGCAGACAACCTGTCAAACAAAGCCATCCGTCAAATCCTGGATAACTCGCAGACCATCGCTATAGTCGGGCTTTCGGCAAAGTGGCAAAGGCCTAGCTATTTCGCAGCCAAGTATCTACTCGATCGGGGGTATAAGGTAATTCCCGTCAATCCTAACTACGAAGAAATCCTGGGGCAGACCTGTTACCCCGATCTGTCAGCTATCAAAGAGCGAGTGGACATTGTAGATCTATTTCAAAAGGCCGAAGCCGTGCCTCAGCACATCGCATCCAGCGCCGCTATCGATGCAAAAGTATTCTGGATGCAACTTGGTATCATCAACGAAGCCGCTGCAGTCGATGCTAGGGAACAGGGAATGACGGTGGTGATGGATCGATGTATAAAAATAGAATATGCCCGGTTGATGGGTGGTCTTACCTGGTCAGGGGTCAACACGGGGGTAATATCCGCGAAACGGCCTCGGAGGGTTGTCTAAATGACTGATCATGAATACGACTTTGATACGCTCTGCCTACATGCCGGGCAAATACCGGATCCAGCAACGGGTTCCAGAGCGGCACCCATTTACCAGACTGCTGCATACGTTTTTGATGATACAGATCATGCAGCTAGCCTGTTTAATGCCCAGACGTTCGGCAACATCTATTCCCGACTCAGCAACCCTACGACGGCAATGTTTGAAGAGCGGATGGCGGCCCTGGAAGGCGGTCGCGCGGCTCTGGCCGTATCATCAGGACTTGCCGCACAGATGACTGCCTTACTTACCCTGCTTTCCTCTGGTGACCACTTGGTCTCTGCCAGCACCCTTTACGGTGGCACTTATTCACAGTTTGATGTGAACTTCAGAAGAATGGGTATCGAGACTACTTTTGTCGACCCTGACGATCCTGAAAACTTTATGTCAGCGATAAAGGATAGTACCCGTTGCATCTTCATTGAAACGATTGGGAATCCCTCGAATAACCTTGTCGACATCCAGGCAGTCGCTGATATAGCCCATGAAAATGGCATACCGTTGATGGTTGATAATACTTGTGCCTCTCCCTACCTGTGCCGGCCTTTCGATCATGGTGCCGATATTGTCGTACACTCGGCAACAAAGTTCATTGGCGGACACGGTACCTCGATCGGTGGTGTTATCGTCGAATCCGGGAAGTTTCCTTGGGACAACGGCAAGTTCCCTGAAATGATCGAGCCGTCCAAGGGATATCACGGCATTCGCTTTTACGAGACCTTCGGAGACTTTGGCTTCATTACTAAATGCAGACTAGAGACTTTAAGAACCCTTGGCCCCAGCCTGTCACCTTTTAATGCGTTCCTTTTTTTGCAAGGTCTAGAAACCCTACATCTGCGTATGGCTCGGCACGTTGAAAATGCTCAGCGTGTCGCAGAGTATCTGAATGAGCACCCAGCGGTAAGCTGGGTTAAGTATGCGGGTCTCAAGGATAACCCCTACAACGCCCTGGCCAACAAATACCTGACTAAAGGCGCCGGTTCGATCCTGACCTTCGGCGTCGAAGGTGGCCAACAAGCTGGTGTAAAATTCATCGAAAACGCTGAATTTATGAGCCATCTAGCGAATATCGGCGATGCTAAAACACTTATTATCCATCCGGCTTCTACGACCCANCGCCAACTTGATGAAAAAGAGCAAGACTCAGCGGGTGTTACACCGGACATGATAAGAATCTCAGTCGGACTGGAAGCGATCGATGACATCCTCTGGGACATTGATCAAGCCTTAAAGGCCTCTCAAGCCTGAGACATTGCCAAAAACCTATTAAGACTAGCGATTCCGATAGCGCTCCGTAGGCCGACTACCATTCTCATCGTATAGATCAAACTCCAAAACCAGGTCCTCAACCCACTGAATGCTTCCCGACCGCGACATCATGTCCTCTGACATCAACAAAGAGGTCGCTGCCCGGCCAACGAGGAGAGGAGTCTGCGACTGCGATAGATCCATGCCCTGAGATTCCGCATGATCCTGAATAAATTCAGTCGCGACTGAACCTGGATAAAGTATACAGGCGGGGATTCCTTTTGGCTCAAGTTCTATCGCCATATCAGCCGTCAAACGGTCCAATCCCGCTTTGCCGGCACCATAAGAACTAGAAAAGTGATAACTCTGACCACCCGGCGAGGAAACATTAATCATCCGGGCATAATCACTAGAGAACATCCACTGCGCGGCGTGCCAACTCGCTACATAATGCGCGCGCAGACCAATTCCAACCTGATCATCCCAAACTTGAATAGGATGATCCCAGTATCCACCTCCCCAGGCAGGTGGACTTGGTATCTTGTAAACATTATTGACCAGAATGTCGATACGACCAGCTTCCTTTCCAATCTTCTCGAAGAGCGCCGCAATGTCATCATCGCTACCATGATCACAGGGTATCGCTCGACCATCGCCGCCCGCTTCGGTCACCAGCCGGGCGGTTGTATCAATAGTTCGGTCACCGTCACCAGTTGTGCGGCCGGTTACGTAAACGGTTGCACCTTTTTCCCCCAAAGCTATCGCAGTACCTTTGCCAATACCCCGACTCGCGCCCGTCACTACTGCTATCTGACCCTGTAAATCATCCATCTTCGGTCCTTAAATTTTAAAAAAATGTAAAAATAAAGTGTGTCGCAACTATCTACCCAAACCGTTGGAACCCTTTGTAAGCAGCATACCCCAGGAAGCCAGTTATTGCCTTAACCCAATTGGCTTCCATACACCTTATCAATTGGCAGGCTATGCGCGTCCACGTCAGCTAGGCACCGAACGTTAACCATCCAGATCGTTCCCCCTTCGTTATTCATTCTTGGAATCCGAAATGGCGAAATGCCGCAGACCGGACAGAAAAAGTCTGTTGACGTAAGAGTGTGCCACTGATAGGTCGTCATTTCTTTTATGGGAGTTTGCAGGCGCAGGTCATCTAGGTGCACTCTGAAATTCAATGCTCCACGTTTGTGACAGACACTGCAATCACANACCCTCACATGGTCTATATCCGCGTCAACCTCGAACTTGACCCTGCCACAGTGACAAGAGCCGTNATAAGTTTTNTTCATTATTTATCCCTTCGGCGTTTTCAATANTGGCGACTCATTTCTGCCNATTACTAACTCNACNNCTTTGACCTCAGACACTCGNTTTTGGCACACTTCTTTCAACAATCTATCTCAAAACGAGTCAGATATGAGTATATCCGCACAAATCGATACCATTCCTTTGGACAAGCTGGACGTTAGTGATCCTAGGCTTTTTCAGGAGGATTGCTGGCAGCCTTATTTTGCTCGACTACGTAAAGAAGCGCCCGTCCACTTTTGTGCTGAAACCGATATAGGAGCTTACTGGTCCGTTTCGTCGCACGAGATGATAAAGCAAGTAGATACTAATCATCAGATTTTTTCATCGGCCGAAGGCATTGCTATTGCAGACGCGCCCATAGACGAGGAGGAACTTGAGCAGAATGTTCCAATTGAAAATTTTATTGCGATGGACCCCCCGGGGCATGATATTCAGCGCTCAACGGTAGCCCCGTCTGTCGCACCNAGCAACCTTGCNAACTTCGAACCNCTTATCAGGGAGCGAGTTGCTGACATACTGGACAATTTGCCAGTCGGCGAAACCTTTAACTGGGTANAAGAAGTATCAGTCGAACTGACCGCCCGAATGCTCGCGACCNTGTTCGATTTTCCCTACGTAGATCGACANAAACTAATTCATTGGTCNGATATAACTACCAATGTACCAGCACTGACAGGCATAGAAACGGATCTGGACNAGCGTAAAGAAGAACTGATGCTCTGCGCGACCACCTTCATGAACCTATGGCAGGAAAGAGCCGCCGCTGACCCAAAATTNGACCTGATTTCTATGCTCGCTCACGGCNAAGATACAAAGGAAATGATCCAGNACCCGCTGCTGTTCCTTGGCAACGTTCTCCTATTGATCGTTGGAGGCAACGACACCACTCGGAACAGTATTTCGGGAGGCGTGCTTGCGCTAAATCAGTACCCCGACCAATACAAAAAACTAAAAGATGACCATGGACTGATTCCCAACATGGTTTCCGAAATGATTCGCTGGCAAACACCAGTTATTCACATGCGTCGAACCGCCTTACAAGACTTCGAATTGGGCGGCCAGCAAATCAGAGAGGGCGACAAAGTCGTTATGTGGTACCTGTCAGGCAACCGCGACGAAGACGTTTATCCTGACGCCGACAAATTGATTATTGATCGACCTAATGCCCGATCGCATGTCGCTTTTGGCTTTGGGATTCACCGCTGCATGGGCAACCGACTTGCGGAAATGCAATTGCGCGTGCTGTGGGAAGAAATCATGCAGCGATTCGATAAAGTAGAATTGGTGGGCGATGTCGTTCGCCTACCAAACAACTTTATCCGCGGCATTGCAGAGGTCCCTGTCAGACTGATACCCAAGTAATACTATTACCCAGCAAACATAGTGTTCTGACCGAGCAGTACGCAGATCAGAGCGGTCCTTGCTAGACAGTCGTCTAGAGGACTAAACAACTTTTAGAGCTATTTGTGCCGGATTTAGAGCCCGAAGCCTCTAAAAGACAGCAGGCCTACTCATCTTAGCCAACTGTTGTATCAGATTTTCTGAATGATCGTACCTGTTCCCAGACCTCCACCACAGCACATAGCAATCAGACCGTATTCACCATCATTACGTTGCAATTCATGAACAGCCTTTGTCGTCAGGAAACAGCCCGTCGCGCCAAGCGGGTGTCCTAGGGAAATAGCTCCACCGTTGGGATTCACCTTCGCCATATCGGCTCCGACGGTCTTTGCCCAAGAAAGAACGACAGAAGCGAAAGCTTCATTGACTTCGAAAACATCAATGTCCGAAATTTTAAGCTCGGTCTTCTCCAACATCTTTTCTGTTGCCGGAATAGGACCTTCCAACATAAGTACAGGGTCACAGCCAACCAACTGCGCATCGACAACTCTGGCAAGGGGCTTTACGCCTAATTCTTCCGCCTTGGCAGCTGTCATTAACAGTACAGCCGCCGCCCCGTCAGCAATCTGAGACGACGTTCCGGCCGTATGGACACCATCTTCACGCGCCACAGGCTTTAATTCAGCTAGAGCATCGAGACTAGTGTCTCTTGGTATCTCATCGCGAGAAAAAGTGATGGATTCCTCGGTACGTTTACCTTCTTCATCAAAAATTGGAACTTCGAGAGGAATGATCTGGCTATCAAATCGACC
>NZNP01000088.1 GCA_002694945.1 Gammaproteobacteria bacterium
GATGTTCTTACTCTTACGGTAGACACGATTACTGGAGGGAATAGAGAACGAGACCTTAGAACCGGATTCACTAGTCCGCCTAGACTGACTCCGATGAGCTTGTTTCAATTTGGTGTAAAACCAAATTGGGCTCTGAATTTCCTCCTCAGAGAGAAGTTCGAGCTTTCGCAACTTAAAGATCATGTCCAGCAGGGGTCGAATATAGCGATTTCTGTGGGTGAATATTTCTCAACGATGCTTGATCAAGATTTGGATTGGGAGCATGCCTCGAAACTGCGAGATGATTGGAATGGAAAGTTCTGCCTTAAAGGAATTATGAGTGCTCGTGATGCAAAGAAAGCTGTAGAAATTGGTGCTGATGCCATAATGGTCTCAAATCATGGAGGTAGGCAGCTCGATGGTAGTAGAAGCCCTTTCGATCAGTTGGAGGAGATAGTGCAAACAGTAGGAGGTCAAATTGACATCATTCTTGATGGTGGTATTCAGAGAGGGACACACATTTTAAAGGCTCTGGCACTTGGCGCGACTGCATGCTCGGGTGGAAGAATGTACTTATACGCACTAGCTGCAGCTGGTAGAGCGGGGGTAGAAAGAGCGCTNGAAAATCTCCGGTCAGAAGTGGAGAGAGACATGAAGCTCATGGGGTTAAAAAANCTACAAGAGTTGAGTCCCGATATGCTTAGGTCTCGTCAATATCAGTGAATTAACTAGCCTATATTAGGTTGATCATTCGGTATTTAGNGTAAATNNACATAGGTCCTAGAACTACCTACATCTAGTTTTGTAATTTGTAGGTTGTAACTCGTCCAGTTGTTTTGGAAAAATGCTTTAAGAAAATATTGTTTGCTATGCTTGCCGTTGTTCATCCCTTGCAAACAATTGTTGCAACTTTTTAGGGTCAGCATTTTCAACCTTCATCTTATTGCACTTGATCTTCAACATAAAATCTTCAAGGCCAAGTTTCAGCGCTATAATGACTTGCTCGCTCATCATTGTTTCTAGCCAAAGGTGCTTAATAATAAGTTCAGCAGTATTTCGTTCAATTTTAGCGTCAACTCTTCCAATCAGAGTATCGCCGTAGAGGATAGGCATGGCGAAATAACCGAATTTTCGCTTCTTTGCAGGCAAGTAGCATTCCAGTCGATAGTCAAAATCAAAAAGCTGACGCGTGCGGAGTCGATTGATGATTAAATTGTCGAATGGCGACAACAGTTGGACTGCTCTCCGGTTGACTTTAATTGGAAGCTGTTCCAGGGACGATGGCCGGCAATAGTAAGTTTGACCCTCCACACTTATCTCTGAGAGTCCGCCCTCNCGGCAGAAGTAGTCGATGGCTTCTCTTATGGGTTCTTTCATTGCTACCTTAGTTAGACGCTGGATGGTGCCTTTTGCATAGCCCAGGTCGTACTCGGTGGCTACCCCGAGAGAATCAATCATTGATAACACAATGAATTTGCTCCATTCCTCCGTCGTTGGCATGGAGGAATTGACGTGAGAAGGAATAACATTCTCAGGCAGGTCGTATACTTTTTGGAATCCCTGCCGATGACTCACCATCAATTCACCTGTCANAAAAAGGTGTTCAAGTGCCTGTTTAGCCGGTTTCCACTGCCACCAGCCACCGCTCCTGAATTGATCGGGCGCATCGAAATCCTTGGAACGAAGTGGGCCATCAGTTTGGACTCTCTGCAGGATTTTTCTTTCAAGTCTGGCATCAATTGATTTGAGTTTTTTCCTGGCGTACATGACAGGGAGAGAAAAACGGAAGTTACTAAAAGGCAGATAAGATGCAGCGTGGCTCCAATATTCGTAAAGGCGCCGATNTATCATNAGCTCGTTTAACATAGTCTCNTCGAAGTTTGGCACTCTATTTTGGAGAATGTGCTCGTGNGCGCGCCGAACAACAGAGATGGTGTCAATCTGCAGATAGGATAATCGATTGATTGTGTTGAATACGGCGGTTTTCCCTTTGCCAAAGCTTGCGGAACGGAGCAGGCCCTGGTGGTGCAAGAAGAGTTTGCGAGCGTCTCGTTTACTGAGGTTCATATGTTACATATTAGCGACTCAATGATTAAATGCTAAGCTTCAGTTTTTCCATGGGTTTTGTTGATGCGNTTTATTGCTTTGATAGTCCTCCTCATAAGCTTTCCTGTTTTCGGGGCNAGTACGGAGGCTGTTTATGGGAGCAACGGTATGGTGGCGTCTCGNTCAACCCTTGCCTCCGAAGCTGGTATCGAAATTATGCGGCNGGGTGGCAACGCGGTAGATGCTGCTGTTGCNACGGCGTTNGCGCTTGCCGTGACTTATCCCTCAGCCGGCAACCTNGGTGGAGGCGGCTTTGCAGTTGTGCGACTNCANTCTGGTGAGGTTGTTACATTAGATCACCGCGAAAAAGCTCCTGCTGCAGCTCATCGAGATATGTTTCTGGATGAGAATGGTGAAGTCGATAATCATTTAGCGAGAAGTACGCTGCTGTCTAGTGGTGTGCCGNGNAGTGTTGATGGNTTGATCACTTTACTTCAACGTTACGGAACTCTGTCGTTACCGCAGGTTATAGCACCNGCTATCAAGTTGGCTCGCGATGGTTTTGAGATTGACTGGTATGTTGCCCGTCATTTCGCCTGGGTCCGTCCTAAAATGATCAAACATGCGGCCTCAATTGCTAAGTTCTCTGTGGCAGGTCGCCCTCCGAAGCAAGGCGATATCTGGCGTCAACCGGANCTTGCAAGCACCCTGCAGAGAATTTCGGATGAGGGTCGGAAAGGTTTTTATGAGGGTAAAACAGCAGATTTGATTGTTAGCGAGATGCAACGATCAGGCGGTGTAATCAGCTATGAGGATCTAGCAGACTATCGATCAGTTTGGCGTGAACCCGTCAAAGGTAGTTACCGTGGTTATGATATTTGGAGTATGGGGCCACCTTCGTCAGGAGGTGCNCTTCTGATTCAGATTCTGAATATGTTGGAAAATCATGACCTNTCATTGGCAGGTTGGGGAAGTGCCGATGCAATCCATTTGATGGTAGAAGCTGAGAGGCGAGCNTATGCAGATAGGGCAAAGCACCTTGGTGATCCTGACTTCTTCCCCGTTCCAATAGNTACCCTGATAGACAAAGCGTATGCGAAAGCACGCTTTGGTAATGTCAATCTTAGAAGAGCGTCTGATAGCGATGAAATTTATCCTGGTGCTATGCCGCCTGCGGAAGGCATGGAAACAACTCACTTCTCTGTTTTGGATAAAGATGGGCTGATGGTTGCGTTGACCACCACACTTAATAGTTCATACGGCAATAAGATTGTNGTCCCTGGGACGGGCATGCTGTTGAATAANGAAATGGATGATTTTTCAGCGAAACCGAATACTGAAAATCAGTTNCAGCTTTTGGGGGCAGAGGCAAATGCTATTGCCCCAAACAAGCGGATGTTGAGCTCAATGACGCCAACATTGGTTACTCGCCAAGGAGAACCCTTCCTTATTACTGGTTCGCCTGGTGGCTCTACAATTATTACGACGACCTTGCAGGTTATANTTAATATCATTGATCATGGAATGTCGATTGAGGACGCTGTCAGCGTGCCGAGGTTCCACCATCAATGGAAACCTGATCGGATCCTGTATGAGCGTTTTGCTTTTTCGCCCGATACCATTCGGGAGCTGCAAGCACGCGGGCACAANAATTTNACGGAAGCTAACTGGGGACGAGGTATTGGTGATGCTAATTCCATCTTGTTTAAGGATGGTGTGATGCAAGGNGTCAAGGATCCTAGAGCAGAAGGCATGGCGGTAGGTTTCTGATCAGTCTATGCCGATTTTATTCCTCGCTGTTGATGGATTTAATCTGATTCGTCGAATCTTTGAGGCTCGACAACCACGTAATGCACNGGATGTTGAGAGTGTTGTTGACGCTGCCAAAGGTTCATTGACNCGGATATTGACGAAATTTTCTCCATCCCACGCAGNGGTAGTTTTTGAAGATCGTGGTCGGACATGGCGACACCTTTTGTCCCNGGATTACAAAGCCAATCGTTCTCCCACACCAGATCTTTTACTAAACGGTCTTCATGAATTTGTGGCAGGGTTTCAAGAGATAGGCGTTACGGATTGTAAGGTTCCTAGTTATGAAGCTGATGACGTGATCGGTACCATAGCATCTGTCGTTGCTGGGCTTGGCGGNCGCACAGTTATCGTTTCCACCGATAAAGTTTATCTTCAATTACTTTCGTCTGAGATTACACTTTTTGACTATTTCAATGATCGGTTATGGGACCGCCAAAGNATGAGGNATCATTTCGGCGTTAGTGTGGATCAGTATGTAGATTACCTCGCTTTNATTGGTGATAAGAGTAATAACCTTAAGGGTGTTCCNGGTATTGGGCCAAAGTCTGCGTTACAATTATTGTCGAGATATAGTGATTTAGAATCTGCAATTACCTCGGCAGCTGATGACAAGCTTGCTAGTAAAGTGCAGGCGTCTAAGGAAGATGCTCGTCGTTGTCGTCGACTGGTTCAATTAAAAACCGATGTGGAGCTTGGTCGGACTTTAAAGTCTTTTAGGCTGTCATCATCAAGCAAGGACTAACATGACCCTACCTGTATCTGCTTTTAAGGCATATGACATCCGTGGCCGGGTACCAGAAGAGCTTAACCAGGAAATTGCTGAGGCAATTGGTCGTGCTTATGCGTTGCATATAAAGCCGCAAAAGGTGGTTGTTGGTCATGACATTAGGATTACGAGCCCGGAAATTACACAAGCTCTTATCCGTGGGTTGAGGTCTGCAGGTGTGTCTGTAAGTAATATTGGCGANTGCGGNACAGAAGAGGTTTATTTTGCTACCAATCACTACGGTTTTGATGGAGGAATNGTAGTTACCGCCAGTCACAATCCTATGCGTTACAATGGAATGAAGTTAGTGCGCGCGCAGTCCCGACCTGTGAGCGGTGATACGGGTTTACAGGAGATCCGTGATCTTGTTGCCTCCAATCAATTCAAGGATGAACCAGCTTTGGGAAAGTTGGAGCATCTTGATCATCGACCTGACTACATATCTCATCTTTTGAGTTATATCGATGCAAGCAAGTGGCATGAGATGAAAATCGTAGTTAATCCAGGTAACGGTGGGGCTGGCGTCGTCGTTGATGCATTGGCTGACAATTTACCGATAGAACTTGTCAAGGTGAATTATGATCCCGATGGCCATTTCCCAAATGGTGTGCCGAACCCTTTGCTTGAAAAAAACCGCCATTCCACGATTGATGCAATCAAAAAGTCTGGAGCTTCACTCGGTGTAGCATGGGACGGTGACTTCGATCGCTGTTTCCTTTTTGATGAGAGTGGTCGCTTTATTGAGGGCTATTATGTCGTTGGTCTTTTGTCTAGGGCTTTCTTAACTCAGACTGGTGGAGGCACTGTAATTCATGATCCACGACTGATTTGGAACACGATTGACGTGGTTGAGTCAGCGGGTGGTAGGGCGGTGATGAGTAAAACTGGCCACGCGTTTATCAAAGAGCGCATGCGTGTGGAAGATGCCATTTATGGAGGAGAGATGAGTGCGCATCACTATTTTCGTGACTTTGCGTATTGTGATAGCGGCATGTTGCCCTGGCTGTTAGTTATTGATCTGATGGCTAGTTCTGGGAAGAAATTATCTGAATTGGTTGATCAAATGATCTTACGATTCCCCATATCGGGAGAAATTAACCGTCGAATTGATGACCCAGATGAATTGTTGATTCGGCTTGAGCGGTTTTATGGTCCAGAAGCCGTTCACATGACGCATGTTGATGGGTTAAGCGTGGAATACGACAACTGGCGTTTCAATGTGCGTACTTCTAACACTGAGCCAGTTGTTCGCTTAAATGTTGAGACGCGGGGCGATGTCGCCCTGATGTTAGAAAAACGCGATGAGCTAGTGGCCCACTTAGGCGGCGACCCTGTCTGAAGTCATATGCCTTGATATTGCAAACGATCAGAGGCTGTTCTTCCCTCGAGCGTGATAAGGTCCAGCAGTATGTGACCACTCTCCAGTAAATACGGGTCGAGCTCAGTTGCCGGGCTAGTTGTTATATCTTCCGTTGAAGGGGAATAACCCCCTGCCATTTCATTACCAGTAATAGATTCGCCATCGGTTTTTTGATCTGTCTGTTCGGGGACAATAGCACTAGTGGCGGGCTTAGGATGTTCGGTGAGGGCAAGGGTAGGCTCTTTCGGCAGCAGTTCGTCAAAAGAAGCGAGTACTTTTTCGCCTAAAGCTAAACGCTTCTTATTTTCGAGCGTAAGCCAGAAGGCTTCGCGGTCTTCTTTTTCTTGTCGTCGCTTGCTTTCATTTAGGCTCACATAATTGTCTTCTGCGCGTGCCTTGCGATAAGCAAAAGCTTCTTTGAGGTAGTTAAAATCCGGATTGTTAGCGACCCTAGCTTGATGTAGTGATTTTAACTCTGGTAGATATTGCCCGATCTCGTTCTTCGTTTTAAAGTGGGCCGCCCTGATTTCATCCCAAGGTAACGGTTGCTCAAGTGTGCTTTCCCCTATCGAATCTGGATTGTAGCTGGCGGGGTAGGCAATGTCGGGTATGATACCCCGCTCTTGAGTGCTCTCTCCAGAAATTCGATAGAACTTTGCTTGTGTAAGTTTTAATTGTCCTCGATTTAAAGGCAGCAGTGATTGAACGGTGCCCTTGCCGAACGTTTGGTTTCCTATAACTATACCTCTTTCNTAATCTTGAATAGCTCCCGCGACGATTTCAGAGGCNGATGCGCTTAGACGATTGACGAGGACGGCTAGTGGTCCGTCATAGATCACCGAGACATCTCTATCTGTAAGAATGTCTACGCGATTACTCTTACTACGAATCTGAACGGTCGGACCNCGGTCAATAAAAAGCCCGGTTAGCATTTTNGCTTCTTGTAGTGAACCTCCGCCATTATCTCGTAAATCNATTACAACCCCGTCCACTTTCTTATNNACAAGCTCTTGGAGAAGTCGCTTTACGTCTCGAGTGGTACTCTTGAAGTTTTTGTCGCCTTTTTGCAGAGCGTTGAAATCCACGTAGAAGGTAGGGATATCTATAACGCCTATTTTCTGTACGTATCCGAATTGTTCGATTTCAATAATTTCGGACTNGGCGGACTGTTCCTCTAATTCCACCTTGTTGCGTGTAATACTGATTATCTGCGAAGTGCTGTCATCCTGGTTGACGGCAGGAATTATGTTTAGCCTAACGACGGTGCCTTTCTTGCCCCGAATAAGTTGCACGACCTCATCGAGACGCCAACCTATAACGTCAACCATCTCACCTGATTCACCTTGACCAACAGCGATAATTTTATCGTTAGGTTTTAGTTGGCCTTTTTTGTCTGCGGGCCCTGCGGGCACTAGAGAGGCCACCTTCGTATATTCGTCCTCCAGTTGCAGAACGGCGCCGATACCCTCTAAGGAGAGGCTCATATTGATATTGAAATTTTCTGAGGTGCGAGGAGAGAAGTATTGTGTGTGCGGGTCGTAGGTATTTGTAAAGGAATTCATGTAGAGCTGGAAGACATCCTCTGCGTTCGTCTGTTGAGTCCTCGCCAAACGGTTCTTAAAGCGTTTGACAAGAAGTTCCTGAATCTTTACTGGCTCTTTATCCGTTAACTTTAGATTTAGGATGGCGTCTTTCAAGCGCTTTCGCCACAGATCGTCTAGTTCTTTTTGTGTCGAAGCCCAGTGAGCAAGCTCTCGATCAACAAGCAGCTGTTCGGAGAGTTCGAAGTCAAATGCATCAAATTCTGATTCTAATTGGTGGATTACTTTCTCCATACGGTTGGTAACGCGTTCATGATAACGATTGAAGATTTCGAACGCGGGCGCCAAATTGCCGCTCCGCAGGGCATTGTCTAGTTTGAACCGGTAGGGCTCGAACTCGTCGATATCTGAGCGAAGGAGGTAACTCTTACTAGGGTCGAGATTGTCAAGATAGGCGTCGTAGATCTTTGCAGAAAGGTCGTTATCAAGTTCTGTGTTTACGTAGTGTCTTGATGCCAGCGCGTCGACTATGTGCTGTGTCGTCGTTCGATGCTCTGATAAAGGTTTTAATTCGTGCGTCTGAACGTTTGCACTAGCGGCTAGGCAAACAAGGAGAAGATGGATAATTACGACGCTTTTGATGAGGTTCTTCATAGAGAGGTTTTGACGGCCGTGAAAGGTCTCGCTGTGAGATACGATTAATGATCCAGTTTAGATTCAATTCTCAGGACTTATCAAGGCTTTAGCGACTTTCCTTGTAGTATCTTGTCTAAAAAAAGCTTGTCTGTGTCATAATTCTTCAGCGGTTTAATAATCATTCGAGGTTAGGGTGAAAAAAATCTATAAAATTATATTTTTAACGATAGTTTTA
>NZNP01000089.1 GCA_002694945.1 Gammaproteobacteria bacterium
CAGCGACCTACCATTTTAGTAAAATGCAGTTACAGCAGCGATACTATATTAAGAAGTTTCTAAAATTTAACGACGTTTATTTACACGCTGTTGAGGCGTTTTTAAAGGAAAACGGCTTTCGAGTGCTTCGAAGAATAAACTGCGGTCTTCCGGACGAAGATTTCATCTTTATGGCAAATGCGGACATATTTGTTCAGGGTGGTGGCTCATACAGTGAAAGTATTGGCAAAATGGTAAAAATGAATGGAGGTACCGTCTTATATAATCGCACGTTTATAAAAAACCAATATGAAAGATGGAAGCTGTCCTGAATATTTCAGGATTTCTGAATATTTCAGGAATGTCTGCATGGATTCATTTCGGTTGTATATAAGTTATTTTCCAATCATTCAATAACATGGCAGAACCGCCCGACATGACTTTCGACTATATTATGTCGAAACAATTTATTATAGATGTCGAGTCTGGCAAAGTAGACATTAATATTAGGCTTTCGGGCAGAACAGCGCTCATGTTTGCCATTGAAAAGTTGAGCGTAGGCGCCAAGTCAAACAATACATACAAACGTGTCAAAAAACTCATAGAACTAGGTTCTAATTTATTTGCTAGAGATAATCATTTTCGCACAGCAATGCATTATGCATGTAAAGCCGGTTCGGTCGGTGCTCTTAGATTAATTTTAAATAAGGTTGCCAATTGGACCAATGAGAATACTAAATATCTATATATTAATGATAGTGGCTCTGGTTGCACGCCATTGTATTATACATGTGAAAGGGGTCACCGAAAAATGACACAGATGCTCATCAATGCGGGTGTTAATATTGAACAGAGGACGGGTCCTCAAAAAATGCCCGCGGTTTATTATGCGGCAATGCATGGACATTTGAGGGTTGTTAAAAAATTCCCATTCGAAATGCTTGGTAAATCCTATCCGGCAGCCACATCTTTACAATCAACCAATACGATTCTTTGTGGAGCAGTGATAGGCAATGAATTGGATGTTGTGGACTGGCTATTGTGGACAGTAAAGGTCCCTGTGCATATCGAAGAGCCATTCCAGCATCAACCCATTGAGGTGGCTGCCGAGTTGGAGGAACATGCCATGACGGTAGGTGTGCAGATCGGAGCCGCAGATACCACAGGCGCCGACCTTTAACAGGACTTCACCGGCAGCGAGTATCGGTTTATCGATTTCTTCGAACCTGACATCACGTGGACCATGAAATACTGCGGCTTTCATTTACTTATTCCTCGATGGGTGCGTCTAAAAGGCGTCGTATGGTGTCTGGGATGCGGATGGCTTTAAGGCTTCTATCCTCCCGAATCTCTGCATAGACCCGCGTTGCGCTGCCCAGGGTAACCATGACCTCGTCAGAACAGCGCTTGGCACTGCAGCCCCATGTCAATGTTGAATTGGAGATCTCGGTTAATTCCAGGCGAGTCATTATCCTCTCCCCATAGGCAGCAGGGCCAACGAATTCAAAGTTAACTTTGCCCATCACGAAAGCGGTTCGGTCTTGTTCCACCATTTGCTTTACTGGGTAACCGGCTCGGGCAAAGAATTCGTGCTCGGCATCGTTGAACCAAGCCAGTATTCTTGGAAAATAAACCAATCCGAACGGATCAGATTCACCCCATTCCACTGTAATTTCGCGTTTGTAAACCAACATAAGCGAAGAGTTCTCGTTAATACTTGCCCTATAGAAAGAGAACAAGTTTAGCAGATCATCGTTGATCCGTTGATGTGAGAAGTTGCTCAGCGCTCTTCCGTTTCGAGCGCCTCTCTATTTTTTTCACAAGATTAGGACCGACGCCGGGTCTCGACCATGGGCAGACCGCGATGCAGATCGCGCAACCCGATGTCTCCGCGAAGTAGGGGATGCACTTATCAAAGTCGACGTACCATTTCTCAGCGCCTCTCACCAATTGCTTTTCTTGGCTGATTGCAAACGGTGGGCAGGCATTTTCGCAGACCCGACAGCGAGAGCAGAAGTCGTCGATCCCGTACTCTTGGGTTGTCGTTTGCTCGAAAGGTGCATCTGTCAGCACGGCTGCCAGTCTAAAGGCGGAGCCGAATTTGGGATTGATGATTGAACCGTGTTTCCCCAACTCCCCGAAACCACACGCTAAGGCGGGAGGTATCAATAGGATGTCGCCGACCATCGGCCCGGTAACAGGCTTCGCGTCCCACCCCTGTTCCCGCAACCAGTTCGCTACTTTCATAGCCACGTTTGCAGCCCGATTATACTGATGAGAGACGTCTGTGCCGCAAACCTGGTCTGGAGCGGATTTCAGTTTTTCGTAGTTGTGTTGGACTGCGAGCATGATGACGTTAGTAAAAGGCACATCGGCACCCTTATACGCCCACTCTGGCTGCATGCGAGCAACGCCAGTTTGCTCACAGTCTCCAGTCCTCACAAATTGTTGTAATGAATGAGTCCATTCCCCAGGTGACCTCTTCTGTACCTTGGCGGCGACTTCCGACAGGGGTCTAGCAAGAATTTCTTGACGTTTGATCCGTTCTTGGGTGAGCTCAGGGCCTGGTACTTCCTTAGTGTAGAACCATTTTTGTGCAGCACCAAAAGGTACCTGTTCTGTGTCGCTTGCCCACCAGACTACATCTGGGCGGCGGACTCTTGTTTCACCGAGCCCGTTAACAGAGTTGCCCCAGTTTTTAGGTAGTAGGGACGTGAATTCAGGGTCAGGTGTGAAGGGTCTATGTGGATTCTTGTTAGGCATCAGATATAAATAATGATGGTGTTGAGGACAGCATCGCAGTTGATCAGATCGACGCGTTTGTGACGTATCTTCAGATCTGTGTCACATTGAACTAGTTCATGACGATAAGTTCCGCCATAGATAGTTTGCTTGTCATTGTAGTACACCAGGCAGTGGAAATTTGATTCGACAATGGTTGCATCGGCTACCTGTTCAGAGATACGAATGTTGGAGATAATGTGGGAGCAGCGAATGGGGTAGTCTTTGGATGCCGCCCTNGGGTGTTTCAGATTGCGGCGNCGGATTTCCATTAGTACCCGGTCGTCATAGAAAAGTGAAATATGGTTAATGGGGTCCCGCTGGTCAGGCAGAACAGGCATCCAATAAGTGCCATCATCTGTGTATAGGTTGATCCAACCATCTAGATCNGCACCGTCGAGAAAGGATGCTTCGTTATACAACAATTCTTCAATGTCGCGAATCGCTGGGTTACTTCTTACGACGCTGGTCATGGCACTTTCACTTCATCGTCTGCTAGTTGAGCTCCGCCAGTCATATACGCTTTCCAGGCGGCGTATTGAGTCCGCATGTCGAGATCCGAAGTGCCTCCGTTGACGAGTCTATCTCCTAAATCCTTGTCCTGACCAAAGTTACGGTGCATCTCGATCCAATCGTTGCTCGTTGAAGCCAGTCCCTGCTGGACGCGGAAATAAGCCGTCAGATCGTCTGGGCCAACCATGGACCCATTGGCGTTAATCAGTCTCGAATATAGAAGAGTTCTGCGCAAAAGCGATTCGGGGGCACCTTTCAATCTAAAGGACCACGTTTCAATAATAGTCCTATCGACGGATATGGGACGAACGACTCTGATGTTCTGAATCGCTGACTTGATCGTGAGAGAAGGATAGAAGAGTGTATTGTGTGTGTTGTAAGTTAGTATTTCCTTGGTGCGGTCCGCACCATANGCCTCCAGCATGACTNTCTCATATTCGGGATCGACCGAGTAATCAGCATGGATGCTAGTTTCACCTCCGTCGTAGTGATGGCCGTATTTGAAGCCCGTAATGCCAGTTGATTCAAATACTTCATAATTGGCACCGAATGGCGGAATGATTTCTGCTTCATCTCTTCTGGCAGAATCTTCTGGGAGAGTTGCGATATAGTCTTTCGCTGCATCGACAACTGACTTGTGAACGATCATGGGGTGCATGGTGTCGTTCAGGTTTTCCAGAAACAACTTCCAATTGCATTCATGTTCGTATCGAAGCACACCTCCGGCGACTTCCACCTCACCTTCTGGAGAGCGATCGCAAAGGTTGTCCATGACAGTAGCGGCGCCACCCATCCACTGCTTTAGATCTGGCGCTTTCTGATTCATGGATGCAAAAACAAAGCCACGGTAGCTTTCATAGCGGGCCAGCCTCTGCATGTTGTAGCGAGGGTCAGATCTGTCAAAACCTGTATCTTCGTAACCCTTCATGTTGGGAACGCCGGTAAGTATGCCATCGAGCGCGTAGGTCCAGCCGTGGTAGCAGCACCGGAAAGCGTTGACATGACCCTCGCGTTTATCAACCAACTTGGCTCCTTTGTGGCCGCATCGGTTGTGCAACACATGGATATTAAGGTCCTTGTCCCTGACCATTAACACGGGGAGGTGACCATAGTTGAGGGTGATATAGTCGCCGGCATTGGGGACCTGACTTTCATGACCGATAAATATCCATGCACCTCCCCAAATGCGGTCCATTTCTAATTCGAAAATTTCAGGGTCTGTATAAATCTTTCGATGCAGAAAAGTTGGCTGAACCATGTCAGCGATCTGTTCGGTGCGATAGCTCATATGAAATCTCCAGTCCAGATCAATGGTACCACTAGTATTTCAAGAGCATCATTACTTGAGCCTGTCTGAAGTCAAGTGCTCTAGGTTTTTTTCGTTCGAGCTGCTCCTAGGAGTTTACTCCCTCGCTACTCTTTTCTCGTCTGCTGTCCGGCATAGAATTTACCGGTAAGGTATTGTAACGCCCGTTGCTAGTTGTGTGGCCTAATTAGGTGGCGCTGAACCCACGANGGGGATCNTTCATGAATGATCGGCTTAGNACCCTGGTATTCAGCGCCCTGCATGTGACCGCCAAAGAATAGTCTGTATTGCCAGCGCTGCTTCTCTTTGCNGTCGCTTCTGAGAATATGATCGCGTAATTTCGCCGGTTTTAGCGTTTAGCTTGCTTATATTTACCTCGTTCTCTTGGAGCAAGGGCGTTTAGCTGACTTTATGCTGTCCGTAGTTTGTATAAGCCAACAGTAAATAAAGGAATAATGAAAACCACAAAGTAGGCCCACGCTAACGTGCCGTAGCCAGCTGCAATCAAGTTAACGATGCCAACGTGAGAGAGTCCGCCAGCAATAAGCATCAATCCGGCTGTGATAGCGGCATGTGAGCTGCGAGTCAGTGGCGTTCTATTGGTGTCTTTTCGCCAGCTGTCGAGTCTCTCGATAAACCCTTGCAGGTTGCCTGCACCTGTTTCTACAAACGTGCCGAACAGCATGAATAGGTAGGCNTATTTCAGAAATGTAATATCCAGCATGCTAAAAATCGAGTAGATCGGTAGTGATTCATCGGTGACGGCAGGATAGTTTGCCGCGAAACTGATATGTAACATCAATGCGGGTGCGGAGGTAATCAGTGTCCCTGTAAGTCCAGCAATTATCGCCTGCTGCCGGGTTTCTATCGCCATNGCGCAATACAGAATAATCGGGATTGCTGGTGCATTGTAGAATGTATATTGAAGCCCCTTGATTACCCAACCTGATTGTTCTGATGATTTGGCGAATCCTCCAATAATGTCCTCAGGCAGATAGACAAAGACGGCAATAATGTAGGCGCTGAATATGATGTAGAGTAGAATGCTCCAGTAGGCAAGCACCCGCGTGATCAGTTCCCGGCCAAAGAATATGAGATAGGTGACAGCGGCAAGCATGATCGCTACTCCAACGATCGGCGGCAAGCCAAGCTCACTACTCATAACCTCCCCAGCAGCAGACCCAATAACAGCGATTACAAGCATAAACATGAGCCCTGCGACGATTTCGAACAAGAACCAATTNCTGCCGAGAAGCACCTGGAAAAATGTGCGGTAGTTATATGCTTTGAAGACCCTCGATATCTCTAGGCAGACGCAGAATATTAGTGCCATCGATATTGACGCGACGGCTAGGCCTAACAGGCCGGAATATAGACCCTGGGCCGTGAAGTATTCAACGACTTCTCGCCCTGTCCCATATCCTCCTGCTATAACGACAGACTGGAGGACTGCCCCCGGCAGTAGGTAGATTCTGATGAATCTATTCATGGGATCGATTAGTCATCAAGCCATTCGTCATTCGTATTTGTCATAATCAAATGCTCTCTTTTTTGGTTGACAGAGATGTATTTTTTATGAAGATAGCAGGTCAGCATATGTGTCTCGCAGCTGCTTTTTCTGCACCTTGCCCATCGTGTTTCTAGGTAATTCTTCGAGGAAGACTACTGCTTTAGGGACTTTGAAGCCCGCGAGTTCNGATCGGACAGACTGTATAACCTCGCCGTCGGTTAGCGAGCCCCGTCGTGTTTCGACAATTGCCGCTACNACTCCTTCTCCGAAGTCAGCGTGTGATACACCAAACACAGCGGATTCTTGAATACCTGGTTGTTCATCCAAGAGCAGTTCGATNTCCTTTGGGTAGACATTGAGCCCCCCAGTAATGATCATGTCTTTCTCTCGGCCGATAATTGAGAGATATCCTGCATCGTCCAGCAAGCCCTGATCGCCTGTATTGAAGTATCCATCTGCCGTGAAGTCTTCCGCAGTTTTTTCTGGCATTCGCCAGTAGCCCTGAAAAACGTTGGGTCCTTTGATCTGTATTGTGCCGACCTCACCACTGCGCACCGACTGGTTTTCATTATCAGATATCCTGATGCTTACCCCGGGCAGCGCGGGACCAACNGTGCCTGCTAGCCTGTCACCATCCAATGGATTACTGCTATTCATACCAGTTTCTGTCATCCCGTATCGCTCTAGGATCNTNTGGCCAGTGTGTGTTTCGAACGCGCGGAATGTTTCGGGTAGAAGGGGTGCTGATCCTGAGATGAATAATCTGACAGACTTTGCGTGGGTCCTGTCAAACTCATCGTAAGCTAATAGTCTTGTGTAGTAGGTTGGTACACCCATCATCACCGAACATTCGGGTAAAGCTTGTAAAACTGACTCTACTGAATAACTTTCCAGCCAGTACATGGATGACCCGCTCATTAGAGAACAACTTATGCCGACGAATAAACCATGAACGTGGAATATGGGAAGGGCGTGCAGCAGCGTATCTGCTGGGGTAAAGCCCCAAGCTGATACTAATGTCTCTGCGTTTGAGACTAGATTGCCATGGGACAGCATGATGCCCTTTGGAACACCTGTAGTTCCTGAAGAGTACAGGAGCGCAGCCAGATCATCTTTCTCCATAGATATGTCNGTGTGAGCTGCCTCTGTATCTAAGGAGCTCGTTGCNAGCTCTGCTATATCAATGACTTTAATATCGGAACCTGCGAGTTCTTGAAGTAGAGGAGTNGTTTGAACATCACCTACGATGATTTTGGGTTCTGCGTTGCCAAGAAAGTAATTGAGTTCCGTCTTCTGGTAGCCGGTATTAAGTGGATGGAAAACCAGTCCCGCTCTAAGGCAACCTAGATATAACCAAAGTGCTGCTATTGATTTCTCGACCTGTACTGTGATCCGGTCTCCCTTAACTGCTCCCATTCTCGATAAGGTATTCGCCATGCGNGCAGATTGTTCGATNATGTCCCTAAAGGTGGCGATTACCCCATGTTTATTGACAAGCGCTGGTTGCTCTAGGTCGTTCGGAAAATTTCGCTCAAATCGTTGATAGAGGTTATAATTCATCGTCGCTTGACTCGTTAAGAATAGCGGGAAGGCGATCCGCGAAATGTGTGACTGATTCAAATGCTTTAGCCATCTTTAGAACCTCGAGATCACCTCCCGGAGGACCCACAATCTGCAAGCCCACGGGTAGCCCCGACGCTGAGAAACCGCAGGGCATGGAAATAGCTGGAAGGCCTGTCGTTGTGATTAGGCAGCAAACTGACATCCATTCCAGGTAGTCTTGCATTTTCTGGCCATTAATTTGTGTAACCCATTCGATATCGATGTCGAATGGTTCAACTTGGGTAGACGGTACGATCAGGAAGTCGTACGTTTTGAAGTATTCGAGCATGCGCAGGTAGATTTTAGTACGTTGCACGTCGGCCCTGCTTAGATCTTCGCCTGANAGGCTGCGACCGAACTCGACGTTATCTATGACGGTTTGCTTAATTTGGTGACGGTTGTCGTCGAAAAATGGTCTACTGGTTTCGGCAAACTGATTGCCTCTGAGGACACGGAAGACGTTCATTGCATCAGAAAGGTCCAACCTTGTTTCACGTATTTCGCAACCTATTTCGGCAAAGTAGGCGGCGGCTGCGTTGAATGTATCCGCTACACCAGGCGCTATGGGCAGGTGCTCCAAATCGAGACTCCAACCAATTACCTTTCCGGGTCNCGCCGCTTCCAATTGATTCTCTAGTTCAGGCAGTGCTGGCAGAGATATAGGATCTCTGCTGTCCGGTCCTGCCATTATGCTAAGCAGCAGTTTGCAGTCATCTACAGTTCGTGCCATGGGCCCTTCTACGCTTAGGCGGCTCTGCCAGCCTAGCGACGTAGGTACTATAGGAATTCTACCAATGGAAGGTCTAAAGCCAATGACATTACAGAATGCTGCTGGGTTTCTCAGTGATCCGCCAAGGTCACTTCCGTCAGCAATAGGCAACATGCGTGTTGCCAGTGCGGCAGCTGCTCCACCGCTGCTGCCGCCTGCGACCTTGGTAAGGTCATNAGGGTTTCGCGTTGTTCCAAAGATTTCATTGAAAGTGTTGGAACCAGCGCCAAATTCAGGTGTATTCGTTTTTCCAATTACGATAGCACCCGCTCTGCGGATTCGTTCCACCATCAATGCGTCAGCCTTTGGAATATTGTCTTTGAATATTGGAGAACCCATGGTCGTCCGAATTCCGCGGGTCTGCACGAGATCCTTGATGGCAATGGGTAAACCTGCNAGTGGGCCAGGATTCTCGCCTCGGGCAATTAACTTATCAACATTAGCTGCTTGGTTCAGGGCCTGATCTTCTGGAACTTTCGTGCATATCGCGTTGACNGCTTCATTGGTGTTACTAATCTGGTCCAGATGAGCTTGAACCACGTCTATCGCTGATAGTTCTTTAGACTGGATATGGGCTCTAAGAGTCGTTCCGTTCAGGTAGCAAAGTTCAGATCGGTTGCTTGTCATCTTTCAAAATTATCTAAAAACAGGCTTAAAGTAGTTTGCTAAGTTGATCTATTTGGTAGTGTTGGTCTGAAACAAGAGAGTACGGGGGATCGTTTCGAAAGACCACAGATAAAAGGCAAATGGTTGGAACNTAGAATTGATTCTTGAAAGTAGACATACTGAGTTTAAGGAGGGCCTAGATGAAAAAGGTTATCACGCCCGCACTGAGGCTGCTGTCCTCACGATTATGGGCACGCGTTTAGCATGGAGGCTATTGCGCCGCAAGATTTTGATCTGAGGTCACTCCCGGAATTTTTCTATGAGGATCCATTTCTAACATATCGACGATTGAGATCAGAAGCCCCTGTTTTGCCTTTACCCGGTGGAGGTTTTTTTCTTACTCGTCACCGAGATCTTGTTGAAGTCTATAAGAATGCTCGCGTCTTTAGCTCTGATAAGAGGGCGCAGTTCGCTCCAGCTTTTGGTGAAACGACACCCCTTTTCGAACATCACACGACAAGTCTCGTTTTTAATGATCCCCCTTTGCACACTCATGTAAGAAGAGCAATCGGTAACGCACTCTCTAGTCGCATGATTGAGGTTATCCGAACGGATTTAGGGAATTTAGTCGATAGTTTGTTGGATTCGCTCGAGACTCAGGATTCGTTTGACCTCATCGCAGATTTCGCCTCGAAGATACCCGTTGAGATCATTGGTAACTTGCTTGGCATACCCCGGGAATCGCGCGGTCCCTTGCGACGCTGGTCGCTTGCTATCTTAGGCAGCCTTGAAGTTGCTGCGGAACAAATCGTTCTTGATCGAGGTCAGGAAGCCGTATTGGAATTTACGGCGTTTCTTAGAGAGTTCGTTCAGCTGAGACGCGATCACATGACAGACGGTGATGACGATATTGTATCCCGTTTACTGCGTTGGAGATCTGGTGATTTTCGTTTTACAGAGTCCGAACTTTATCATCAGTGTATTTTCCTGCTTAACGCCGGACACGAGACGACGACAAATCTTATCGGTAATTCCGTCGTGCTTCTCCTTAAACGCCCGGACGTGAGGCGTCAGTTAACCAAAAATCCTGACTTGATAGAAACGGCAATTGATGAGTTCTTGAGATTTGAAAGTCCAAACCAATTAGGTAACAGGACTACCACTCGCGAGGTGACACTCGGTTCCGTGGTGATTCCGGCAAATACTGTACTGACGCTTTGTATTGGCGCAGCGAATCGTGACCCTGAAGTTTTTAGAAGCCCCGAGAAGCTAATGATTTCCCGTTTACCAAATGCTCATCTGGCTTTTGGCAGTGGCGTTCATACCTGCGCTGGGTTGAACATTGCGCGCCTGGAGGGAAGGGAGGCGATTTTAAGGCTTATCCAACGGTTTCCAAGACTAAGTCTTGATAGACAACCAACCCGAGCGCTGCGAGCCCGCTTTAGAGGCTATGAGGCGATTCCTGTGCGGCGCTGACTAGGAGGGATTGAAAAGAGGCTGAAATACGTTACAAAAAATTTGATATAATCGCAATAACAGTATCATTTGATATAAACCATTTCTCCCGTAAGTGTGCGCTGTTAGGGATATAGCGATAAAAGAATATGGTTAGTGAAATTGGATTTTGAATTAGAGAAGTTTTTGTTTGTCTTTTTGGCTCGTGCGCAGAATTGATCAGACGAGTCGCACCTCAGAGATAAAAGGAGATCAAGTTGAACGGTAAAGAGAAGGCTGAGGCGGTTGTAGAGAAGCTACTGCAGACAGATGCCTGTTCCGCAAACCTTGGTCTCCAAGTAATTGATCTGGATGCTCGTCATGCGGTTGTTAGCCTGACCGTCGGCGAAACTATGGTAAATGGCCATGGCGTCTGCCATGGAGGCATGATCTTTACGTTAGCAGATACTTGCTGTGCTTTTGCCAGTAATAGTGAAAACGAGAGTGCTTTGCTGTCCAGTGCGCAAATCGAATTACTCCGTCCAGCTCATCTCGGTGATGAATTGACGGCTACTGCGACCGCAGTTAATCAAGGTAGACGAAAAGGTATCTATGATGTCAGGGTCGTAAACCAGAATGGCGAGCTGATCGCGGTTTTCAGAGGACAAACGCAGCGGTTGGGCGAATCATTGGTTCATATAAGCGCAGCTTAGTTACGGTAAGTTATAAAAAAACTATTTATCGAAGAACGATTGGCGGAGAGTAAGAATGATAGAGGAAGATGCGTTTCAGACACGGGTCGATTCCGACGAGAAAATCGAACCTAAGGATTGGATGCCGGATGCCTATCGAAAAAATCTGATTCGTCAAATATCGCAGCATGCTCATTCAGAAGTTATTGGTATGCAGCCGGAAGGTAACTGGTTGACCCGAGCTCCGAGTTTGCATCGTAAAGCTGTACTGCTTGCGAAAATTCAGGACGAATGTGGTCATGGGCTTTACTTGTATAGTGCGGCGGAGACCTTGGGTATCAGTCGAGAAGAACTGATTCAGGCTCTTCATGATGGATCGGCTAAATATGCTTCGATCTTCAATTATCCGACTTTGACTTGGGCAGATATCGGAGCTATTGGCTGGTTGGTTGATGGCGCAGCAATTGTTAATCAAGTTTCGCTGCAACGAACTTCTTACGGACCTTATGCGCGAGCGATGATTCGTATCTGTAAAGAAGAGAGTTTTCATCAACGTCAGGGCTATCACATCATGATGACCCTTGCGAAGGGCAGCGAAGAACAACAGGCTATGGCGCAGGATGCTCTGGATCGATTTTGGTGGCCTTCCTTAATGATGTTCGGTCCTCATGATGCCGAATCGGCTCATTCTGCTAAATCGATGAAATGGAAGATTAAGCGTCAGAGTAACGATGAGTTGCGGCAAAAATTTGTTGATCAGACAGTTAAGCAGGCGGATNTAATCGGACTTAATATTCCTGATCCCTCGCTCTCCTGGAATGACGAACGCGGTCACTATGATTTTGGAGAGATTGACTGGGATGANTTTAACCGGGTCGTCGCCGGGGATGGCTTATGTAACCGGCAGCGACTGCAATATCATATTGACGCCCATGAGGAAGGTGCCTGGGTTAGGGAAGCCTTGATGGTATACGAGAGAAAACAACGTAGCAGAGAAAACGCTGCTTAGGAGTCGTTATGACCGAGCACGTGCAGCTTTATGAGGTATTTATTAGGTCTCGTCGAGGATTGGACCACAAGCACGTAGGCAGCCTGCATGCGGGGAGTGCCGAACAAGCGCTTGAGTACGCGCGCGATATTTATACTCGGCGCAGCGAAGGNATTAGCGTGTGGGTGGTTAAGTCCTCCGATATCGTGGCATCGCAGGAGTCCGACAGCTCCAGTTTCTATGATCCGCATGATGACAAACCTTATCGTCACGCGGCGCATTATCAGTTGCCTGATGAAGTAAATAATATGTAATAAAAAGCACGATAGGTATGACTGAATACGAGATTAAGAGGTACGCTGTCAGGCTGGGCGATGATTCTCTCATCCTTGGTCACCGATTATCAGAATGGTGCAGTAGGGGCCCTTTTCTGGAAGAGGATTTGGCGCTCTCGAACACTGCCCTAGACTTTATTGGTCGAGCACGAATGTTCTACAGCTATGCAGCGGAACTCTCGTCAGTCCAGCTAACCGAGGACTATTTTGCTTATCAGCGGGACTGTCGTGATTTTAGCAATTTACTTATTTGTGAGTTGCCCAACGGAGATTTTGCCTTCACTCTTGCTCGTCAGTATTTTCTAGATGAGTTCTATTGTCTCTTTATGAGCTCTCTCGCCGATTCTTCGGATGAACGTTTGGGGGGAATCGCTGCTAAAGCGATCAAGGAAAGTCAGTATCATTTGAGAAGAAGCCGTGAATGGATGTTGCGCCTTGGAGACGGAACGGCCGAAAGTCATGCTAGGCTGCAGCGAGCTTGTAATGATCTCTGGGGTTATACATCAGAAATGTTCCAGGCCGATGAGCTAGATCGCCAGTTAGTTGTTNATGCCGTTGGTGTGGATGTCGTCGCTTTAAAGGCCGACTGGCAGAGACTCACAGCAGCTACTTTGGCAGAGGCTACTATTGAATGTCCGATGGCAGATTGGTCCGTCACAGGGGGCAGACAAGGTATTCATACCGAAGCTTTAGGTCACTTGCTTGCAGAATTGCAATACGTTCAGAAAACTTATCCNGGACTGGAATGGTAGATCCGGCTAAGCTGATCCCCGTTACGCCTGCTGCAGAGTATGAAAGGCAGACGCGTCGGGCTGAATCATCACTTTCGAAAGTCTGGGATCTGCTTGATGATGTTATGGACCCAGAGGTGCCNGCATTGAGTTTGTGGGATCTNGGTGTCCTCCAAGATGTTCGGCAGGATGTGTCTGGCGTTGTTGTGATCATGACTCCGACCTATTCCGGTTGTCCGGCAATTGAGGCGATGTGCGAAGATATATTAGCGAAACTCAAGACAGCTAATGTTCATGATGCGAGAATTGAAATCAGTTTAACGCCGGCTTGGACNACTGACTGGTTGTCAGCGTCTGCCCGACGTAAACTCCTAGAATATGGTATCAGCCCGCCGGTTTTTGCTGGTCCTAGAATCTGCCCGCAGTGTGGCTCAGCTAATTCTGAGATGGTCAGTGAATTCGGTTCGACAGCATGTAAAGCATTATATCGTTGTAGAGATTGTCTTGAGCCTTTCGATTATTTTAAATCGTTATGAGTGAAGAGATAGTAGAAGACAAATTGTTTTTCGAGCTCACTGTCGCCAGCATCACTCCTGTCACNGAGGANGCNGTNTGTGTGGNNTTTTCNNTNCCGGAGCATCTGNNNGAGNGATTNAGNTANAAACCNGGTCAATACCTNACATTNNANATTAACNTNGCTGGTCAGGANGTCAGGNGNTCGTATTCNATATGTTCNGGNGTNAATGATGNNNCNCTCGAANTAGCNATCAAGAGAGTNCCNNGNGGTCTTTTTTCAAACTTTGCCAACGATACATTCAGGGTCGGAGACACTGTTTCAGTGATGCCCCCGCAGGGAAGGTTCTGCGTGCGGTTGCAACCAGAGAGGGGAAAACAGTATTTGTTCATCGCCTCTGGCAGCGGGATAACCCCCGTCATTTCTAATCTCAAAAGTATTCTTGAGTCTGAACCTCGCAGCTCAGTCACACTAATCTATGGTAACCAGCGTACTCCTACCATTATGTTCAAGGAGCGACTAAGTTTTCTAAAAAACGCCTATTTGGATCGGCTGCACTGGGTCAATATCCTTAGCCGAGAAGACCAGGGTTGTCAGCTCTTAAATGGTCGACTAAATAACGCCAAAGGCCTAGCGTTAGCTCAACGGCTGATCAATGTCCCGACCTTCGATGAATATTTTATCTGTGGTCCATCAGGCATGCTTCCAGAAATGTCTAGATGGTTGCGGAGCCACGGAGTAGATGCCAAGAGCATTCACTATGAACTATTTGCTACTTCTGCTGAAGATGCAGAGAACAAGCTCGCTAAGCAGCGGGTGCGAACAGAGAATCTCGCTGGCAGATTTAGTGACGTGACCATCATGCATGATGGTCGATCCCATGAATTTACTTTGGCCGCAGATGGTGAAAACCTTCTTGATTCTGGGATTGGGCAGGGTCTTGATCTGCCCCACTCCTGTAAGAGTGGCGTTTGTTCTACATGCCGTTGCAGGTTGCTAGAGGGCGAGGTCGAAATGGATATCATGCACGGATTGGAACCTGAGGAAATAGAGGCTGGTTTTGTGTTGGCTTGCCAAGCTCACCCCGTAAGCGATCTGGTCGTTCTCGATTTTGATCAAAAGTGAAGCTCAATTAGAACTACACTTGAATCCGTCTTTGCTTTTGATCGATTGCATTCGTGAAACGGAATTTCGAGTACTGAGTTAATGAGGGAGAGGAGTTGAAGACTAGTTCAGATTCTTTTTTCTTTTAACTTTCTGTGGGGAATTTGGTGTTAATGTTAGATATTGTGAAGTAAGCCCAGGGACAAATTAAAAAAATGAACGATTTAGATATTCCTAATTTCGGCGCACTACTTGCGGAGCATTTGTCGGCTGTGCCGGCCGATGCGTATCCCTATCTACTGTCGCAACTCGAGAGGACCGCAGCTGATCGATATCGTGGGTGGGCGGAAGATGTGCCTGAATACGCCGATGGTCTATTGGCTTGTGCTGCTAGTGAGGATGAGATAGCTGATCGTGTTGAAGCAATGTTTCCGCCATCGGATGAACACCGTCGTTTAGTTTTGAGCATAATCCCTGCAGCTAAAGCAACCTATTATGCCGCGTTCGAACCCTATGGTCCCGTCCATCAGATGACAATCCAGTCCAACGCCGAACGTCAGGGAGCAGGTGCCTGGCAGAATCTTAAAGCTCTTTATCCAGAACGTTCTGTTGAGTTTGATGAATTATCAGCTATTGAAGTCGGTAGCGCCGATTATCTTGATACGATCTTGCCATTGCTGGAGGATAAAGCCCTAGTCTGAATCGGGTAGCTTGTTGTCCGTATTAATGCCTTAAACAAAATTTAGTTCGGAGAATGCATGAAACTTGCCAGCCTGAAATCGGGACGTGATGGGCGCCTAGTCGTAGTGTCCCGGGATCTTACTCGTGCCGCGGAAGCGTCAGCAGTTGTATCGACATTGCAAGCTGCGATTGATTGCTGGGATACGGCGTCGGTGGAGCTTTTGCGGCTTTATGACAAGCTCAACTCTGGGGAGCTTCCTGATAGCTTTGCATTTGACCCCTCTCAATGCGATGCCCCCTTACCGAGAGCGTATCATTGGGCAGATGGCAGTGCGTATGTCACCCACGTTGAGTTGGTAAGAAAAGCTCGTGGTGCAGAACTACCTGAATCATTTTGGTCGGACCCACTGATTTATATGGGTGCTTCGGATGCATTCTTAGGCGCGACTGAAGACGTGCTTGTGGAAAACGAGGAATGGGGGATCGATTTCGAGGCAGAGGTCATTGTTATCACTGACGATGTTCCCGCCGGCATTTCTCCCGAACAAGCGTCAAAGCATATTCAGCTCATCGGTTTGGTTAACGATGTTTCGTTACGCAATTTGATTCCCGAAGAGTTAGCTAAACAGTTCGGATTTTATCAGTCCAAGCCTTGGACAAGCTTTAGTCCCGTGGTGGTAACTCCCGACGAGTTAGGAGAGGCTTGGGAAGGCGCGAAACTACATTTACCGCTGCGGGCAGTCCTCAATGGAAAATTGGTAGGGGCTCCCAATGCCGGTATAGATATGACCTTTGACTTTCATCGGTTGATTTCACACTGCGCCAAATCACGAGACCTGATGGCTGGTACCGTTATTGGCTCAGGCACCGTCTCAAACGTAGGTAGTGAACATGGCTCGTGTTGCCTCGCTGAGGTGCGCTGCCTTGAAACAATTGCTGAAGGAAGACCAAAGACGCCCTTCATGTCGTTTGGTGACCGCGTCGAAATCGAGATGCTCGATCATGAAGGTCGATCGATTTTCGGGAAAATCGACCAGCGTATTGTCGAATACACGGCACCTACAGACTGATCGAGGTTAATCTCAATATAACTTTTACTATTTAACGCGGAGCTGATACGCCAGTAGACCACCAATTAGTATCGGGACGGCAAAGGTGATGAAATTTGCGGTCACACTAAACCCAGCAGCGATCATATATCCGGCGATAGCGGGTCCTATAACTGCGCCTGATCTGCCCAAGCCGATGGCCCAGCCGACACCTGTGCTCCTAATTGCTATTGGATAAATTTTTGCCGCCACAGCATAAAGACCCGTGTAGCCTCCAGATAGAGTAAAACCAATAATGAAAATTAAGATCATTAATGTTGTTTGTCCGCTCGCGCTTGATACTGCTATCGCGAAGAGACACATCAGGGTGCTGGCAATAATCGTGAACACGGCAATTAGGTTAGAAAGGCGCCAAAGACTGGCGAGATAACCTAGGCAGAAGATGCCTAAAACACCTCCCAAATTGAAAAGGGTGAAGGCCAGATTAGCTATTGCTTCCGGATAATCTAAATTGATGATTAATTTTGGAATCCAACTCATCAAGAAATACAATGAGCAGATACAGAGAAAGACTGTGAGCCATAGTCTTAGAGTCGCGCTACGGAACTTTGGTGTCAACAATGACATCATCTTTTCTAGAACATTCTGTGTGTCCGCCGTCGTAGACTGAGTGTCAGGGTCAATGATAGGGAGTTCTTTCAGTGGAGAGCGAGCCAGCTTAATTAGAATTCCATTGATCTTTTCTAAAGCAAGAGGTGGTTTTTTGCTGCAGAGGAATTGTATTGACTCGGGTATAAACCATAGCGCGATGAACGTAAATAAAATTGCCAGGGAGCCACCGAGAAGGAACATGCTCCTCCACCCGAATTCGGGTACGATTTGATTAGCAACTAGGCCAGTCAAGGTAGCACCTAAAGGATAACCAGCGGTAACTGCGGTGACACAAAAGGCGCGATATTTTTCCGGACTGTATTCCGCAGCGATTGTTGCGACACTGGCAAGCATGGCTCCAGCGCCTAGTCCCGATAAAAAGCGTAGGGCGATAAGTAAACTCAGCGAGTCGATTGTGGCAGTCAGGGACACTGTCAGACCGACTAAGCCGAGGCTTGTTATGATAATGACCCGTCGTCCTAGAACGTCCGACAGGCTGGCGATGAACATAGCGCCAAGCATCATGCCTGCGAGTGAGAAACTAAACACCAGCCCTAATTGTTCTGCGCCAAGTTGCAGCTCTTCGCCAATCTGATGGGCGGTGACTGCCATGGCGGTGATATCGAAGCCGTCGATCATGTTGAATAAGAGACAGAGTCCTACTATAAGATATTGCTGTCTGGATACTTTACCGTGATCGATAACTGCGCTGATGCGTGTTGCTGTCATTATTTCAGTTCCACTCGACCATAAGTTTCCGAGGCCCTCTAAAAGTCATGTTGGGCGAAAACGTTAGCTGCTGATTCTTGATCAAACTCAGGCTAGGTAAACGGTCAGTCAGAATCTCTAGAGCAATTTGACCCTCAAGCCTCGCGAGGCGAGCACCTAGGCAAAAGTGAATACCGTGTCCAAACGAAATATGTCGATTGGCATTTTCTCGCTCCGGATTTAGCTCCGAGGGTTGATCGAACAATCGGCCATCATGATTGGCTGCTCCAAGACTGAGGAATAGTCGAGTTCCTTTCGGTATCCGTATATCTTGGAAAGTTGTGTCTTGAGTTGCAACTCGCCGCCAGCTTGTTTGTGGGCCATCATAGCGGAGAACCTCTTCAAGGGTTTTTGGAATGGACGTTGGTGACTGGATTAGATTCTGCCAATGTTGTCGGTCTGGCAGGAGGTTCATAAGCGCAAGTGAAATAAAATTACTGACTATTTCGTGACCGGCAAAAGACAGTCCGTAAATAATCGACTGGATTTCTCGGTAGCTTAACTGCTCCGGATTTTCTTTGTGCGCCGATAGTAACTCCGAGGTGAGATCGTCTGCCGGATCTGTCAATCGTCGAGTCACGAATTCGCAGCAATACCGCCAGTAATTCAGCATGTTGCTCGCAATTTCTACTTGCTGCTTGTCGGAGGGTTTCCCCCACGTAAAAATAAGACGATTGGAGGTCCAGTGAATCAGTTTTGCATCATCCTCCTCCGGGAATCCAATAAACCGGAAAATAACCTGACCAGGCATCGGGTGGGCAAGACACGAAACGATATCTGCGGGCTTACCTTTCTCGATCATTTGCTCGATTAACTTTTCTGTCGTCAAACGGATATAGGGTTCTAGAACTTTCATTCGACGAGAACTAAAACCTTCGCGAGTGAAGGTACGAATACGTGTATGGTCGGGCTGCTGACAATTCGACATGACAGCCTGTGGGTTGTAGTCGTCGGTTGCCAGTATTGCTTGCGCGGCTTCGCATATTGGAAAAACGGGGTCTTGAACATTTCCTGAGGAGAAAATGTCATGATTCTTGAGAATTTCTGTGACGTTCTCCATACCAGTAACTACCAGATAACCTAATCGCCTAGCATAGAAAATAGGTGTATCTGCACTCAGTCGTTCGAGTTGCTCGTAGGGATTTTGAAGGTAGTTGGGGTCGAAAGGTGTGAACGTTTCATGAAAGGGACACCCTTTGGGTTCGGCTGCTGGCGTGATACTTATTTTGTGATAAGCGTCAGATTGGTCGGTCATTCGATTCAGCTCCCTCATCGAGTTTCTTGACGAGATCATCCAGTAATTCGTATAGCAATTCGAGCTTGCCATAACCGAAACGATCCGTAATGTAATCGTAGCGGTCAATGGACTTTGGTGCGATTGCTTTAAAGAGATCATGGCCGACATCGGTCAAGTAGATCAGAGAACGTCGATTGTCTGTCATTGATTGGGATCTGCTAATCAAGCCACGTTTGTTTAGGTTTTGCACGATTCTTGAAAGACTAGGCATCAAAAGAAAACAGCGAGCAGATAATTCTGACAGATCTTGTCCATCCTTTTCCCGAAGAGCTCGTATAACGCGCCATTGTTGTGAAGATAAGTTGTTGGCACGCAAAGAAGGCAAGAATTTTTTCATGACAGCTTCGCGGGCTCGCAGCAAAGCCATAGGCAGTGACCTATCAAAACTGCGCAATGCTTTCTCGCTGCCGTTCTTCATTACACTTTTTCGTCAATTACTTCGTTTCTTAGGATTCCGATACCCTCGACTTCCACTTCCACCGTATCGCCTGGTTTTAGCCATTTGGGAGGATTGAAGCGAGCTCCTGCACCATTAGGTGTTCCGGTAGCGATCAAATCTCCGGGCTTTAGTAGGTAGAACTGCGATAGATAGGCTATCAGGAAATTAATCGGGAACATCATATTTGCGGTTGTATCGTTCTGACGCTCTTCACCATTCACTCTCGTAATGACGCGCATGTTTTCGTAGTTTTGGGCGCTAAATTCGTCGGCTGAAACAAGCCAAGGTCCTACTGAACCTGAATGGTAGAAGTTCTTTCCTTGAGTAACGTTAAACTTCGAGTGGCGTAGCCAATCACGGATTGTGCCCTCGTTCATGATCGTTAATCCCGCGATGTGTTCGTAGGCTTCTTGCTGTTGAATTCTGCGACCAGCTTTGCCAATGACAACAACGATTTCCCCCTCGTAATCTAACTGTTCGGACTCGGGCGGTCGTAAAAGATAACCATTGTGCGAGGTCAGAGAGTCGGGCGTTCGCATAAAAAGGCTCGGTTTCGATGGAGCTTCTGATCCGTCGTTATACTCCGCATTCCTATTTGCATAGTTGACACCGATACACGCGATTTTTTCTGGAGTGGGTATGGGAGGTTTAAGCCGCACGGCAGACAGCATCAGACTTGGCTGCGTTTTCTGGGCTACCGTTATAGCAGTGGCCAAGTGATCATGTGCGATGGCCTTCTTGAGATCACCTCCGATGTGAACCCCGAGGTCGACAATTTGGTTGTCGATGAGAGCGCCCCAGCTGGAACGATCGTTGTGTTCAAAACTGATAAAGCGCATTGGATTTTTCACATAACATGTTATTTATATTACAGCCCAAATATCACCAGATTTATATACCTTTATTTTCATCTTGGTTAACATGTTATTTAAATAACGGAGATTCGTTGACGAGTTTTCGGTGAAGAAAGCAGGGATAATTAGAGTCCTATGACAGAATTTTCAGATAACAAGCGCAGAGCCAGAGAATACCTCGCACGATTTAGNTCAGAAACGACGGGACATTTCATTAATGGAGAGTTTCTTGTGCCAGAAAGGGCGAGCACTTTTGAGAATCTCACGCCTGCAGACAACAGTAGTCTTGGTCAGGTGGTCCATGGGTCCGGTGCTGATGTTGACCGAGCCTGTCATGCTGCAGCGATAGCTTTTGAAGAATGGCGAGCTACAACGGGTTCTATGCGAAAAAAACTGCTTAATAAGCTGGCCGATCGAATAGTTGAGCGTGCTGATGAAATTGCTCTTATTGAATCGATGGATTGTGGACAGCCCATCCGCTTTATGAAGCAGGCTGCGATGCGTGGTGCAGAAAATTTCAAATTTTTTGCCGATAAAGCGCCAGAGGCAGCTAACGGGCAGTCGCTATTCCAGGATCATCATACTAATTACACGATCAGAAGCCCGATAGGACCAGTAGCCATTATCACCCCCTGGAACACCCCTTTTATGTTGGCGACATGGAAGATTGCTCCAGCTCTTGCTGCGGGTTGCACGGTTGTCCATAAGCCTGCAGAAATGTCACCACTATCAGCTATGCTGTTAGCGGAAATCGCGAGCGAGGTGGGTATTCCAGAAGGCGTTTGGAATATGGTAAACGGTTTGGGTGAAACTTCTGGTAAACGTTTGACTGAAAATAGAGAGATCAGGGCTGTGGCATTGGTTGGAGAAAGTGCCACGGGAACTCAAATCATGCGCCAAGTCGCGGATACACTAAAGCGTGTTCACTTCGAGCTCGGTGGTAAAAATCCAATCATTGTGTTCGATGATGCTGATTATCAACGCGCACTCGATGCTGTTGTTTTTATGCTCTATAGCCTAAACGGGCAGCGGTGCACTTCGAGTTCTAGACTTCTTATCCAAAATGGCATCAAAGATCTCTTTTTGAAGGATCTTGAGCAGCGTGTTTCGAACCTTAAAGTCGGCGATCCTCTTGACCCGGAGACAGAGGTTGGACCGTTGATCAGCAAAGTCCATCATGAGAAAGTGCTGAGTTACGTGGAACTAGCATTGGCAGAAGGAGCAACCATCGCTGTAGGAGGTGACGTTCCAGATGACCTCGGCCCTGGTAACTTTGTTTCTCCTACACTGTTTACTAATACGTCAAATAATATGCGAATCGCTCGGGAAGAAATTTTTGGCCCAGTTCTTTCCGTCTTGTCTTTTGCCGATGAAGCCGAGGCAGTCAGGGTGGCAAACGATACACCATATGGTCTAGCTGGATATGTATGGACTCGAGATGTTGGTCGTTCAATGCGTATGGCCAAATCACTTGACGCGGGCATGCTTTGGTTTAATTCTGAGAATAATCGCAATCTACCGTCTCCATTTGGTGGCATGAAAGCCAGCGGTATTGGTCGCGATGGCGGCGATTACAGCTTTGATTTCTACATGGAGACAAAGAATGTCTGTATCGCGCATGACCTGCACAATGTGCCAGTGTTAGGACGGTGAGTTGGAGGAAAAGAAATGGGAAAGCTAGCCTACGCCGCTAAGATCACTCATGTCCCGTCCATGTACCTATCTGAAATGGATGGGCCCCACAAAGGTTGCAGGGACCATGCGATCAAAGGTCATAAAGAAATCTCGAAGCGCTGCAGAGATGCGGGTATAGACACGATCATCGTCTTTGATACTCACTGGCTTGTTAATAGTGGTTATCACATAAACAACGCCCCAAGGTTTGAAGGTGTGTACACCAGTAACGAGTTGCCACATTTCATCAAAAACATGCCGTTTAATTATGAAGGTAATCCGGAACTTGGGTTTGCTATTGCGGAAGCGGCCACTGCAGCCGGAGTTCACACCAGGGCACATGACGCGACCACTTTACCGCTGGAATATGGCGCTTTGGTGCCGATGCGTTACATGAATGCCGATCAACACTTCAAAATTGTATCGGTCGCAGCGCTGTTGACGGTCCATGATCTGTCCGATAGCGCGAGATTTGGCCGTGCACTGAGGCAGGCTGTTGAAGAAAACTATGAAGGCAAAGTTGCGATCTTTGCCTCCGGTTCGCTTTCGCACCGGTTTGCAGAAAATGGTCGAGCTGACGAATTTCTTCATAAACTTTGGTCGCCCTTTCTTGAGGAGTTTGACCAACGGGTTATCCAGATGTGGCAGGCAGGCGATTGGGCAACCTTCTGTGATTTGTTACCGGAGTATGCCGAAAAATGTCATGGTGAAGGTTTCATGCATGATACGGCTATGCTTCTGGGTGCACTGGGTTGGGATACTTATCGTGGTTGCGGTGAGATTATCAGCCCTTATTTTGGTAGTTCAGGTACAGGCCAGATNAACATGGAATTCCCGGTGACATAGGTAAACGATTATATGCCTCACTTCATATTTGAGTACTCGGCAAACCTTGATAAACGGTTGCTTGATATCGATGGTCTGATGCGAAAAGTACATGATGTTGCGGCTGACACCAACATTTTTCCATTGGCTGGCATCCGTATTAGAGCGATGAAATGTGATGACTTCCTGGTAGGTGATGGCTCCGGTGATAAGGGCTTCATCAACTTGTCTATGAAAGTCGGCCATGGTCGAGATGAATCGATACGGATGCAAGTTGGTGAACAAGTCTGGCAGACCATGTTGGCTCATCTCAGCCCCTTAATGGCCAAGAAGCACGTAAGTTGCTCGTTCGAAATGAGAGAGCTGGAAGCGCAAGTCAAATTTAATCATCGTAATTTCTGATGTTAACACCGATACAAATTGCCGAAGCCGCTGAATGCTTGTATGCGGCAGAGAAAGATCGGGTCCAGATAAGGGCACTTACCCAGTTCATGGAAATGGATATGACTGACGCATATGCTATACAGAAGAGTTGGGTTGATCGCCGCTTAGCCGATGGGGAGAGGGTAGTCGGCTACAAGATCGGGCTCACGTCAAAGGCGATGCAGCTGGCAATGAATATCGATACTCCCGATTATGGTGTGTTGACTGACGCAATGGTGTTTAAAAATGGTTCGACGTTGTCGGCGGGAGAATTTTTGGATCCGCGGATAGAGTCGGAGTTCGCTTTTGTTCTCAAGTCACCCTTATATGGAGAATTTGTCTCGATTGAAGAAGTCATGAGGGCGACAGAGTATATTCAACCCGCTCTCGAGTTGATATCGGCAAGAAGTTACAGAGTTGATCCGGAAACAGGTTATACGCGGAATGTTTACGACACGATAGCAGATAACGCGGCTAACGCGGGGATAATCCTTGGTGGTGAGCGGTTCTCCCCCAACGATCTTGATTTGCCTCATGCGGGTGCGATCCTTAAAGTTAACGGGGAAGTTGAAGATACTGGTCTTGGTGCTGCCGTAATGGGACATCCTGGGCACGGCATTAGTTGGGTTTGCAGACGGTTTGCGCGGCATGATATCGGCTTAGAGCCAGGTCAGATTATATTGTCGGGTTCATTTACTCGGCCAGTGCCAGTAATGAAGGGTGATCAAGTTACTGCAGACTATGGAACTTTAGGTCAGGTTGAGATCAGGTTTTCCTGAGACGCCAACACCCTATAAATAATTCTTTTACCTGTTCATACAGCCTTGGGGTCATCTTTCGATTCAGTTAAGCTTGCCGGCCATGTTTGATCTGAACGAATTTCGACGCTCGACACGAGATTGGCTTGAGCAGAATTGTCCACCGTCCATGCGTATACCAATGCTACCCGGAGAGGAAGTCAATGGCGGTAGTCGCCGACGCAGCAGTAATCCTGACGCATATGTCTGGCTTAATCGAATGGCTGAGCGTGGTTGGACCGCGCCGACCTGGCCGGTTGAATATGGCGGTGGGGGACTAGCAAAAGAAGAATTTTTGGTTTTGCTAGGAGAAATGCGCAGGATTGGCGCCAGGCCGCCTTTGGGTGGTATGGGTATAACAATGATCGGACCAACGTTGTTGGAGTACGGAACAGCAGGACAAAAGAGTCGACATTTGCCGCCGATCATACGGGGAGAAACGGCCTGGTGTCAGGGGTACAGTGAACCAGGTGCTGGTTCCGATCTCGCGAGTCTTTCGACTCGAGCAGTCTCCGATGGCGACGACTATTTGGTTACTGGTTCAAAAATTTGGACATCTGGCGCTAATAACGCAGATTGGATCTTTTGCTTGGTGCGGACCGACACGGAGGCGCCTAAGCATGAGGGTATAAGCTTTCTATTGTTTCCTATGGAATCTGAAGGCGTCTCCGTGAAACCCATNGANNTNATNAACGGACANTCNCCGTTTTGNCAAANTTTTTTTGATAATGTNCGTGTNCCCAAAGCTGANNGGGTACACNNCGAGAATCANGGTTGGTCTGTNGCCAAACGNCTCNTGCAACATGAGCGATCNGGTCTTGCNGCNCTGGCNAGNGCCGANACNGCAGGGCCGATGCAACGCATCAAACCAANNATNCCGNTNGGANCTTTGGCNAAATCTTACACGCGTGACGGACAACTGGATCCAATTCTACGCCAGGACATTGTTGCTAACGACATGCTGCAACGTAGTTATCTTCTNACTCAATCTCGAGCAGTAGCTGAGTCAGAGGCAGATACTCCTGGCGCGACAACATCGATCTTCAAGTATATTGAAGCNGAATATGTTAAAGCCCAGCTCGAATTACAGTTGCGTCTCCGTGGTATGCAGTCGCTCGGCTGGGAAGGAGCCGCTTTTACTGAGGAAGAGATTCGTATGGGGCGTCTAAACCTGGAAGCTAAATCTATATCTATAGCCGGTGGCTCTAATGAAATTCAGCTTAATATTATTGCGAAGCGAGTGCTTGGATTGCCTGACTGATTAGGATGATCTAAGAATCAGCTTCAACCATAGTTAGTGGTCCGCGAAGTGAGTTGCCAGAGGTTGGTCTGCTGAAACAATCGTGCGCCTTGAAATATCTTTCTCTTTTGTATGAGTGATGCATTAACGATTGATGAGAGGCTCTATAAATACTACCTCTAATTTCAACGTTATTGAGTGCTACGGAATTTACGAGAATCTCGCTCGACTTCATACACACTGTTGCGGCAAGTTCATATATACTTTTAAAAAAGGGAGTAAACATTATGATCAAATTAATAGCCGCTTTATATCTGCTGGCCATTATGCCTTTGAGCTTTGCCAGTCAGCATCCCCTGGATGGTTTGTCCGCTGAGGAATACTCAAAAGTACAGGCAATTCTCGCGGGAGAAGGCGTTTTGACTGAGGGNACAATGTTTGCCGATGTCAGATTAATTGAGCCAAAAAAGTCATTTGTTTTGGGTTGGGAGAAGGGAGACGCGATACCTCGCAGCGCACTGGCAGTTATCAGACAAGGTGTTGCGCTTAGCGAGGTCAGCATTGATCTAATAGCAGAACGTATTATAGCTAACGAAGAAATCGAAGGAGAGCAATCCGGGGTACTTTTTGGCGAATGGATGCTCGCGCAAACAATTACTAAGGCCGACAAGGGTTGGCAAAAGGCGATTCGAAAGCGTGGTTACAGAAAGATTAACCCTGACTTGTTTAATTGTTTGCCGCTTAGCGCTGGTTATTTTGCTGAACCCGAATATGAAGGGAAACGATTGCTCCGAGTCCAGTGCTTTGATTTGGAAGGAGTTGGTAACAATGTTTACCAGAGGCCAATCGAAAACCTGACTGCTATTGTCGATCTTAATGAGCAGAAAGTAATTAAGATTATCGATGAAGGTGTCGTTCCAACACCTGAACCTTCAAGCGATTTCGATGATGAGTCACTCAAGCCCTTTAGGCCGGCTATGAAACCATTAATTGTTTCTCAGCCGGATGGACCATCTTTTACCATGCAAGGATCCACAGTTAATTGGGGGCCTTGGCAGTTTCACGTCAGAATGGATAGGCGGCAAGGCACAACAATATCACTGGCAAGCTTCGATGATCGGTCGGTACTTTATCAGGGAAACCTCTCGGAGATGTGGGTACCTTATATGGATCCGGCTCAGGGATGGTTTTTTAAGAGTTATTTCGACGCTGGCGAATATGGCTTTGGAATGTTCGCGACACCTTTGGTTGCGGGCGTAGATTGCCCTGACTACGCAACATATATAGATCAGTTAGTTGCCCTAGATGATGGCCAGCCAGTTACATACGAGAATGCCACTTGTATTTTTGAGAGGCCAACATTAAACCCGGCTTGGCGCCACAGCGAAGCTGGCATAGGAGCCTATAACGGTCGCCCTTCAAGACAATTAGTCGTCAGGATGGCTGCTGCAATAGGTAATTATGATTACTTGCTTGATTTTATATTTATGCCAACTGGTGCTATCCGTGTAGATATAGCGTCTACAGGTATTGACATTGTCAAGGGTGCAAAGGCGAGTTCTTTATCTGATCCTAGTGCTGAAGAAGAGACTCGATACGGCACACTAATAGCTCCTAATTTGGTTGGTGTTTACCATGACCATTACTTTTCATTTCGATTCGATCTCGATGTGGATGGACGCCAGAATGATTTTGTGCGGGATAGAATTGTTCCCACGCGTTTGAACGAGTCTCATCCTCGGCGAAGTATCTGGACGGTTCAACCTGAACGAGTGAGACATGAGGGAGCCGCGAAACTCTCAATTGATATGAAGAAGCCAGAACAATGGCGAATTCAGCATAGTTCTAAAACCAATAAGATGGGTTATAACACGGGTTACGTCATCGCCCCGTCTTCAAATGCATTGCCNCAGCAGTCGGATGATGATTACCCTTTGCGACGTGCCGGGTTTGCTAGGCATCACCTGTGGATAACACCACACGAGGCAAGCGAACAGTACTCTGCTGGTGACTATCCTAATCAAAGTCAAGGTGACGGTGGTTTGCCCTCGTGGTCCAAGAATAATCGTAGTATCGACGGTACTGATATAGTTGCCTGGTATACTCTGGGGTTCCACCACATCACGGCAGCAGAAGATTGGCCGGTGCTACCTAGCCATCCAAAGTCTGTCACGATCCGNCCATTTAATTTCTTTGATCGTAGTCAGGTTATTAATCTACCGCCTTCCAGCCCATAAAATGACATTCGCCAAGTTGAGATGGGTAGCGTTAAAGTAATTGTGGAAAGGACCAATTAAGTTCGGTTTATGTTGGTTCCTTTCCTCGGATTACGGACATGTTTAGTTTGTTCTCAAGTTTGCGTTTAAGAGAACAGAAGGGGAGGGAAGGATGCCGTTTCTGAACCGCGATAACGCGCAGATATACTACGAGGTCAAAGGCGAGGGGGACGCGATAGTATTTGCCCATGGCGCAGGGGGCAATGCTGCCATCTGGTATAATCAGGTATCTGCTTTTCATCGTGCGTATACCACTATAGCATTTGATCACAGACTTTTTGGTCGAAGCTCCTGTGATGAGCCGCTAAATGTAATTCACTTCCGGGATGATTTACTAGGACTGCTGGATGAACTGAATATTGATAGGGCGCATTTGGTAGGACAGTCAATGGGGGGGTTTACCTGCCTTAGNACGGCCCTTGATTTTCCTGAGAGGGTTTTATCATTGACCTTGAGTTGTACCAGTGGAGGGATTCACAATCCTGAACCCACTGAGGCTTTGGGTGATTTGACCTCTTCTAGTGATAGAGCCACTAATGGCCTACTGATGACTATGTCTGAGGCTTCAGCAGCGAAACCAGAATTAATGCAGTTGTATGAGTCGATTAACAACTTTAATGTGAAGTTTAGTTGGGACAAGTTGAGAACATTGCTCGGTCCGGAAAACGTCGTCCAGTTGAGTCAATTAAATCAGGTAAGCTGTCCAACGTTATTCATCAGCGGTGTTGAAGACCCTCTCTTCCCCCCTGATCAGCTCAATCAATATGTTCCTTATTTTCATAATGCGGATATTAAATTGGTTCAGGATGCAGGCCACTCGCCATATTTCGAGCAACCAGAAATATTCAATACATTGCTGCGAGATCACGTCGAAAAGGTTATTGTTCAATAAATAATGAAGTTTAATGTGTCTGATGAGATGTTTTTCACGATATCAAAACGAGATTCGTTGCTAAAAGAAAATTACAGGTAGTCTTAATCTACCTGTCGGTACATAAGCAGCTTGAAGATAGCATTGAGAGGTGGACCATGACAGAAAAGCTTGTAGGGGGTGATGAATTTCCATCACTATCTCTAAATACTGCGGGCGGAAATGCACTAGTGCTACCCGGCGACCTGGGAACTCCACTGACAATAATTCTGTTTTATCGTGGCCATTGGTGACCTTATTGTCGTCGCCTGCTGGCAGGTTACGAAGAGCGCCGTGAAGCGTTTGAGGAGGAGGGTGTTAGTATCTTGGCGGGCACGGTCGACTCGGAAGAGGATACGTTGAAACTCGCGGAGCCACTGGGTTTTCCTTTAGCGTATGGTATGACACGTAACGATGCTGATCTTGTTGGTGCTTGGTGGGATGAACGTCGTAACCACATTCAACCCAGTGAGTTTGTGGTGAACCAACGTGGTAAGGTACTGATGTCGACCTATAGTAATTCTCCGATTGGGCGCATGGATCCGGAAGAAGCATTATCTTTGGTTAGATTTCTTAACACCCAAAGGCAAAAAAACTAGGGGGCTGGCACAAAATATGACAATTAAGTGTCGGTCAGTCCAATCAAATCAAATATAAAATTGGAATTTATTATGTTGTTGCAAGATACGTCCCTTTTAGAAGGTCGAGCATTTATTGATGGAGAATGGATTGATGCGGACTCGGGAGAGAGTACTCCAGTTACAAACCCGGCCACTGGTGAAGTTATTGCTGAGACAGCTAAGTGCGGGACCGCGGAAACTCGTCGTGCCATAGAGGCTGCGGAAAAAGCTTTACCTGGTTGGCGATCGAAAACTGCTAAAGAGCGAGCATCGATTATGAGAAGGTTCTTTGATCTCATGATAGAAAATCAGGAAGACTTAGCTCAGATTTTGACTGCGGAGATGGGGAAACCTCTCGCCGAAGCCAGAGTAGAAATAGCCTATAGCGCGGGTTTTATTGAGTGGTTTGCAGAAGAAGGCAAGCGCGTCTACGGAGATACCATCCCTTCCCCTTCAAACGATAAAAGAATAGTGGTTATAAAAGAGGGTATTGGCGTCGTAGGTTGTATAACACCCTGGAACTTCCCTAGTGCAATGCTTGGCAGAAAGTTAGGGCCTGCACTCGGAGCTGGGTGCACGGTTGTATGTAAGCCCGCGAACGCAACGCCTTTATCTGCAACGGCCATGGCGGTTCTTGCGGAGCGCGCTGGCGTGCCTGCCGGAGTTATTAATGTTGTTTCGGGAAAAACCGGTGAAATTGGTGATGAAATTACATCAAACCCGATCGTACGCAAAGTAACATTCACAGGCTCGACTCCTGTTGGAAAACATCTAATGGTCCAGTGTGCGGCCACAGTCAAAACTACCTCCATGGAGTTAGGTGGCAATGCTCCTTTCATCGTTTTTGATGATGCAGACCTTGATGCTGCCGTCGAGGGCGCTATCGCATCTAAATATCGCAACGCGGGTCAGACTTGTGTTTGCACTAATCGTATATTGGTTCAAGAAGCCATATATGATGAATTTTCTAAGAAACTTGCAGATGAAGTTGCCAAATTAAAAATTGGAAATGGTGCAGAAGAGGATGTCACTATCGGCCCATTAATTGATGAGGGAGCAGCGAACACCGTTTGCGAATTTATAGACGATGCGCTTGCGAAAGGAGCTAAGGCTATTGTGGGTGGAGGAAGATCCAGTTTGGGGTCTGCTTTTGTTGAACCCACAATTCTTACTGAGGCGACTAGAGACATGAGATTGTTTAGCGAAGAAATTTTTGGACCGGTTGCACCTCTTTTTAAGTTCGCGACGGAAGAAGAGGCCGTTGAGATGGCGAATGACACCGAATTTGGACTCGCTGCTTATTTCTATTCCCGTGATATTGGTCGAGTCTGGCGAGTTAGTGAATCTCTCGAATACGGTATCGTGGGCGTAAACGAAGGCAGCATCTCAACGGAAGTTGCGCCCTTCGGAGGTGTGAAGGAGTCTGGAAGTGGTCGCGAGGGTTCTAAATATGGCTTAGACGACTACACAGAGATTAAATATCTATGCATGGGAGGTATAGATAGTTAGATCTAGATTCGGTCGCCACTTTGTGCGCTAGTAGCTGAGTTCTTTTTGAACTTGATTTCAACGGAAAGGTCTCGCGCGAGAGGATACTTCTACTGTGATGTCGCCAATGTCGCCGGACGTCTGCGGGTATTTCATCGGTAGGCTTTAAACAATAATCACTTGGCCTTTTCGAGTATTGTTGGAATGAGTGCCTCCCAACCGATGGCCATGATGTGAACGCCCTGACACATTGGTCTGATTTCTCGGATAATTTCGGCGGATATATCGGCACTCACGGATTTAACATCCTCTGCTGCTTCAATGGTCTGAACAATCGTTTCCGGCACGTCGATACCTGGCACGTTCTTGTTCATATGGTCGGCCATTTTTGCGGATTTTACCGGCAGTATCCCAGCAATGATTGGCACCTGAAATGACATCACCCTATTCATGAATGCCTCAAACGCCGCTGGGTCGAATATTGCTTGGGTTTGGAAATACGTTGCACCGCTTTCTATTTTCTTTTCGAGCCGCGTAATTTCGGTATCCAAATCATCTGCACCAGGATTCACGACCGCGCCAACATTTAGTTCTGGAGCTTCATTGAGTTCGTTGCCGGTTGAATCTTTACCCATTGCTAGTCCAGCAGCTGCACTGATGAGAGCCTCAGTACTGAAATCGAATACTGGCTTCGCGTCCGGGTGATCGCCTAGATGTGGGGGATCGCCGCCCATGCAGACGAGATGTTGGACACCGAGCGAAGCTGCGCCAAGCATGTCGGATTGAAGTGCTATGCGGTTTCTATCTCTGGTTGTCATTTGCAGAATCGGCTCAACCTCTGCCCGTATAAGGGCATGAGCTGCTGCCAGCGGAGATAAACTCATTCTAGCATTGTGTGAATCAGTAATATTAAACGCGTCTACATACTCTTTAAGTTGCTCTGCAGTTGTTAGCATTTTTCTGATATCGATGCCCTTTGGGGGCGTCAGTTCGCTAGTTACAACGAAATCGCCTTCTGTAAGTTTTTCTTTAAACAAAGACATTAACCTCTTCCTATAAACGGCATGCCTGATGCCATGATGGTCATAAACTGTACATTCGCTGAGAGAGGCATAGTCGCTATCTGAACGACAGCATTAGCCACATGTGCGACATCCATGGTTGCTTCTGGCCTGACAGACCCGTCCGCTTGTGGGACGCCGTCAGTCATTCTTGCAGTCATCTCAGTGAGTGCATTGCCAATATCAATTTGACTGCAGACGATGTTATGGGGTCGGCCATCGAGCGACGTGGATTTCGTTAGGCCAGTTACACCGTGTTTGGTTGCTGTATAAGGGGATGAGTAAGGGCGTGGAACGTGAGCTGAGATTGAGCCGTTGTTGATGATTCGGCCGCCTTTGGGTTTCTGGGTTTTCATCAACCGAAAAGCATTTTGAGTACATAGAAACGTACCCGTAAGATTGCTGTTGACCACCTCTTGCCATTGTTCAAGTGTAAGTTCATCGATTGGCAATGCTGGAGCAGCGCTTCCGGCATTATTGAAGAGGACATCAAGACGACCAAACGTCTCTTGAGTTCGAGAAAATAGCATATCTACTTCTTCCCTTGCTGATACATCAGCGGGGATCGCGACTGCTTCAGTTTCACATTCGGCAGCGACGGCCTCTATTGGCGTTAGTCGTCGGCCAGTGAGCACCAACTTGAAGCCTGCGGCAGAAAGTGCGAGAGCAGAATATTTACCTATGCCTGTCCCGGCCCCAGTGATTAGTGCAATACCTGTCATCGGTAAATTCCTCATCAGATGTTTGGCTATAGTACTATATGCACATGCCACTTTTTGCTGCCAATATTACGACCATGTTCCAAGAATTACCGATGTCGGAACGGGTTCAGGCTGCCCGTCGGTGTGGATTCGCTGCTGTTGAGTTTCTGCTTCCCTATGAATGGTCGCTTGAGGAAATCTATGCCTGGCCGGAAGTTGAGTCAGTCGATTTCATTTTGATGAATACCTTACCAGGAATTGATGGATCGCCAGGATGTGCGGCCATTCCTGCACGGATTAATGAGTTTCGAACGAGCTTCAAAGAAACTCTGCGATATATGAATGGTCTGGACATCGGGATGGTTCATTTGATGGCAGGCAAGCCCAGTGAAAACTTGCCTGAGGCAGAATCCTGTTTTGTTGAGAATGTGCGCTGGGCTGCAGATCTGGTGCCGGATAAAATCATTCTTTTAGAGGCTTTAAATACTTTTGATATGCCGGACTACTTGTACAGTATGACGGATCACACGGTTAGTTTGATCGAACGCATATCAAGGCCCAACGTCAAACTCCAGTTTGATTTTTATCACCAACAACTGATGGAAGGAAATTTGTCCAAGACGCTTGAAAAACACTGGAAGCATATTGGTCATATCCAGTTCTCAAGTGTGCCGGGTCGAAACGAACCTCAGTATGGTGAAGTCAATGTTGAATTCCTCTTCGATTGGCTCGACGAACAAAATTATCATGGATGGATTGGTTGCGAATACAAAGCGCGAAAGCTCACCCCAGAGGGTCTCACCTGGGGTCGTCGTTGGGGACTTGGACTTGAGTAGTGCTCAGCCGTGCATGGTTAGACCGCCTGATACGCTTATTGTCTGTCCCGTGATGAAGTCAGCATCGTCGCTGACTAGGAACAGTATAGCGCCGGCGATATCTGCTGGTTGACCTAGCCGTCTCATCGGGATGGCTCTTTCAAGTCCTGATCTGATTCTTTGTCCAAACTCTCCCTTACCTGCGAATTCTTCAAATAAACGGGTATCTGTTGGTCCAGGGCAGACCGTATTTATACAGATACCATTTTGAGCTAATTCTCTTGCAACACTTTTACCAAAACCGGTGAGTGCTGCTTTGCATCCTGCGTAGACGGCTTCTCCAGTTGAGCCCACGCGACCAGCATCGCTGGACACGTTGACGATCTTGCCTGCGCCTTGTTTGTTCAAAATTGGCAGGACATGATGATGGAGGTTTAGTGGACCTTTATAATTGATCGCGATGACTCGATCCCAGAATTCAGGGTTAGTATCGAGGAATGGCTGAGCAATGTCCCAGCCAGCATTGTTTACTAGTATGTCCAATCCTCCTAGCTGCTCGACGGCTTCGTTGACTGCGAAGCCGACGGCTTCGTAGTCTGAAATATCGACTTCGTGTATCGAGGTCTTGACCGAGCTGAGTTGCGCAGCGACTTGCTGAGCGGCAATTCTATTGATATCGAACAGTGCAACATCGCAGCCTTCGGACGCAAGACGTGCGCAGATTTCATTGCCGATACCTCCTCCGGCTCCCGTGACTATAGCTCTCTTTCCTTTCAGGCCCAGCATTCGTCTACTCCCGTAAATTTTCTTCTTGGATGTCGGTTAGCGGTTATCTATGACACGTTTCGCTTTGCCTTCTGATCTCGCAATAGTACCCGAGTCGTGAACTATCACTTTGGCTGTGACTCCTATATAAGTTTTAATCCGGCGGGCAAGTTCCTCTCCATTGGCTTCATTTGAGGAAGCATTTGTAGTTTCCACATTCACTGTCATGACATCTAGGTGGTGCTCCTTGTCAAGTTCTATCTGATAGTGTGGAGACAGACCCTTAACAGATAGGAGATGTTCTTCTATTTGTGAGGGAAATACGTTCACACCTCTTATGATCATCATGTCGTCACTGCGTCCAGTAATTTTTGCCATTCTGCGCATGGTCCGTGCCGTGCCTGGCAGTAACTTTGTGAGATCGCGAGTACGATATCGAATGATTGGCATTGCCTCCTTGGTCAAGCTGGTAAATACGAGCTCACCTTCTTCTCCATCTGCAATAGGAAGGCCAGTCTCAGGATTTACGATTTCAGGATAAAAGTGGTCTTCCCAAATAGTAGGCCCATCCTTTGTTGCAAGGCACTCCTGAGCTACACCTGGACCGATGACTTCCGAAAGCCCATAGATATCAACCGCCTCTATGTCTGTTCTTGCTTCAATCTCAGTGCGCATAGCATCTGTCCAAGGCTCAGCACCGAAAATACCCAATCGCAACGAAAGTTCATGTGGATCTACACCTTGTCGCTCCATTTCATCAGCAATATTTAGCATATATGATGGGGTGACCATGATGATGTCGGGGTCGAAATCGGCTATCAATTGGACCTGTCGTTCGGTTTGACCTCCACCGAAGGGAATTACGGTACAACCTAACATCTCGGCCCCATAATGGGCGCCAAGCCCTCCCGTAAATAGACCATATCCATAAGATACGTGTATTTTGTCGGCTGCCTGACCGCCCGCGGCCCTTATAGAGCGAGCTGTGACATTAGCCCAAGTATCGATATCGTTCTTTGTGTAGCCAACAACCGTTGGCTTTCCGGTTGTTCCGCTTGAAGCATGGATTCTTACGATGTTTTCCATCTCTGTTGCAAATGTTCTGAAGGGGTAGTTGTCCCGAAGATCCTGTTTTGTTGTGAAAGGAAACTTCGTTAGATCATCCAGAGAGTTCAGATCGTCTGGATGCACATCGTGTTTTCGGAACATGTCCTGATACATGGGTGAATTGTTGAATGCATGTTGCAGACTGTGACGCAGACGCTTTAGTTGTAGGCTTCTGAGTTCATCGACGCTGGCTGTTTCGATGGGATGTAAGGGGTCTAAGCAAGGCGGGTTGGGCATGACAGTGCTTCGCTCCTAAAATGTAAAATAATACAAAAATCGTCCGACGTTGCGCTATATTCGTATCGCTAATCTGACTATTTGTTTTGTCAGGGAGGAGTCGTAATTGGAATCGACAGATAGTCCTACAGTATTACTGAAAGAGTTTACGCAACGTAAGCCTTTCAGAACCAGATCTTTGGTCATTACATTTTTTGGAGATATTGTCTCGCAGCACGGTGGTAATGTTTGGCTCGGTAGTCTGATTTCAGTTTTAGCGAAATTTAAGATTAATGAACGTTTGGTTCGTACTACGGTTTTTCGTTTGGTTCAGGATGATTGGCTTGAAGCGCATCGCTTAGGTCGACGGAGTTACTACCGCTTCAGCGAATATGGTAAGCAGGAATACGAAAGAGCTGCCAGACGAATCTACTCGGTGCATGAGGCTGACTGGTCTGGAAGTTGGCAGTTAGTAATTTTAAGGGGAGTGAGTGAGGAGAGGAAAGAAAAGCTTTCGCGCTCGCTTCGTTGGCAAGGGTATCGCAGTGTGACAGCAGGTGTGTTGGCTAAACCGGGGGAGGGTGGTGGAGACTTGATCGAGACGCTGCGTAAATTTTCTGCACAGGATGAAGTGTTGCTTATGTCTGCAACCACGCCGGAAATATCCTCAGCAGAGATAATTCGTGACCTGGTCTATAAAAGCTGGCGATTAGACGAGGTTGCCCAAGGTTACAATCAGTTTCTAAATCGCTATAGACCAATCTTGAGTTGGTTTAAGAACAATGAAGGGGAAACGGAAACATTATTTGAAACGGCGTGCTTCGTACGTCTGATGTTAATTCAGGATTATCGCCGTTTACTGCTGCAGGAAGTACCTATTCCGCGGCGACTTCTACCAACCTCATGGCCTGGATTTGATGCTAGGCATTTAGCAGCAAAAATCTATCACATTTTAGGGCCTCTTTCGGTCAAATACATAAAGACAGAGCTCGAGAGCGCAAATGGTAACTTTCCTGAAGCGGCCCCTGGATTCAGTAAACGATTTAATGAATTTTCGTGAGAAGAGAATTAAATGTCGGTTGATTATATCCATTTCTTTTAGGTTCTAAGCACCTCAAGGCCTTCAAAGAAATCGAGTGCTTCTGGGTTTGCCAAAGCATCAGTATTGTCCACTGGCTGACCGTGGATGATCTTTCGAACCGCTAGTTCTACTATTTTTCCGCTGATAGTTCTGGGTATGTCCGGTACAGCGATAATTTTTTCGGGAACGTGTCGGGGAGTTGTATTCTGGCGGATAACGAGTTTTATATGGGCAATCAGTTCATCGTCGAGATTCAAACCATGCTGCAAAACAACGAAGAGTATAACTCGCTCGTCATCCCCCCAGTCTTGGCTGACAACGATGGCATCTGTGACTTCCTGAATTGTTTCGACTTGACGGTAGATTTCAGCCGTACCGATCCTTACACCACCGGGATTCAGCACTGAATCACTCCGTCCCTGGATAATTACGCCTCCACGTTCTGTGAGCTCGCCATAGTCACCATGAGTCCATACCCCCTGATTCTGTTGGAAGTAAGCGCCGAAAAATTGTTCATTGTCGGGATCATTCCAAAAACCAATAGGTATGGACGGAAAAGGTTTAACACAGACAAGTTCTCCGAGGGTGCCTACCAGAGCTTGGTGAGATTCGTCCCAGAACTCGGTTGCCATACCCAAACCCAAGCATTGGATTTCTCCGCTGAATACGGGCAGATTGGGATTGCCTAACATGAAGCAGGAAATAATGTCGGTGCCTCCGGAAATCGATGATAGACAAACGTTTTCTTTTATATCGCGGTACACGTATTCAAAACTGGTCTCGCTAAGAGGAGAGCCAGTTGAAAGTATACTTTTGAGGGAATCGAGCTTATGAGTATTTCTTGGTTTTAGCCCTTGCTTTTCGATTGCCGCGATAAACTTCGCGCTCGTTCCGAAGATGGTAATTTTTTCCTCATCTATGGCGTCGAGCAGTATATGCCCTGAACGTGCAAATGGAGAGCCGTCGTAAAGCACTAATGTACAGCCGCAGGCTAGACCAGAAACCAGCCAATTCCACATCATCCAGCCACAAGTTGTAAAGTAAAATAGTACATCTTGTCTTGTGACATTGGTGTGAAGTTTGTGCTCTTTCAGGTGCTGCAGCAAAGTCCCGCCTGTACCATGGACAATACATTTAGGAGCTCCGGTGGTGCCGGAAGAATACATAATGTACAACGGGTGATCGAAATCTACTGGCGTGAAGACTAGCTGGCTTTCGGGAGCATTCGTTAGGTAGTCATGCCAGCTTACGACTTTGCTCAGAGTAGATTGACAGATGTCATCTTCAGCCGATACAACAACCGTCAAGTCCAGCGACTTCAGAGCTAACTGTATTGCTTTTACTTTTTCGAGACAGTCAATTGTTTTACCGTTGTATTGATAACGTGTAGTCGCAAATAACAATCTGGGCTTAATTTGGCCGAAGCGATCGCAAGCCCCAGCAACGCCGAAGTCTGGTGAGCATGATGACCATATTGCGCCAAGGCTTGTGGTTGCTAACATCGCAATAACCGTCTCAGATATATTTGGCATGAAACCGACAACGCGGTCGCCTTTCTTTATGCCGGAGGAACGCATGGCAGCGGCAAGCTTGGTGACAGCTCGGTGGAGTTGGTTGTAAGACAATGTGGTTCGGTTGCCATTTTCCTGCAGGCTAATAATTGCGGGTTGCTCATCCCTGTTACGCAACATGTTTTCGGCAAAATTCAGTTGACTACCTGTAAACCATTGCGCACCAGGGAAAAGTTCTGGTTCTCTAATAGTGTCGTTGGGGAGCTTTTGGGATTTAATCTCGCAAAAGTCCCAGATTTCTTGCCAAAAAAATGCTGTGTTATTGATTGACCATTCGTGCAGATCCTTATAGCTCTCGAAGGTGATACCGTAATTTCGTTCAATAGAGTGTTGAAAAGCAGTCATCTGACTACTGGCGATTTGTGAATCAGTGGGTGCCCATAGAGCCGTCTTCTCCATTAGCTCGATTCCATAAACAGTTCTCGGCCGATTAACATGCGCCTTATTTCTGATGTTCCCGCTCCGATTTCGTAAAGCTTCGCATCCCGCAGAAGACGACCAGTATCGTAGTCGTTAATGTAACCGTTTCCTCCGAGTGTCTGAATAGCTTGCAAGGCACACTGGGTGGCCTGTTCAGCCGTGTGAAGAATTACGGCGGCGGCATCTTTTCTCGTTTCTTGTCCTTTGTCGCAGGATCTGGCCACGGCATACCCGTACGCCCGACAGGCACTGAGAACGGTGTACATGTCAGCTAATTTGCCCTGCATTAATTGGAATTCGCCTATTGGCTGATCAAACTGCTTCCTCTCATGGACATAAGGTACGACTGCATCGAGACATGCTTGCATGATGCCGATAGGGCCGCCTGAAAGGACCGTTCGCTCGTAATCGAGGCCAGACATGAGAACGCCTACACCAGCTCCTTCCCGACCCAGAACATTTGTAGCAGGCACTTCACAATCCTCGAAAACCAACTCACATGTATTACTGCCTCGCATGCCTAGTTTGTCGAGTTTTGGCGCACGAGAAAATCCTGAAAAATCCCTCTCGACCAGAAATGCTGTAATACCTCGAGAACCTGCATCGGGGTTAGTTTTGGCATAGATAACATAGGTATTGGCATCCGGTCCGTTGGTAATCCACATTTTGTTGCCGTTCAGCACATAGGTGTCGCCTTGCTTTTCGGCACGCAGTTTCATGCTAACGACATCTGAGCCAGCACTAGGCTCCGACATTGCTAGAGCACCGATGTGTTTTCCACTGCAAAGATCAGGTAGGTAGCGTGCTTTTTGCTCCCCGGTGCCATGTCGTACTATCTGGTTTACACATAGGTTAGAGTGAGCGGCATAGGATAGTCCGACTGACGCAGACGCTCGGCTGATCTCCTCCATAACTACAATATGTGCAAGATAGCCCATATTGCTTCCGCCGAATTCTTCAGGTGCGGTGATACCAAGGATGCCGATGTCTCCCATTTTCATCCAGAGATCAGTGGGGAAATCGTTGGACTTATCAATAGACATAGCTCGCGGTGCTATTTCAGCTTGAGCAAACTTGTTGACCATGCTTCTCAACATGTCGATTTCTTCACCTAGGCCATGATCCAGAGTTGCGTAATTAATGTTCATCGAAAGGTCCTCAAACCATGATCTTGAATGAAATCATTGTAACTTATACGACGCGATTGCACGGTTAATCTGTAATGAATAATCCCTTAGGATGCCGTTCTTTTATAAAGTGAAACCCGTATGACCCAGTTACCCCTTTGGCAGGAATCTGTCGTTGATGAATCGGAAATAGACTCCCTGGGTCACATGAATGTTCGATTTTATCTGGCTCGTGTCGATTCAGCTTTTCAACAAATACTCGAGGGTTCCGGTCTCATACCTGGAGCTCATGAAAAACTGCGTCGGTTCGAAACCTATAGTCGATTTTTTCAAGAACAGTTTGAGGGCAATCGACTCGAAACTCGAGGTGGTCTGATAAAGGCAAACGGGACTATAGGGGTTACAGGTTACTTTGAGATTCGTAACCAGGAGACCGGTCAGCTTTCAGCTTGCTTCATTGTAAGAACAGGCATAATTGATAAGGAAACGCAGAAACCACGAACTTCTCCACTGGAAGGTGATCTGTTGAAGCTAAAGATCGAAATTCCGGATTATGCGACACCTCGCTCCTTATCGCTGAAAGAGCCCAAACAGGTTCTTCTCGAAGACCTTGAAGATTTAATCAGCGATGAGCCCATACCTGGCATGATGAGTGGCCGGCGTGAAAATATCATTCTTCCGGAGGACTGCGATTCTCAAGGTCAGTTGCGTGAAGACCTAGAATTGATGTTCATTATGCATCGGCCTATTCCTGGTCAATCTCAAGACACTTTTGGGCCGCCTCAATTGAATGACCGAGCAGGCAGGCGTTACAGTTGGGCAATGATGGAAACTCGACAGTTTGTATTCGCTAAACCTAGGCTCGATGATGCGGTTCTATCTCTTTCAGCAGATGTAGCCTTTGGGGAAAAGTGGCGGCAGAGTCGCCGATGGATGTTTGTCAAAGACACAGGCTTGTTACTCGGAGTGCATGACTCTGTCGGGGTTTGTATGGACCTCGACGAGAGGCGATCGATGGTTATTCCCGAAGATGTTCGAGTGGGTCTAGAGCGAAATTATCTGCCGAATTTGGCGTGAATCTAACCTGCGGTTATTGGAAACCTGGATAGCAAGGTTCTTGTGAGAGTGGTTTAAGATTTACATACTGGTATGTTTATAGGCTTGCCAACTCTGTCAACTGGCATGACTGAGCTACCATCTGATTACTCCAATCGTAGACATTCGCAGAGCTCGTTATTGACAAATTGTTTGCTGAGAATGTTTGCCGAAAGGAAATGGTTGATTCGGAAGGTTTGCCAAACTGATCTATCGCCGGTCTGAATCGACTGTTATGTAAAGAGGTCCTGATATAACGGTTAAGTTTGGGAGGCGCGTCGCCTGCTAGCGAGATCAGGATTGGCTTGCCCTGCGGGTTGATGTCAACTGTGACGTCGATGCTCAACTTTTGATCTTTGTTTTTGACCAGACTCCTGTAAGTTTCACCACACATAGTTACAGGGTTGCCGACCGATACTGGGTCAGGCTTTGATCGATTCTTACCAAAGCTGAATCCGGTCTCTGTATCTTTGAACAAGATGATCTGTGCATTACTGTCCTTAAAGCCCCTTGACTTGGCGAGTGTTGAAAAGAGAGCTTTTGGGTTTTGGAAACCAAGTAGAGCTGGCTCCAGATTCTTCGAAAGTTCATGAGAAAATTTTTCAAGGTTTACCTCGGAACCAGCAAGATAGCTTGCGTCAACATAATCTATAAGCGCTCTTTCTAGGTCGGCTCGATCAAAATCAGGCGCTTTAACCCCGATGTTGTAAGCGGCAGCAAGTTCATCTTCAAGGCAACATCTACCTGACAAGTAGCTTGTAAGCGCAATTGATCGTTTGACTCGACTTATTGCCCTTAGGTCATCTTTATTAAGGTTTAGAGCTGACTCCTTGTAAAGTTTCAGGGCTCTGTCAAACCTCGCTGTAAATCTATACCAGTCAGCGAGTCTGATTTTGGCGTCCGTATACTCTAATTGGTTCGGTGAAAACGACTTCATCGATACGCGATAACTAAATTGATGTTGGACGTCGGCGGCACCAATGTCGCCATTTTGTATTTGTGAGTTAATAATGAAATCGAGAGGCTCTAATTGTAGCGGGGAATAAACGCCGTAGTGTCTGTGAATAATGTTTTGGAGTTGTCTGAACTCTGCTATCGCCTCATCTTGATAGCCTTGCGATTGAAGGAGTATGCCAAGTTGCCTTACAGGCAGATATATTTGTTCGCTGAACGATCCTTCCATCTTTGTTTGTTCAATTAGCGCTCTTAGTTTT